>JAFQJA010000027.1 GCA_017397315.1 Clostridia bacterium | reverse complement strand
ATCATGAAGTAATCCTGCGGCTATAGAACCGCAGTCCAGTTCCATTTCTGCAAGAATATTTGCAACTGCAAGAGGGTGAGTAACATAGGGCTCGCCCGATATACGCTGTTGTCCCTGATGTGCCACAACAGACAAAGAATAGGCTTTTTCAACTATACTTAAATCTGCCTGTGGATTATATTTAATTATTCGTTCTTTAAGTAATTCAAAAGACTGGTCAGGTGATAACATAATATACTCCTATTTTGTTGATAATCTTATATCCTTTAATCTAATTTGGATATTGTTTTTGTTGTTGTAGACATTAATTTCAAGATGACCGGCAACATCAACAATATCTCCCTGTTTATAATTATTAATAAGTCTTCCCATTCCAAAGCCAACAGCCGAAAAAATCATATTGTCAAGCCTTAGTAACATTCTTATGTGTCTGTTTTCACCAAGAGTGGCAATTTTATATATCTGACACTTCATTAGTGAAAATACAGGTTGTGTGTTTCCGCTACCGTACGGCTCTAAAACTGCAAGATTATTAATATTATCTTCTGTTAAATCTTTAGAACTAATATTGCAGTCAACATAAAGTTTTGGCACAAAATCTATTTGCTCCATTACAGAAAGTGCGTAAATATTAATGTCGTTTGAAAACTTTTCAATATTGCAAGTTTTAACTGTTACTCCTGCCGCAAGACAATGTCCGCCGAATTTTTCCAAATTATCGGAAACAGAATTAAGGGCACTGAACAAATCAAAGTTTTCAATACTTCTGCCCGAGCCTTTTGCATAATCATCTTCTATACATAAAAGAATTGTAGGCTTATAGTATTTTTCTGCAACTTTTGATGCAACTATACCGATTACGCCGTGATGCCAACCCTCTTTTCCAACAACTATAACACTGTTGTTATATAAATTATTTTTCTCGATTATATGAATTGCCTCTGATAATATATTTTGCTCTATTTCCTGCCTTTGACTGTTAATACTGTTAAGATTTTGAGATATAAAATCGGCTTCATTCTGGTCATCTGTAGTAAATAGTGTTACGCATTGAGAAGCATTTCCAAGTCTTCCGCAGGCATTAATTCTGGGACCTAAAGTAAAACCGATAGAACCGGCAGTAATATTTTTATCTTTAAGTCCAACTGCCTCTATTAACGAATTTATACCAACAATGTTTGATTTATTAAGATATTCAAGACCTATTGTTACAAATATTCTGTTTTCATCAATTAAAGGCATAACATCAGAAACTGTGCCAATACACACAAGTTCAATATAATTATCAATAATGTCTTCTACGCTTTCGTTTAATGCACAGACAAGTTTGAATGCAACTGCAACACCTGCAATGTCTTTAAAAGGATATGTACTGTCGTGCCTTTTAGGATTAATAACCGCACTGCAGTTTGGTAATTCATCCTGACATTCGTGATGGTCTGTAACAATTACCTCCATACCACTATCAACCGCATACTGTATCTGCTCAAAAGCAGTTGCCCCAGTATCTACTGTAATTAACAATTGCGTGCCTTTTGTCTTTAAATAGTCAACCGCGTCAGTATTAATTCCGTATCCCTCTTCCATTCTGTCCGGTACATAATAGTCTACATAAGCACCGATGCTTAAAAGATAAGAATACAAAAGAGAGGTTGCGGTTACACCATCGGCATCATAATCGCCGTAAATCGTTATATGCTTACCAAAATCAATTGCATTATTTATAATATCAACTGCTTTTTGCATATCATTTAACAAAAAGGGACTGTGCATTTTTGTAATATCATTTTTATCTGCTAAAACAGAATCACCTAAAGTTTCAATTCTGTTTTGCAAAACTCTTGCAGTCAGTTGAGAAATATTATACTTTTCCATAATCTGACTTACAAGGGCATTATTATGTTTTCTTAAAATCCATTGCCTTTTCATATATAACTCCGTATTTATATATTAAGCAAAGGAGACCCTTTGCAAAATACTTGATTAATCAATTTTTACTATACTTATACCTAATTCTATTAATTGTTTCGGGTCAACAACATCAGGAGCGTTTGACATAAGTTCAGAAGCGTTCTGAACCTTCGGGAACGCCATAACATCTCTTATTGATTCGCTTCCTGTCAGTAACATAATAAGCCTGTCAAGACCATACGCCATTCCGCCGTGTGGAGGAACACCGTATTTAAATGCTTCTAACAAGAAACCAAATCTGCTCCATGCCTGTTCGTGCGTAAAGCCCAATGCTTTAAACATTTTTTCCTGTAATTCACTATCGTAAATTCGGATACTTCCGCCACCAAGTTCACAACCATTTAATATTACATCGTATGCTTTAGCTCGTACTTTTTCAGGACATGTATCTAATAATTCCAAATCTTCGTCCATAGGAGAAGTAAATGGATGGTGTTTAGCAACAAATCTCTTCTCTTCTTCGCTGTACTCAAACAACGGGAATTCAGTTACCCACAAAAAATTAAATTTAGATTTATCAATTAAATCAAGGCGTTTTCCCAGTTCAAGTCTTAGTGCACCTAATGCCTGGAATACTACTTCATCTTTATCAGCAACAAACAAAACTACATCGCCGATTTCTGCACCTGCTCTGTCTAAAATAGCTTTTGTTTCTTCTTCTGTTAAGAATTTTGTAACAGGTGATTTAATTTCACCTTCGTTAACTACGAACCAGGCAAGACCTTTTGCTCTGTATATCTTAACAAAATCAGTTAAAGAGTCTAAATCTCTTCTGGACAACTTGTCAGAAGCGCCTTTAACATTAATTGCACGAACACTTCCGCCATTTTTAACAACATCTGCAAAAACCTTAAAACCGCAGTTTTCAACGACATCAGACATTTGAATTAGTTCCAGCCCAAATCTTGTATCAGGTTTGTCTGAACCAAAACGCTCCATTGCTTCACTGTAAGGCATACGAACAAATGGAGTTTCAATTTCTATACCTAATGTTTTTGAAAACATTTCCTTGAGCATACCCTCGTTAACT
>JAFQJA010000026.1 GCA_017397315.1 Clostridia bacterium | reverse complement strand
GAAAACTTAAGGTGGTGAAACTCAATAGCAATGTAAGCATCGTGCCAAAACAATGGCTCCTCGAATTTATGCTTACAGATGATTTTATATATAACTATCCCAAGGATAGCAAGTTGAAACCGATACTCAACCAAGCAATCACCAACCGATGATTGCTTGGTATTTTTTTAAATCTATTGATTATGTTTCATAAATGTGTTATACTTTGATCTTTAAATGAATAAGTAAATGCAACCTAAAATAAAAAAGTCAAGGCATAAACCATAAAATTTGCAAAAATAGAGTGCATATACTTTGAAAATATGGTATAATTAATGCAAAACTGTTAGTTTTCACTGAAAATAAAGCATAACAAAACAGACGGAATCAGATTTTTTTGTAAAAGAAAATGCAACCCCGTCTTAAGTACGGTTTTTAGGACTGTGCAGCTCTGTTATTCATTGTGGTTAGTGTTTAATGAGCGTTGGCTTTAGAGTAACCTTGTCCGGTGGTACGGCTTTGAGGTTCAGTGAAATTAACAGTTTTTCGTTTTCTTTGCCTGTCAGTAACTGAAACGGAGTTTTGTTGTTAAACATTTCTCTTGCAACGGAGTTTATGTTGCAACAAAGAAGCCGAACATCCTCTTGTGTTAGATAGTCAAAAGGCTTGCCCTTTGGAAGAATTCTGCGGATAAGTGTATGATTCTTTTCTATGTGTGGTTTTTGCCAGGATGCCTGCGGATCACAAAAGAAAATCCGTGTTCGTTGGCAACCGTTAGGAGCATACTCCAAACTCAAAGGATCTTTAAACTCAACACCATTATCCGTAAGAATAACTTTGAATAGTTTTCTAAAGGTTTTAAGCCCTAACTTTTCAGTAAGTACATCAAAAACAGTCTGAACACTTTTCATAGTGCCGTCAGGCATAAGAAAAATGAGCATAAAATTAGATTTTCTGAAAATCATTGTAAGAAGCACCTTGCCTTTGTTTCTGGCACCTTTCACAGTATCCATTTCAACTACCTCGTAATCGGGATGCTCTGTAATAAAGGCCTTAAAATCTTCATAGGTTCTGCCTCGGCGACACTTGTATTCAAGCTTGGTTAAAACCTTTTTAGGACGACGCTGCCGATAAATGACTTTCTTTGGCAAATCAATGTTTTTGATAGCAAAAGCATTACTGTCTATGTAGTTGTAAAGAGTTTTTTCAGATAAGCCAATTTCGTTACCGTGAGTAGCGATTATGTGGTTAATAGACTGCCCTTTTAGGATAAGCGGAGAAATTATCTCGCTAATTTTAATTAACCTTTCAGGTGAGGTGCGAATCCCCTTTCGGCTATCTTTCAAGGTGTGCAAATATTCTGCATTTGCTCTGTGAGCAGTGTAATATGCGTGTTCTTTTTTGCAAGTCTTTTGCTTAGGACAACTACTGCAAACGTAGGGCGGTTTGTCTAATAAGATACAATGTAATGATTCATATTCGTTGCAAATATCAACGCAGTTTACGTCATTACACAGCTTACATCTTGTAAAGCAACCATGGGTTTCTACCTTGCACAGATTGTTTCTGAGACAGGAGTAATACTTCTCACAATCATTTTTTGAGGAAGGGTTAACCCTTCCTGCAAATACACGATAACGTTTTACTTCTCTTGAAATAGTCGAGGGAGAACGATTAAGCTTTTTTGCAATAGAAGCAAAAGTATAATCCATTACCAAAAGTCTTTCAATCATTGCCCTGTCTGATAAAGATAAATGTTTGCTCATAGAAATCATTCCTTTTTTATGAGCTGCACAGTTTATCTTTACTATATCTCAAAATCTGCTCTTTGTAAAACTTATTGCAACTTTGTAAGAGTAAATGTCGAGAAAAACTTGCATTTAGTTTTACAATTAACGG
>JAFQJA010000025.1 GCA_017397315.1 Clostridia bacterium | reverse complement strand
CTTCGCAATCTGCATTGCTCGCCGACCAAAAGCTTTGCTTTTGGTACCCGTCTTCGCACCACTCACCTGAAAAACAGTCCCCCGGACTGTTTTTCTTTACGGTTCGTGCCTTCTCAAGGTTCGAATCCTGATGAAAAAAATAAAAAAGTACTTGACAAGCTGTAATTTGTGTGTTACAATAATCAAGCAAAAACGCTGGTGTAGCTCAATTGGTAGAGCAGCTGATTTGTAATCAGCAGGTCGCGGGTTCGAGTCCCATCACCAGCTCCAACGGTTCGTGGCATGTCCGTGAGATGTGCCATGGATTGTTTTTTTAATTTAATATTCGGAGGGGTTCCCGAGTGGCCAAAGGGGGCAGACTGTAAATCTGTTGTCACCGACTTCGATGGTTCGAATCCATCTCCCTCCACCAATTTATGTGTTTCCAGTTTTGGAAACACATAAAATATATATGGAGATAATTCAAATGAATATTCGAAAATTTTTAACTGTAATTTTCTGCGTTTTGGGAGTATGCCTTGCAATCCTCAGCGGAATACTTGTGGCTCAAAAAATGATGCCCGACTTAATGGGCAACAATAACAATATTGCTAAGTTTGAAGGGTTGTCTGCAGTGGAACCCGAAGGCAGAGTAAATATACTTTTGCTTGGTGTCGATATGAACGAATCCCGTACCGATACAATTATTCTTGCTTCATTAGACAATGAAACTAAGAAATTGAGTATTATGTCAATTCCCAGAGATACACGAGTTACTTACAAAGGAAGAGGAGACAAAATCACTCATGTTCATTTGTATGGCGGTGAAACCGCATCAATTCAAGCGGTTAAGGATTTGACAGGACTTGATATCCATTTTTGTGTAGTCGCAAACTACAAAGGCTTCCGTGATGTTATAGATGCCTTGGGTGGCGTGTATATAAATGTGCCTCATGTTCCGAACGCCTGGTCAAACGGCAGAAGAGGTATGTACTATGACGATCCTGAGCAGGGATTGCATATTGCGTTGCCTGAAGGAAGACAACTTCTTAATGGCGAAGAATGTGAAGGCTTCGTAAGGTTTAGAAACGGTTATGCGAATGCCGATTTGGACAGAATTAAAAATCAGCAATACTTTTTAACTGAATTGTTTGAACAGAAAATGCAGCCGCAGTATCTGTTGAAAGCAAATGAATTATATAAGGTTTTTAACGAGTCAGTAAAAACCAATTATACTGTTAAAATGCTGGCTTCTCATTTGTTGTCATTAAAATCAATGACATCTGAGGACATTGTTACAATGAGTATGCCGAATGAACCGCAAACAATAAATGGCGTGTCTTATGTAATATGTCAAAGACAAAAATTACAAGAGATGATTGATACCTATTTTACAACACAAACAGTATCAGAAAATCCTGCACAATAACAAGCAGAAGAAAAAAATAAAAAAAATTAAAAAAAGTGTTGACAAACAAAAAATAGTGTGGTAAACTGTTAAAGCTGTCCTCGAGAAAAACTTGCGAGTTCAGCAGACAGATTATTATAAATACTCTTTAATAAAATTAAGAGTTGAACCTTGAAAAGTGAATAGCGAAGAGAAAAAGGTGTACAAGAAAGTACAACCAAGTTCTCGTCAATTACAAGAGTTATTTATACTCAAAAAACGAAGAAACGAATTGAGCTAAGAGAATGCTCGATTAAATATTTAATCGAGAGT
>JAFQJA010000024.1 GCA_017397315.1 Clostridia bacterium | reverse complement strand
TTGGCGGAGATGTAGGGATTTGAACCCTAGCGCCGGCAAAACCGACCTACCGGATTTCGAATCCGGACCCTTCAACCACTTGGGTACATCTCCAGATATGTTTGAACTCCGATTTGACGGAGAAAAAACTGAGCAAATTATTAAATTTTGTTAGAAAAATGTTAGAAATGGCTAGAAAAACCGCTAGATAAGGGTATAAAAACAAGGTTTGAACCTCGCTTAAACCCGCACGGTTAAGCCATTTGTAGGGGTACAGTTACAGTGTAACCGAGGGGATTTCGAGTCATGTCCGTTATGACCACTTTGATACCTATCCCTATTACCTTATATTTTCGAAAAAGTTTTTTAACAATTCAGTACATTCTTCTTCCATTATGCCGCCGTAAGTTTCTGTTTCGGGCAATTTAAACTCTGTATTTTTATCAAACGCGCCAAAGTACAGGGCATTTAGGCGCGCTTCTTTAATTGCGCCTTTACACATACTGCACGGTTGCAAAGTTACATAAAGCTGACAGTCATAAAGCTGCCATCTCCCAAGGGTCTCTCCGGCTTTTGCTATAGCAAGTATTTCCGCATGGGCGGTAGCGTTTTTGGTTGTCTCTTTCATATTAAACGCCTCGGCGATTATTTGTCCGTCTTTTACAACTACGGCACCGACAGGTATTTCACCCAAATCCTTTGCGATTTTTGCCTGTTCTATTGCCATACTCATATATTTATTATACACGGAGTTTACACCAGCCTTATCGGATTAAAATCAAGATAATCACAGGAAACAAGTTTATATTCTATTCCGCCCACTTCACCCTCAAAATATGCAGTATTAATATGCACATTTCCGTGAAGATGGCCATAAATGCATTTTCTTACGCCAAAATTCTCAAGAACAGTCATAAAAGTAAGGTCAGGCGGATAATGAAGTCCCACAATAATTCCTTTTGCATCCGCTTTTTTCGCTTCCCGAAGAGAAAGTTGCAGTCTTTCCAGTTCTCTGTTATATATTTTTTTATCCTCGTCATCATTTTTGGTAAGAGCCCATCCTCTTGTTCCGCAGATTGCGTAATCTTCTATCACATAGCAGTTGTTCTGCAAAAATTTAATTGTATCAAATCCGTTATTTTCGCAAAACTCCTGTTGTTTTTTCATAGTGGTCCACCAGTAATCGTGGTTACCTTTTGAAACAAGTTTTGTGCCGTTCAGTTGATTTATGAAGGAAAAATCATTTACAGCATTTTCGATATATGTTGCCCATGATATATCGCCGTTTACAATAACTGTATCGTTTTTTTTCACCAAATTGTTCCAGTTTGTTTTAAGTTTTTGTTCGTAATTATCCCAGTTTCCGCCAAAAACGCTCATAGGTTTATCTGTTCCTAAAGACAAATGCAAATCAGAAATAGCATAAACCGCCATAGACAATACTCCTTTTTTAAGAATAATTTTAAAACAAGTGCACATAATTATAATGCAACAAAAATAAAAACAAAGGATGTGTTTTAAGTGGAAAAACATAACTGTAACTGCATCTCAGGTATCGTATGTGATGCAACTAATTGCACCTACAACGACTCAAAAAAATGTACTGCATCTAACATTACAATCGGCAACTGCAATGCCACATCATCAAGAGAAACAGAGTGCAATACATTTAAAACAAAATAACAGAGCTAACAGAGGGGTTGATCAGCAACCCCTTACATATTAAAACCAGAAACAAACTGTTTCATATCTTCTTTATTAATTTTGCCGCCAAATCTTACTTCTTTGTCTTTAAGTTGTGCAAGGCTTTTTGGTATGACAAGACCTGAAATTTCGCTTAACATATCAAGTAATTCGAATTCGCTTTTGTTTTTAACCGCTTCCTCCCCTGCTATTGCAGACAAAACCGCTTTGTTAAATTTAAAAGGACTGGCTGTTGACAAAATAACGGTCTTTGTTTTATCATCTGTTTCAAACAAATATTTATCGCAAACATTTTTGCCGACTGCAGTATGGGTATCCATAACATATTTGTACTTTTCGAAAGTATCTTTAATGGAGATTGCAGTATCTTTATCGTCGCAGTAACCGCCCCAAAGAATTTCTGACATTTTCGCTTTGATGTCATCACTCACACTGTACTGTCCATCTTTTGCAAGAGAGTCCATATATTGTTTTGTAAGCGTGCTGTCGTTATCAGAAATGTTATAAATAAATCTTTCAAGATTGCTTGAAATCAATATATCCATAGAGGGTGAGTCTGTTGTATAGAACTCTCTGTTTTTATTATAAACGCCTGTGTTTATAAAATCAGTAAGTACATTGTTTGTATTAGACGCACAAACAAGTTTGTTAACGGGCAAACCCAACAGTTTTGCGTAGTATCCTGCTAATATATCGCCGAAATTACCTGTAGGAACGACAAAGTTTACTTTTTCTCCCAAAGTAATTTCGCCTGCTTTTAACATATCAGCATAGGCAGAAAAATAATAAACTATCTGCGGAACAAGTCTGCCCCAGTTAATTGAGTTGGCACTTGATAAAATATAACCGCGTTTATTTAATTCTTCTATAAATTCTTTATCGGTAAATATTTTCTTGACGCCGTTTTGAGCATCATCAAAGTTGCCTTCAATGCCGCTTACCGCCACATTATTGCCATCTTGTGTTGCCATTTGAAGTTTCTGTATTTTTGAAACGCCGTCTACAGGATAAAATACCGCGATTTTTGTGCCGTCAACATTGCTGAAGCCTTCAAGAGCCGCCTTGCCAGTATCTCCTGAAGTTGCAACAAGGATAACTGCCGTTCTGTCGTCTTTAGTCTTTTTTATTGAGTATGTTAAAAGGTGAGGCAAGATCTGAAGTGCCAAGTCTTTGAAGGCACAGGTTTTGCCGTGCCACAGTTCGAGAAAATACACCTGGTTATTGAGTTTATACACAGGTGTTATACTTTCTGTAGCAAAACTCTCTTTATTATATGCATTACTTACACATTCTTCAATTTCGCCTGAAGTAAAATCAGTTAAAAATCTGCTTAAAACTTTAACTGCCCTTTGTTGATATGACAAATTTTTCATTGCATCAATATCATCAATTGAAAACTGCGGAAAAGATACAGGCACAAACAATCCCCCGTCAGGAGAAAGACCTTGTTTTATGGCCTCTGCACTGGTGCAATCAAAGTTCTCGCTTCTCGTGCTTTTATACTTCATTACCTTTCCCCTCCTTTTTTGTTTTAATTTTATACGACAAAGTCATAAGAGCATCGCTGGGATGCACATTTTCTATAGCAATGCCATCAGGCACAGCAATGTCGGTATAAGTGAAATTCAAAACTCCTTTTATCTTACATTTGATTAACACATCAACAACTTCATTTGCTGCCGATTTCGGCACAGTTATTATAGCAATGTCGGGTTTGTGTAATTTTACAAACTGTTCAATCTGGTCCATAGGCATTATATCTACATTGTTTATTTTTTGCCCGATTACTTCTTTATCAATATCAAAAATGCCTATTAATTTAAAACCTCTTTTTTCAAATGACTTGTAGTTCGCAAGCGCGTGTCCCAGATAACCTGCACCTATAATAATAGTCTTATGCCCTGAATTTATACCGAGAATTTCACCGATAACTGTTTGCAAGGCTTCCACATTATAACCGTACCCCTGCTGGCCAAACATACCAAAACAGTTGAAATCCTGTCTTATCTGGGAAGCAGTTACCTTCATACTTTGAGCAAGCGCCTTCGAAGATATTCTCACTACTCCGTTTTTCTTTAAATCTCCCAAGTATCTATAATATCTGGGTAATCTCTTGATTACCTCTGCCGACACTTTCTTCTTTTGATTCATTAATTAATTCTCCTATCTGTAAGGTTTGATTGAACACTCGCATGAAAAAAGATTAATTATGTCTTCCTCTTGTTTTTCAGGTGCCATTTCTATTTCAAACTCATATACATAGTTATTACCGGTTTCCGCTTTAATAACTGCAACATCATGAACAATAATTTCTTCATTTAGCAGCATTTCTGTAACATATTTCTGAAAACCTTCTTTGTTATCTGTAACAACTTTTATAACTTTAAATTTTCTGTGTTTTAAAAACTTTGAATTCTTATGCAGAATAATTTGTGCACCAAGTATTATAATAGTTGATGCGATACCGACAGAATACATACCTGCACCTATTGCCATACCTATTCCCGATGTTGTCCAGATACCTGCAGCTGTTGTAAGGCCGGTTACCGTCCTTTTCTGAATAAAAATTATACCGGCACCCAGAAAACCTACACCGCTAACAATCTGTGCTGCTATTCTTGCACCATCGTGTCCAACCATATCGGGAAATCCGTACTTTGAAATAACCATAATAAGAGCAGAACCGCAACAAACTACGAAGTGAGTTCTTATACCCGCTTCTTTCGCTCTGTTCTTTCTTTCAAAACCAATAATCATTCCGCAAATTCCCGCAACAAGAATTCTTAAAATATAATGAATTTGTATTGTGTCTGTCATAAAACTTATAAAACCTGACAAAAAATCACCTGTTTCAAATATTATAATAAATTATTATAACATAATTAAAGCTTGTTTGCAAGTATAATTATACCTTTTAGGCAAATAATAACACAGAGGTGAGTCTCGTTGAATAACCAACAATACAACAAATATGTAAAAAACAAAATGAAGAAGTCAACAATAATCAAAGACACCGCTTTGGCATTTATATTTGGCGGTATAATCTGTGTAATCGGGCAATTAATTACAGAAGGTATTATGGTTTTTGACATTGATAAAAAAACGGCATCAACAACAACAACAATCATTCTTATTGCCTTAGGAGGACTTTTAACCGGCTTTGGCATTTACAGCAAGCTTGGGAAATTTGCAGGTGCCGGCACTATAGTTCCCATAACAGGTTTTGCTAATTCAATTGTTGCCCCCGCTATTGAATCAAAATACGAGGGACTTGTGTTAGGTCTTGCGGCAAAACTGTTTACCGTTGCAGGTCCCGTTATAGTTTACGGCGTTGTGTCTTCAATTATAGTTGGAATATATTACTACATTATTTACTTTTTAGTGTAAAAAAGACCTTTTTACGGCGTCTTCGCATAGGGATAAATCGTCTTATAACACCATTTTTAGCGCATAACTTCAGACAGAATTATCTCGCATTTTTTGTTTGTTCTGCATCAAAAAATGATAGTTTTAAGATGCGAAGCAGTTTTGGGATAGAGATTTTTCGTTAAGATAAAGAATAAAAATCCGGTAATACTGTCGTATTTCCGGATTTTTTGATGCAATATTAGCGGAAAAGGTCATTCCAAAACCGATTCCTCCCTATGTGAAGACGCCGTTTACATATCTTTAAAATTATTTTGCGTAGTCAACCGAGCGTAGTTCACGGATAACATTAACTTTAATCTGGCCGGGATATTCCATTTCCTCTTCGATACGCTTAACAATATCTCTTGCCATTAATACTGTCGTTTCATCAGAAACCACTTCTGGTTTAACCATAATTCTGATTTCTCGACCCGCCTGAATAGCAAATGACTTTTCAACACCCTCAAAATCGTTTGCAATTTCCTCAAGTTTTTCAAGACGCTTAATATATGTTTCGATGTTTTCGCGTCTTGCACCGGGGCGTGCTGCTGAAATAGAGTCTGCAGCCTGCACTAAACAATCGATAATTGACACAGGCTGAACATCACCGTGGTGTGCCATAATTGCATGAACTACAGTATCGTTTTCTTTATATTTCTTAGCAAGTTCTGCACCAATTACTGCGTGAGAACCTTCAACCTCATGATCTATAGCTTTACCAAGATCGTGCAACAAGCCTGCTCTTTTAGCCAATGTAATATCTACGCCTAACTCTCCCGCCATAATACCTGCAAGATTAGCAACTTCTATTGAATGTTTTAGAACATTCTGGCCATAACTTGTGCGGTATCTTAGTCTACCCAGAGTTTTTATTATTTCAGGATGCAAACCATGAACCCCTGTTTCAAAAGTAGCGTGTTCACCCTCTTGCTTGATTATTGCTTCAACTTCTTTTCTGCTGCGTTCAACAGTTTCTTCTATGCGGGCAGGGTGAATTCTGCCATCAACAATAAGTTTTTCTAAAGTCAGTCTGGCAATTTCTCTTCTTATAGGGTCAAAACCTGACAAGATTACAGCTTCAGGAGTATCGTCAATAATTAAATCAACACCTGTTAACGCTTCTAATTGTCTTATATTTCTACCCTCGCGTCCAATAATTCTGCCTTTCATTTCGTCATTAGGTAATGCCACAACGGAAACTGTTGTTTCTGCAGAATGATCTGCTGCGCAACGCTGAATAGCACCGGCAACAATTTCGTGTGCTTTTTGGTCGGCTTCCTCTTTCGCTTTGTCAATGACATCTTTAACAAGTATAGCCGCCTCGTGTCTTATTTCGCTTTCTATATTATTTAGCAACTGCTGTTTTGCCTCTTCAACAGACAAGCCTGAAATTTTTTGCAAAACTTCGAGTTGTTGTGTATGTATCTGTTGAATTTCAGCCAGTTTATGGTCGAGCTCTTTGTTTCTCTTTGCAACTTCTTCTTCTCTTTTTTCAATTTGCTCTGATTTTTTATCAATATTTTCTTCTTTTTGCTGAATTCTGTGTTCTTGTCTTTGAAGTTCTGCTTTTTGCTCCTTCATTTCTTTGTCGAACTCAGTTCTCAACTTATGTTTTTCTTCTTTTGCCTCGATCAGCAACTCTCTTTTAAGATTTTCTGCGGCAACTCTTGCTTCTTCTATTATCTTTTTTGCTTCGTTTTCCGCACCACCTATTTCGGCTTCTGCGAATTTTTTTCTATACTCAACACCCATTTTAAAGGCTATAGTAGCACAAATAATTATTAAAACAAGGGCAACACCGCAGGTGATTAATATTTCTGTAATAGAAAACACCTCCGATTTTTAAAATTTTTCAATAATATAGTAAACTAAAAATTATACACATACACAATCTATTGTAATATTATTTTTCATTATTGTCAAGATATTGTTATAAAAAAAATAAAATCCCGACTATTTCAGGATTTTATTTTTATATTATTTGCCTACTGCCATTTTTAATACTTTTACTATATCTGCGGTAGTTATCATCATAAATCCATCTGCATCTTCTTCTTCAACATCAAGTTTAAACAACTGCATTTCTGATGTTGAAACTAATCGAGAATTAAACAGACAGTCTTTTACAAATGTGGCATCCGCCGCAGTTGTTCTTCCGTTGCCGTTCAAATCGCCGTTATAATCAATCGCTGTTGCGGCTACACCCTCTGTTACTTCAATGTTACCAAAAAGGGTCGACAATGTTTCAGAAGAACTAATCCATACAACATGCGCATTATATTTAGACGACCAGAATGCTTCTTTCCCCTTAACAGTATAAGTATCTGAAGGGGATGTGCCGAAGATAGCACAAATTTGCTTGTTTTGCGTCTCTTTTACGAAGGCTTTATACTGGTCTCTGGTAACAAGTTGTACATATACTCCTTCACGAAACACATCAGCGTCAATTTCAATGTTATCGGTGATTTTTTCACCATCAATAGTAATAACATCATTTGCGTCAGGTGTTAACGATACATATTCGCCCCATACTTCGTTTGCACTGTCATATACGCGGCATCTTATGTTTGAAGGAAAAACACCCCTGTTAACAGTAAATTTAACATCTGTGCCTTTCTGCGCATAATTGCCATCATAACCGCTTATGTATTCGCCGACAACACCTTTTATATCATTAAGAGCAACTGCATCGACAGTTATAATAGACGCTATCGCATTTTTAGCCGTTAACATTGTATTTGAACCTAATTTAATATATATCTTATTCTCCTCAACAAAACTTTTTGCAAGGTTAAATGTGAAACTACCCTCTGAACCTGTAATTTCGGTCTGGTCAATATAAGCAATGTTAGTAGGAGTTTCAGGTTGCAGTTGGTCATACAAAACTCTGTCGCTACCCAATAAAACCATTAATGTAACTTGCTCACCCTCATGATAATCAGAAGCAGTATAGCTTACTGTAATTTGTAAATCTTTTCCGTTGTTAATTTCGGTGTATGTTGTGTTGCTATATAAAATATCTGCCGCGAGTACACCAGTCGTTGAAGCAATAATTACAAAAGCAACCGCAATAATCATTGTCTTAAGTTTTGTCTTCATATATTGTTTTTACCCCTTATCTCAAATCAACAAGTTGAGCGTTTCTTAATAATCTTAAAACAACAGTTGCAGTTTCTGCACGAGTAATCGTTGCGTTTGGAGCCAGTTCTTTTGCTTCGTTACCAACAATTAAGCTGTTGTCAACATTAAACTGAACGAATTCCGTTGCCCACCCACTGATTTTGTCAGCATCAACAAAGGTTGCTAAATCTACAGGAGTGCTTTCAGGTAATCGTGCAATTTTTGCTGCTCTTGCAATCATTGTCATTGCTTCTTCTCTTGTAATTAAAGCATTTGGTTCAAATATGCCTTCGCCTTTACCTGAAACAATGCCGTATTCCTGTGCTTTACCAACTACGCCTGCAAACCAGTCGGTATCAGCTACATCTGCGAAGCTTTCAGCACCATCGCCAGGTAAACCTAACGCTCTTATAATAATTGCAGCAAACTCTGCTCTTGTTATGGGTGCATCACCTTCAAAAGATGCATCACTTCTGCCGTTTACAATTTTTCTGCTTGCCATTTCGTTAACGATTGCCTCGTACCACATACCTTTGGCATCCGCAAACGATTTTTCTGCTGAAATAAGTGCATAACTTGAGTTTGTTAAACTGTTGATTTTTGCATAGTATTTGCCGTCTTCTTCATAAACATATGTTGGTACATGTCTTAATGTTCCATCGTTTTCATAAACAACTGCTGTTGTTACCTTGTCAGCCTGTTCTTTTGTGATTTCAAGGCTTCTTGCAACATAATCCTTAAACTTTGTAATCTGGATTGTTTTTCCATCATGTACTACTGTTGAACTGAATTCTAATATCTTGCCAACTACATCTGCGCCTGCGGCTTTAACAGCCTCCTGCACCTTTGCTGCTTTGTCGTCGTCTGAATGACTAACAGTTACAACAAAAGGAATTTCGTTTGTTTCTACGCCAGGGAATTCCGCTTTCAAAAGTTCAGTATCAACTGCTGTTGCAGGAACTATATAAGAAATATCATTAACTATAACCGTTAAGTCCATTTCGTTTTCGGCCATTACCTCAACATCAGCAACCATAATTTTTGTTTCAACTTTATCAGTTGTTGTATTAACTTTTACAATAACACGATGTTGTGCATCATCAATTTCTTTCTGCAAACTATCGTGGTCAATAACAACCTCTGTTTTTTCTGCAGAAATAGTTGAACTTGCAATGTTGTGAACCACATTGTCAACTATTACTTCTGTTTTTGCAAAATCGTCGTCATCTGCGTCATCTGCGGGAGGTTTTATTAATCCTCCAGGAGAACCTCCTGAAACAGAAGTAAAGAATGCTTCGATAGTGTGGTCGTCAGTTACATTTTCAAATGTGTAAGATGAAACTGCACCAACTGATGTGCCGTCAACTTCTACTTTGCTAATTGTGTATCCGCCGTTTGCAGAGATTGTAAATGTTTTATTGGTGCCTTCTTCAACTACAACAGCTCCTGACGGTGTAATTGTACCGCCTGCGTTTGCTGACGCTGTAATTGTATGAGTAACAACAGGAGCGTCGCCTACTATAATTGTAGCTTCTTCTGTTTCGTATGAAAGTCTTGCGCCTGTTGCGTCAAGAACTTCTATTGTGTTATGAGTAATTGTGCTTGAACCTTCATTTGCGATAACTCTTAACTTAAATGAAAGTACATTTGGAATAGTTTGCGGAACAGAAACCGGGTTTGTGCTACCTCTGTTTACAAACACTCTGTCTTTAGCGCCTTCATCAAAACAAAGTGCTGATGCTTCAAACAAGTCGGTCGGAAGGCCACCGCTTCCTAAATATTGACGAACCGTAATACTTCCGTCAACAAATTCAAAAAATTCTCTGTCAAAGCATACATAGTCCTGCATGCTGTATAAATCATAATTCTCGTCTTCTCCAATTTCATTGTTAATTAAAAATAATTTGACAACGATCTCCTGATCTTGATCAACATAAAGTTCTGTTTCGCCGTCTGCGGTCAGCGATAATGTATAACTAGCCGCAAAAACGGAAGTGGTTAACACGCAAACAACGGTAATTAATGTTATTAGAGTTAATAAACCTTTTTTAAACACTTTCTTTTTTCTCCTTTCAAAGTAACCAGTATTCTATGCGGTGCATCCCCCGATTTCTCGGGGGGGGTAGCACTGCAAGTTTAATAAGTTAATTATTTTACTGCTGTTGTCAACACGCTCGTTATATCGGTGGTTGATACTATTCCATCACCGTTAACATCAAGTTCGAATAACATTTCGAGACTTAAATCCGATTGTCTATGACCGTGTAAGCAGTCATTGATAATACCAGCGTCTGCCGCTGTTACAGTCCCTGTCTCATTGATGTCTCCATCATAAGCAATTACAAACGCATTGCCGTCAGCAACTGTAATTTCTGGTGCTGCTGTTAAATCAGAATATGTGTCATCAACTACCCATACATAGCCTTCGTATTTTTCCGAGTAGAACATTGTAGCACCATCAAATTTGTATGCTTTGCCTTCTTCTAATTTATCAGTTTTAAACAATAGAATACTTTTTCCAACGATAACATTATTTATTACACCATAGTTTGTCGCTGTGATAAATGTTAATGTACCACTTGCTTTTGATGCTGTCAAAGTAATGTTTCCTTTGATTGCATCGCCTGGCAATGTGTAAACACCGTCAACAGGAGTTAATGCTGTAACTGCGTCAACACCGTTGTTGTAACTGATACCAAATACTACGCCGCCATCAGCAGAAACTGTAAATACAACAGGTGTTCCATA
>JAFQJA010000023.1 GCA_017397315.1 Clostridia bacterium | reverse complement strand
TATGGAACACCTGTTGTATTTACAGTTTCTGCTGATGGCGGCGTAGTATTTGGTATCAGTTACAACAACGGTGTTGACGCAGTTACAGCATTAACTCCTGTTGACGGTGTTTACACATTGCCAGGCGATGCAATCAAAGGAGACATTACTTTGACAGCATCAAAAGCAAGTGGTTCGTTGTATTTCATTTCAAGAGAAAATTACAAAGTAACAGTAACTGAGACTTTAGGAAAACAAGTGCTTGTTTTTGAAACCGAAAAACTTACAGACCAGAAATACAGTTTTGACGATGTTCCAATGTATTATTCAGCAGAATACCAGGGTTATGTAGCAATAATTCCTGATACTTATGTTGCTTTGACAGCAGCACCGAAAATTACAGTTGTTGCCGGTAATGCAGTAGAAGTTGTTTATGATGGCGATATCAACACAGTTGATGATGTAACAGCAGCAGATGCGAATATTATTAATGATAGTTTGCATAACAAGAGAGGAGAAACACCTACTGAAATTTTAACAATCTTTAAAATGGATGTTAACGGTGATAAGGTTGTTACTACAGACGACATTGTAGATGTATTAAAAGCAGCGGTTGAAGACTAATTAATAAAAAAAGCTTTTTTGCTAATGCAAAAAAGCTTTTTTTTATTGACAAAACGAATATTTGCAACTATAATAATCTCAAATAGAATTATGAAAAATCAGTATTTCTCGGTTAATGGACATGGTCAGATTGCTTATGCGGTATATAAAATTATTGTAGACGCAAAGATTAATTTATAAAGGAGAGGTTTTATGTTTAAATCAATTAAGAGAGAACCGTGTTTTGTTGAGATGCAGACAGCAGACGGTTGGGAAAGTGCAGTGAAATCAAATGATAGTTACACTACCGGCGCAGGTTATGTGCAGTACAAAAACGGAGATGTTATACTTGTTGAGACAAAAAAACCCGTAGAAAGAATAAGATTAAGATGGAATGATGATTTTTCTTTTGTTATACGCGTTTTAGGAGATGCCCCCGGTGTTGAACTTGGTGATATGGCATGGATGCCAGTATGTCCCGAAAAATATTGGGCGTGGTATATTCAGTGCTATGACGGAAAAACAGCACATGGTTACGGTGTAAAAACCGGTTGCAACAGTTTTTGCTTCTGGCAGTTGGACCAGGAGGGTATTTCATTAGTTTTAGATGTGCGTAACGGCGGTAGCGGTGTGATGTTAAAACAGCCTCTTTTATGTGCTTCGATAGTTGAAAGAGAAGGAAAGTTAACAGAGACACCTTATAAAGCGTGTCAGCAATTCTGCAAGGTTATGTGTGAAAAACCAAATCTTCCGTCTCGCCCCGTTTTTGGCCTTAATAACTGGTACTATGCTTACGGAAATATTTCCGAGGAAAGTGTTTTGGAAGATACCAGAGTTGCTATGGAACTGTGCCGTGATACAAAACACAGACCATATATGTTAATAGATGACGGCTGGCAGTTGTTAAGAGAACGCGGTCGATACATAGGCGGGCCTTTTGTGCCAAATGAGAAATTTGGTGATATGGCAGAACTTGCATCAAAAATGACAGATATGGGTGTTGAGCCGGGACTGTGGGTAAGACCTCTTCTTACTAAAGAAAAAGTAAGCGAAAGTATGCTTCACCCAAGACGACTTGGCGTTGGCGGAGGAGTATTTTTAGACCCGTCAAAAGATGAGGTTCTGGAGTTTGTTGCAGATATTATCAAGACGGTTTCAAATAATGGCTACAAAATAATTAAATATGATTTTACCGCTCCTGATATGATGACTGCTGACATTTATGACGAAATATATTTAAAGGATAAACTGACAGATAGCGGTTGGCATTTTGACGATACCAGCGTAACAAATGCACAGATAATTAAAAAACTGTATGAAAAGGTCCAAGAAGCCGCAGGGGATTCGCTGGTTATGGGTTGCAACACATATAACCACCTGGCTGCCGGAATTCATCAAATACAAAGAAGTTGCCTTGATACAAGCGGATACTTTTGGGAACAAACCAGAAAAAATGGCGTAAATCCGCTTGCCTTTAGGATGCCACAGAATAATACATTCTTTATTGCAGACCCTGATTGTGCTTCAATCTCAGAAAGAACTCCGCAAGAAATGAATGTAAGATTTTTCGAGGCGTGTGCTATGTCCGGAGAAAGTCTGTTTATTTCCGTTACTCCCGGTCTTTTAAACGACGAACATAAAAAACGAATTCAGGAGGGCTTTAAAATGGCTGATGCGGGCTGTCAGTGCGAGCCTGTCGACTGGATTGATACAAGTTGCCCGAGACAGTATATGGTAAACGGGGAGATTAAGACTTTTAACTGGTATGATATAACTAACGGAGTAAATATATATGCAAGAAGATAAGAGGCTGAATTTTCAGCCTCTTTTTTTAAGCGGTGGTATGTTTTTTTGCAAATTTTGCCTTGTATTCGTTTGGTGTTAAGTCGGTATATGACTTAAATGTTTTATGGAAATATGACGGACTTTTGTATCCTACCATTTCAGAAACGGAGCATACTTTGGTGTCGGAATCCTTTAAAATTTCTTTTGCTTTTTCTATTCGCACACGGGTCAGAGTATCTATAAAGTTTTCGCCAACTTTTTGCTTGTAGTATGCGCAGAAATAACCTCTTGATAAAGCGACGAAGTTTGAAATGTCAGAAAGGGATATATCGTTCATATAATTCTGTTCAATATATTTCATAACTTTCGACGGAATATTTTCCAATTCGGCATTTCTGTTTGACGCAGGATTGAATTTCTGCTGAATAAAGTCGTTTAGCGTTTTGAAATCATATAATACCGATATGTCGGTGTGGATTGACAATATTTCGTAAAGTGTAGTTTTTAATTCGGACATATACCTGTCAATATTTGTTTTCACAGGATTCTTTACTATTGCTATAATTTCGATGTTGTTCCGCGAGTATCTTACAAACTCAATAAACATATCCTCGTTATCAGTGTGAACAATATTCATAATAGCGTTATATAATCTGTACTGTCCGTATTTCCATACTTTTTTCAGATATGTAGTAAAATTATTAATGTGTATATTTATAACGAAACCGCCGTTTTTTGAAAACCCGTAAGGGAAACCCAGCGTTGACAATTGAAGATTAAGAGCATCTAATGTGCTTATTCTTCCTATTAACAAATCGGAAAAGAATTCCTGACGCGCGTATGTAAACTGGTCGCTTGTATCGATTTGGCGTCTGTTGGCACGAAACATTGCTTCAAAGAGACCTTCAAATGTTTCATAGGTTTCCTTTTTGTTAAGAGGCTTTGTCAAATAATAGTAAACATTGTATTTCAAGGCCTGTCGTGCATAATTGAAGTCGCGGGTAGAACTTACAAAAATTATTTTTGTGTCCGGATACTCTGTATGACATAATTTTGCAATATCAATTCCCGATATTTTGGACATTTTGATGTCTGTAACTATGATGTCAACCTCGTTTGTTTTCAAATAATTTAATGCGTCTCTGCTGTTATTAAACACACCAACGATTTTTGCATCGAAGTTTTGCCAGTTCACAAAATTTTCAAGATCACGGGCGGTATCTTGCTTTTCATCTATAATGATTACATTATACATTGGTTCACCTCCTGAAAAAACAATCAAGCTTATTTTGCTATAAGTGAAATCCGTTTGGGTTTGTTTTGCAAAACCATCAGGTCTTAAGGCCACTATTGCAATCATTATACAATGTTTAATTTATAAAATCAAGCAAAAAGTGAAAAATATTTTGTTTTTTTCATAATATAGAGCACAATAAAACAAAAAAATCCCGAAAACAAAGCGTTTTCGGGATTGTGTGCAATATTAACTATTCTTGGATATTTTCGTCAGTTTCTTCTGTTTCTTCAATAACTTCTTCGTCAGCAAAGTCTTCAAAAGGGTCGTTTACAAATTTGTCTGTATCTGTTTCGCCCTCTAAATAGTTATATGCTTCTTGTGCAAGTTCTGCATCAGTTGGCTGATTTTTTCTCTTGATTAAAAGAACAACAAGCACTAGTGCAATTACTATAACCGCAAGTAATATTGCCAATGACAAGAAATTTGGTATTGAGAATATCACATTAACAGGATTTGTTCTTTCGGAAGCAAGGTTCCATTTTAAGTCTGTACCAAAGCCTGATACTTCATCCGCATTTGAGTAACTTGCCCAAACCGGAAGGTCTATAGTGATAGTTGCAATTGTTGGTGTTGTACCCTTTTCTGCTTCTTCAGCCGCAATTCTTGTGTCATAATTTGCAGTTACAAAATATCTTGTGCTAAACAAGCCTTTGTCTTCCGCGAACATATATCCAACGGAAGTGCCGCCGTTTGAACTGAAGTTAATTGGTGCACCCGGTGCTATGTCGCTTGTTACTTCAATATAACCCTGTTCACCGTCTTTGTATATATCAAAGGTCATGCCTGCTTCCTGATATGCAGAAATCATTGCATCTTTGTTTTCTTCATACATACCGTAATAGGTATCAGGAATTTTCATTAACTGAGTGTAGTGGGCGGATTTGTCAATGCCGATTTTCAACACCATCTCTGTTTCTACTGTGTCTTCTTCCTCGATGGGTTCTTCTGCGATAACCTCAACATCGTCTGCTTCTTCCACGGGTTCTGCCATTACGGAAAAAGCGGATAGTACCAAGCATAGTACCATTATGATTGCAAATAATTTTTTCATTTTAATATCTCCTACTATAATATTTTAAAAATATTATAATACTTTTTCGTGTGTTAGTCAACAAAAGTTACAATATATTAATATTTTTATAGCAAATTATCAGAAAATTTATTATAATGAGAAAAATGTTAAAAAATACTTGAAATTATTAACAAAATAGTGTAGAATATAATCAAATTGTAATGGAGGTATTTATAGATGATTTCAGCAGGTGATTTTAGAAACGGCGTTACATTTGAAATGGATAGCAATGTATATCAGATTATTGAATTCCAACATGTTAAACCGGGTAAAGGTGCAGCGTTTGTAAGAACAAAACTTAAGA
The DNA here is from genome assembly GCA_017397315.1 of Clostridia bacterium. Lineage (GTDB taxonomy): Bacteria > Bacillota > Clostridia > Monoglobales > Firm-18 > RGIG1864. The sequence goes on along the minus strand of JAFQJA010000023.1, from coordinate 88,787 downwards.
ATGTTATTACAGGTGCAACAGTTGAACAGACTTTCCGTCCTACAGATAAAATGCCAAAAGCACATATTGACAGAAAAGATATGCAGTATTCATACAATGATGGCGATTTGTATTACTTTATGGATCAGGAAACATTTGATATGTTGCCGTTAAACGGCAGTCAACTTGGTGATGCACTTAAATTTGTTAAAGAAAATGATGTTGTAAGAATTTTATCATATAAAGGCAATGTATTTGGTGTAGAACCACCGAACTTTGTAGAACTTACAGTAACAGCAACAGAACCCGGCGTTAAAGGTAATACTGCAACCGGAGCAACAAAGCCTGCAACATTGGAGACAGGTGCAGTGATCAATGTACCGTTGTTTATTAATGAAGGCGAAGTAATCAGAATTGATACAAGAACAGGCGAGTACATGGAAAGAGCATAACAATAGAGGAGGATATATAAATGTCAATTATTTCAGAAAAAGTTTCATATCTTTGCGGTTTGGCAGAGGGTATGAAAATTGATACAAACACAAACGAAGGCAAACTTTTAACAGAAATTATTTCTGCATTAGGCGAGATTGCCGATGAACTTGAATTTATGGACGAAAGCATAGATGAACTTTCAGACAAAGTATTTGAACTTGAAGATGAAGTTTATGGCGAAGATGATTGTGGTTGCGACTGCGATTGTGATGAGCCTTTTGTAGTAAATTGTCCAAATTGTAATGAAGACTTTTTCGTTTACATTGAGGATTTAGAAAATGATGAAGCCATTGCTTGTCCTAACTGCGGTCAGGAAGTTGAATTGGAATTTGACGACTGCGACTGTTGCGACTGCGACGACTGCGAGTAAATTGAACGAATGAAATTAGCCGCAAATTAGGATTAATTTGCGGCAAATTTTGAATAAGGGGGTTTTGCAAAGAATGATGGTTTTAATAATCGCATTGTCGCTTATGGCAGATTTGGTTACAAAACGGCTTGCAACATTATATTTGCAAAATACATCTTTTCCTGTAATTAAAAATGTTCTTCACCTTACTTATGTGGAAAACACAGGAGCCGCATTCGGTATGTATAAAGGAGGACGCTGGTTCTTTATAATTACAACTGTTTTGATTTTATGCGGTATTGTATTTATGCTTATAAAATACAAACCCCAGCAAAAACTGGTTAAAGTTTCATCTGCTCTTGTTATGGCAGGTGCAGTCGGTAACCTGATTGACAGAATATATAACGGCTTTGTTGTGGATTTTATAGATTTCAGAGTAATAAATTACCCGGTATTTAATATAGCCGACTGCTGTGTAGTAGTTGGTGCTGTATTATTTGCTGTATGGGTGATTTTTTTTGAGAAGAAATGAAAAGAATTGATTTGATAGGAATAGATGGCCAAAGGGTTGATAAGTTTATATCGGAACAGGTAGCGGAACTTACGCGTTCCCATGTGCAAAATCTTATTTCTGACCGTATGGTAACTGTCGACGGCAAGACGGCCAAAGCGAATACTAAACTGAAAAACGGACAAGAGGTTGTTGTAATGGTGCCTCCGCCCAGAGAACTTAAAGTGGAGGCGGAAGACATTTGCCTTGATATAATATATGAAGACGACTTTATGCTTGTTGTTAATAAGCCGCAAGGGATGGTAGTGCATCCGGCGGTAGGCAATTACAACGGTACTTTGGTAAATGCACTTTTAAATCATTGCAAAGACAGTCTTTCTGAAATAAACGGAGTGATACGCCCCGGTATTGTTCACAGAATAGATAAAGACACTTCGGGACTTTTGCTTGTGGCAAAAAATGACGAAGCACACTTGTCTTTGTCGGAGCAAATCAAAGCACACACTTTGACAAGAGAATACATCGCTCTGGTTCACGGGAATATAAGGCAAGACCAAGGCACAATAGATGCACCTATAGGCAGACACGCTTCTGACAGAAAAAAGATGTGCGTTACAGATAAAAATTCCAAAAATGCCGTAACTCACTACACCGTTTTAGAAAGGTATAACGGATATTGTTTTGTAAAGTGCAGACTGGAAACGGGTCGTACCCACCAGATAAGAGTGCATATGGCGTCAATCGGGCATCCGGTAATAGGCGACCCTGTTTACGGACCTAAAAAAAGCAGGTTTTCTGAAAAAGCACAACTGCTACACGCCGTATCCGTGGGGTTTGTTCACCCGAAAACCAAAGAGTATATGGAATTTAAAACGGATATACCACAAAGATTTACGAAATATCTGCGAAAGGAAGATTAAAGTATGTTTCACGGACAAAAGGACTTGATTGGGATTAAGCAATTGAGCCGTCAGCAAATTGAAGAAATTTTAGATGTTGCCAAAACTATGAAATACATTATTAACCAACCAACAAAAAGAACAGTGTATCTTCAGGGTAAATCAATAGTAACATTGTTTTGTGAAAACAGTACAAGAACAAAACTTTCCTTTGAAAGTGCAGTAAAATATATGGGAGGAATGGCAGGAAGCCTTTCTACATCAACTTCCAGTACCCAAAAAGGCGAATCTCTTCTTGATACGGTTAAAACAATAAACCAGATGGGCACCAACTGTGTTATCATAAGGCACTCAATGTCAGGAACTCCTGAATTTATCGGAAAAAATGTAGATGCATGTATAATAAATGCGGGAGACGGAATGAACGAGCATCCCACCCAGGCACTTCTTGATATGTTCACCATCATGGAGGAAAAAGGTAAAATAGAAGGGCTTAAGGTTGCAATAGTAGGAGACATATATCACAGTCGTGTGGCAAGAAGTGATATTTACGCTCTTACAAAATTGGGAGCAAAAGTAAAGATTAGTGCACCCGCAACATTGCTTCCGCCTTACATTGAAAAACTTGGTGTTGATGTTTGCGAAACTGTGGATGATGCGATAAAAGACGCAGATGTAGTTATGGCCCTTCGCATACAAAACGAAAGACAAAAAAACGGACTGTTTCCGTCGACTGACGAGTATTCAAAGTTCTTCGGTCTTAATGATGAGCGAATTAAACTCGCTAAACCCGATGCAATACTTATGCATCCGGGGCCTGTAAACAGAGGAGTGGAACTAACGCCTGAACTTGCAGACAGCGAGAGGGCAGTTGTTTTAGAACAGGTAACTAACGGAGTTGCGGTTAGGATGGCAGTTTTAAACTGTTTTTTAGGAGGCACTTATGAACATACTAATTAAAAACGGAACACTTGCAAATGACAACCAAACAGATTTGTATATAGAGAACGGCATAATTGTAAAAATGGGGCAAAATCTTGATTTTACCTGTGATGTTTTAATAGATGCAAAGAACAAATTAGTTGCACCCGGTCTTGTGGATATGCACTGTCATCTGCGTGATCCCGGTCAGGAGTATAAAGAAGATATTGTAACAGGTACAAAAAGTGCAGTAATGGGCGGATTTACTTCTGTTGCCTGTATGCCTAATACAACCCCTGTTGCAGACAATAAAATAGTAATAAGTTATATTGTAAATAAAGCGAAAGAAAAGGCGTATGCAAATGTTTACCCCATCGGTGCAATATCCAAAGGTCTTTGCGGTCAGCAACTTGCGGAAATGGGCGATATGAAAGAGGCGGGAGCCGTTGCGGTATCAGACGACGGCAAACCTGTGGAAAACGCCAACTTTATGAAAAACGCACTTTTATATGCAAATGGTTTTGGTCTGCCCGTTATATCACATTGTGAAGATATGAGCCTTAAAAATGACGGTTCAATGAATGAGGGCTATACTTCAACTTATATGGGACTTCGTGGAATATCACGGGCAAGCGAAGAGGTAATGGTAAGCAGAGAATGTATTTTGGCAGAAACATACAATGTGCCTGTGCATATTGCCCATGTTTCTACAAAAGGCTCTGTTGAAATTGTGCGTCAGGCTAAAAAACGCGGTGTAAAAGTAACCTGCGAAACCTGTCCTCATTACTTTACATTGACAGAAGAAATGGTAGAAGGGTTTAATACAAATGCCAAAATGAACCCACCTCTTCGTACAAAAGAAGATGTAGAGGCAATAGTAGAAGGACTAAAAGACGGCACTATTGATGCCATCGCTACCGACCACGCACCTCACGCCATTGATGAGAAAAACTGCGAGTTTGATATGGCATTAAACGGTATAGTGGGTCTTGAAACGGCGTTTGGTCTTTCTTATACTTACCTTGTAAAAACAGGCATACTTTCTACGGCTGAACTAATCGAGAAATTAAGCACAAACCCGTCAAGGATTTTAAAGATAAACAAAGGTGAACTAAAAGAGGGTGCAGTTGCAGATATAAGTGTGTTTGATTTGGATAATCAGTACACTGTAAAAACAGAGGAATTTATGTCAAAAAGTAAAAACTCGCCTTATGACGGATTTGAGTTGTATGGGAAAGCAGATACAGTTATAGTGAAGGGTAAAATTGTAGTGGAAAAAGGAGAATTAAAATGATTGACATTCTTATAGAAAAAATAAAAGAAAAGAATAATCCTACGGTTGCAGGACTTGACCCGAAACTTGACTATGTTCCTTCATATATATTGGATAAATATCCTTCAACCTTTGAAGGTGCGGCAAATGCTATTTTGGAATTTAATAAAGGTCTTATAGATAACCTGTGCGATATTGTAGCCGCTGTAAAGCCTCAGTCCGCATATTATGAAATGTACGGCTGGCACGGCGTAAAAGCATTGGAAGAAACTATTGCTTACGCCAAAGAAAAAGGAATGTATGTAATTACTGACGGTAAAAGAAATGATATAGGCACAACTGCAGAAGCATATTCAATCGCATACCTTGGCGAAACAAAACTGATTGACAGCGAGGCGTCTGCCTTTAACTCTGACGGCTTGACTGTAAATGGCTACCTTGGTACAGACGGAATTAAGCCATTCTTAAAAAAGGACAAGTCAATATTTGTGCTTGTAAAAACTTCAAATCCGTCTTCTGGCGAGTTGCAGGATAAAAAATTGGGAAACGGCAAAACTGTTTATGAGGAAATGGCGGGCAATGTAAATCATTGGGGAGAACAGTATATAGGTAAATTCGGATATTCAAATGTAGGTGCGGTTGTAGGTGCAACCTATCCTGAACAGATTACTGAATTAAGAAAAGTAATGCCAAAAGCATATTTTCTGGTGCCTGGTTATGGTGCACAGGGCGGTACTGCAAAAGATGTTGCGCGGGCGTTTAACAAAGACGGACTTGGCGCAATAATCAACGCTTCACGCTCAATTATGTGTGCTTATAAAAAAGCACAGTGTGATGAGTCGGACTATGCAAAAGCAGCCAGAGAAGAAGCAATCAATATGCGTAACAGTATTATGGCAGAAATATAATAATAAGGAAGATATAAATGAAAAAAAGTCATATTTGCAAAATTTTAAATATTAACAATCCCATAGAGGGAATATATGATGTTATTGTTTCATTCCCCGCTTCCGCAATGCCGGGACAGTTTATTCATATTCTTTGTGGCGGAGATACTCTTCTTCGCAGACCTATAAGTATCTGCGACAGCGGTGATGGGTGGCTTAGATTTGTGTATCAGGTAAGGGGAAAAGGGACAAAACTTTTATCACAGTATAAAGAGGGCGACAGCCTTGATATATTAGGTCCTTTGGGAGTAGGCTTTAATTTTTCCAAAAAAGGTGATGGCGTTCCTGTTGTTGTGGGCGGAGGTATTGGCATATTCCCTCTTTTGAAACTGTCAAAAGCATTAAGCGGTAAAACACAGAGCATTTTAGGTTTCAGAACAAAAGATTTAATTGTTATGAAAGATGAATTTGACGCTTGCTCGGATGTATGCCATATTGCAACTGATGACGGCAGTTACGGAACAAAAGGCTTTGTAACGGATATTCTGGAGGAGGTTGTCAAGAACAACAATGTAACTTCAATTTATTCCTGCGGGCCTGTGCCTATGATGAAAGGCGTAAAACAGATTGCGGAAAAATATAACATTTATTGCCAACTTTCTATGGAACAACGAATGGGATGCGGTATAGGCGCTTGTGCAGTTTGTACCTGCCGGTCTCACGGCGAAAATGTTAAGGTGTGTCAGCAAGGTCCTGTTTTTGATGCACAAGATTTGGATTTGTAGGTGATATTATGAATACTAAAGTTAATATAGCAGGGGTAACACTAAATAACCCCATAGTTACTGCGTCGGGTACCTTTGGCAACGGCTGGGAAACAGGACAGTACTTCAATCTTTCAGAACTTGGGGCGATATGTGTTAAAGCCATAACACTAAAACCCAAAGAGGGTAATCCGTCGCCCAGAATTGCGGAAGTAACGGCAGGTATTCTAAACAGTGTAGGTCTGCAAAATCCGGGCGTTGAACATTTTTTAACTTATGATGTACCCAACCTTAAAAGATATGATACTAAAATAATTGCAAACATTTCGGGCAGTTCAATAGAAGAGAACGAGGAAATAGCAACAGTTTTAGGAGATAGTGTAGACTTGATAGAACTTAATATTTCCTGCCCCAATGTAAAAGAGGGCGGAGTGGCGTTCGGTACCGACTGCGGTATGGTTGCAGAAATTACCAAAAAGGTAAAAGCAAAATGTAAAGTTCCGCTTATTGTAAAACTTTCGCCTAATGTAACAAACATATCCGAAATTGCCAAAAGTGCAGAGAATGCAGGTGCAGACGCTCTGTCGTTAATCAATACTTTGTATGGTATGAAAATTGATGTTAAAAGCAGGCGTCCTGTTTTGGCCCGTAATGCAGGAGGCTTTTCGGGCCCCGCCATTAAACCTGTTGCAGTGAGAATGGTGTGGGAAGTTGCAAAAGCGGTAAAAGTACCGCTAATAGGTATGGGCGGTGTTATGAACGGCGAAGATGTGGCGGAATTTATGATTGCAGGTGCTACCGCCGTTGCAACAGGTACAGCAAATCTTGTAACCCCCGATGCTTCGTTAACCATTAAAAACGAATTTTTGAAATTTATGTCTGATAATAATATTGATGATGTAAATGAACTTATCGGAAGCATCCGAGAAAATCAATTGTAAAAGGAGGAAATAAAATGACAAGAGAAAGAGTTTTGGAAATTTTACAAGAGGCGGGGGTGCTTCTGGAGGGGCATTTCCTTTTGACTTCAGGCAGACACAGTAATAAATATATGCAATGTGCCAAGATTTTTCAAAATGCAAAATACAGCGAGGAATTGTGTGGCGAACTTGCCAAACTTTATAAAGACAGCGGAGTGGAAGTGGTAATAGGCCCGGCAATAGGCGCTATACTGATTTCTTATGAAGTTGCAAGACAACTTGGTACACCTAACATTTTTGCAGAACGAGATGCAGACGGTAAAATGACATTGCGTCGCAGTTTCGAAGTTAAACCCGGTCAAAAAGTTCTTGTTGTAGAAGATGTTGTAACAACAGGCGGTTCAGTAAGAGAAGTAATTGAACTTGTTAAAGAAAACGGCGGTGAAGTAGTTGGTGTTGGCAGTATTGTTGACAGAACTGCAGGTAAAGTAGATTTTGGTGTTCCCTATAAAGCGGTATTACCTGTTGAAATTGAGTCTTATGAGGCAGACAGTTGTCCGCTTTGCAAAGCGGGAGAACCTGTTGTAAAGCCCGGAAGTCGCAAAATTAAGTAAAAATGGCAATACGGAATACACACGACGGTCATAGACGGCGTATTATGGCAAAAGCACATAAAGGTGATTTTGAAAGCCTTGAAAAGCACGAAATAGTAGAAGTTTTGTTGTTTAATGTGTTGAATAGAGTAAATACAAATGAAATTGCACATAGGTTAATAGATAAATTTGGCTCGCTTCACGCTATATGTAATGCGGAATTAAAAGATTTAATGAGTATTAAAGGCGTGGGTTTAAAAACGGCAGAGTTTTTAAAAATGCTACCGACTTATGTTAAATGCTATGAATTCAGTTGCTATCGTGATGACGAAATATTAGCAAATTCCGAAAAAGCCGGGGAGTATTGTGTAAAGTTTTTTGCAGGGGAAAATGCAGAAGGTATTTATGCTATATACCTTAATATTAATAAAGGAATAATTAAGAGGGTAAAAGTAAATACCGGAACATTAACAATGGTACATATTGATCACAAAGTAGTATTAAAACACGCTCTGGAAACAAACGCGGCATTTGTGATATTAACTCATAATCACCCTAACGGAGTACTGATGCCCTCGCAAAACGATATAACAGTAACCAATAATATAGCCATGTTGCTGTCAAATGTACAGACCGAATTAATTGACCATGTAATAGTATCAGGTAATAAATATTTTTCTTTTGCCAAAGAAAACATCAGAATTTACAAATAACTACAAAATTTAATTGTAATAAATGCCGAAATGTAATTTGATATATTATAATAGGTCATAAAGCATAACGCGAAAACGGCGGACTAAATAAGGTTTGACGCCTGTGAGGTTTAGTTTATTTCGGGTAAAGTTACAGTTATATTACAACTGTTGACTTGTAAAATGCTTTTTGATATAATCATTACAGTATCAGTAGTGTCGTGTGGTTTATCCTGTAAGCGACACACTCGAAGGCAGTACAGGTAAGGAGAGAGGCTTGTAAATGCCAAGTAATGATAACTCTTTCAAAAAAAATTTAAGGGAGGATTTTCAATGAAAAACCTAAACAAAGTTTTTGCTATGTTACTAGTTGTTGCAATGATGATGACATCAGTAGTATTTGCTGATTTCTCAGATGTTGCTGACGATGCTGCATACGCAGAAGCTATCAATGTTGGTGTTGCTCTTGGCTTGTTCACAGGCTATGAAGACGGCACATTCCAGCCGGAAGGCAATATTACAAGAGCTGAATTTGCAGCTATGGTTGTAAGAGCTCTTAACCAGGAAAATCAGGCAAAAAGTGCTGCTACAGCAATCACAGCATTTCCTGATGTTGCTGCAGATCACTGGGCAAACGGCTACATAAACATCGCTTCTAAAAAAGGTATCATCAATGGTTATGAAGACGGCACATTCCGTCCTGAAAACAATGTTACATTTGAAGAAGCAGTTAAAATGTTAGTTGTTGCTATCGGTCATGAACCAGAAGTAGGTGCAGCAGGTTATCCTGTTGGTTACCTAACAGTTGCTGATGATTATGACATCACAGATGACGCTATGGGCGTTGTTGGCGAAGCTGCTACAAGAGGTTTAGTTTCTCAGTTGTTACTAAACGCAATGGACACACCTCTAATGGAACAGGTTGGCTACGGTGCATGGTTAGACTATCAGGTAAATGATGGTTACAATGACACAGCAAGAGAAACATTATTAAGCGAAAACCACGGTATTGTTAAATTAAGAGTTACAGTTAAAACTTCTTCATTATTAGAAGGTACAAACGCTAACGATGAAGAATATGTAACAGTTGATATTTTGAACACATATGGTTCAAAATATACAGAATCTGAATTTGAAGATGCTTTTGGCGCACTTCAGACAGGTTACACAATCTTAAGTGGCGAAACTGATATCGCTGAATTAGTTGGTAAAAACGCTATCGTATACGCATACTACAACCCGAAATCACAAGATGAGCCGGTTGCTGTATACGCTACAGTTGATACAACAAAAACTTATGAATTAACAATTTCAACTGCTGATATAGCTTCAGTTGTATGTGATTCATGCCCGGGAACAAATCCCCACACACATGATGATGACGCTTTCACAGTTAACTACTACAAGACAGCTACAGATAAGAAAGCTACACCTATCACAATCAACGAAGATGCTACACTTTACATCAACGGTGTTTTAACAGAAACAGCTAACGCTGATGCTATCATCGATGAATTAGTTGACGCTTATGGTACAATTACATTCCAGAAATTAGACAGAACTATTGCTGAAGATTATGATACAATCTTTATCACAAACTACGAAACATATGTTGTTGAATCAGTAAGTGGTACAAGATACAAAGTATATTCAAAGAACAACGGCAACTTCACATACTATGATGAAGACGGTGATGTTGTTGCTACATTAGTTGACGCTACAGGCGCTGAAATGGCTTGGGAAGACTTAAAAGAAAACGACATCATTTCAGTTGTTGAAAGTGTTGGTGCAAAAACAGTTATTAAAGCAGAACTTTTAACAGCAACAGTTGGTGGTAGAGTTACAGGCGTTTCTTCAGACGAAACAGAATATGTTATCGCTGGCGAAACATACGCTGTTGATGGTATCAACGTTGATCCTGGCGACATCGCTCTTGGCGACGAAGGTACATTCTTCTTAGATGCTATGGGTAACATCTGCTACTACGATACAACAGCAGAACTTAACACAAACTATGCTGTAATCGTTAAAGTTGGTACAAACGGTAGCACATTAGATGAAAAAACAGCTATCAAAGTATTCACATACGATGGTCAGTTTGGTACATTGAATACTGCTGCAAAAGTTAAATTAGATGGTATCGCTAACATTATTTCAAAAGACTTAGATACTAATAATTCAGTTACATTTGATGCTGAAACTTCAGCAAAATACTTTGAAAAATACGGCCGTGATAACTACAATATCACAGAAAACGATCCTGGCGAAGAAGACGATGTAATTGCATCAGTTAAAGCTTTGGCTGATGGCGACATCATCACATTCAAAACAAACGCTGCTGGTGAAATCACTGAAATCACAAGAGCATTTGAAGTTTCTACAACAAACGGTAACAAAGGTAAATTTACAAGATATAATGATCCTGTAACTTTGACATACAACGAAAAATCAGAATCATTTACTGGTGCTGCTTCAAAATTGTATGTAACAGACAAAACTGTTGTTATCGTTGCTAATATGAAAACATCTGCTGGTGATGCAATCGACTTGAACGGTGCTACAGCAGGCGGTACAGCAATCAGTGACAGAACTGAAGATGACTTCTCATTATTCAATGTTGCTAATATTGTTGACGAACAGGTATTGTATAATGCTCAGGCATTTAACGTAAATGAAGACAAAGAAGTTGGTTTCATCTATGTTGAAACTGAAACAGAAGCTGTTGATGCTGCTGCTATTATGGCTTTAGTAACTGGCAAAGGCACATCTTCAGATGACGAAGGTAACACAGTTTGGAACATCAAAGTTCTTCAAGACGGTCTTGTAAAAGACGGCGTTGAAGAAGACGCTTTAGTAACAGACGGTGACACAGACTTCGGCGTAGTTGCTTACGATACAATCGTTCCTAAATACAACGCAGCTGGCGAAGTTAAAGATGCTTTAATCTTGGCTTCAACAGATGGTTCAACCGTTACATTTGACAACAGTAAAATGGCTGCTACAGATAAAGTTAAATACTACTTTGGTACTGTTACAGACATCGACAGAAAAGAATTCACAATTACTGCTGGCGGCGGAAACAACGCTGGTACATCATTCGTAGTTGACAATGCTACAAACGTATATGTTTATAACTGCTTAGTTAACAGCAAATACGCTGCATCAATCGACTCATACGATGTAGTTGAATTTGACGAATTAGGTCAGGCTTACTATGGCACAACTGAAGTATCAGTTAAAGTTGTTGCTCGTGAATTTGACGAAGAACTAATCGACTTAGTAATCTACATTTTGCCTAACGCTTAATTAGTATTTACTAATAATAAAAACCACCTCTTATGAGGTGGTTTTTTATTGCTTACATTTACGCAAAAAAAGAACACCTAACGGTGTTCATTTTTTATGGAGCTGTCTAGCAGATTCGAACTGCCGACCTCTTCCTTACCAAGGAAGTGCTCTGCCTACTGAGCTAAGACAGCAACATATTTATTATATAGTATTATTAATATTTTGTCAATATTTCTATTGATTTTTAAATTGTTTTATTGTATAATAAGTATTGGTCGCGGAGAGGTGGTTGAGTTGGCTGAAGGCGCAGCATTGGAAATGCTGTGAACGTTAATAGCGTTCCGAGGGTTCGAATCCCTTCCTCTCCTCCATAAAAAAAGAACACCGTAATGTGTTCTTTTTTTTATGGGCATGTGTGGGATTCGAAGGAGCGGGAGTGAATGACAGTCCGGTGGACTGTCAGAGCCGCGAGGGGCTTTTCCGCAGAAAAGCGAATCCCTGCCATATATTACATTTGATTATATAAAAATGTATATGTTATAATATATTTGTCTGCTGATTAAAATATATTATTTAAAGGTGGGATAGCAATGAAGAAGATTATTATATTTTTAATATTGACTATTCAGTTATTTACAGTAGTAAATGCTAATGAAATAACAAAACATACAGTAGTATCCGGAGACAGTATGTGGAAGATTGCAGTTAAATATGAGGTTGGGCTATCAGAAATAAAAAGTGCCAATTCTCATATTAAAAACCCTGACATTATTTACCCGGGACAAGTTTTGAATATTCCGAAGACCAATTCAACAGTAATTAATTATGAAAATGAGGTTATTAGACTTGTAAATGAAATGAGAGCAAAAAACGGACTTAACCCCCTTACAGCAGATTGGGAATTAAGCCGTGTTGCAAGATACAAATCTCAGGATATGAAAGATAACAACTATTTTTCTCACACAAGTCCGGTTTACGGTACTCCGTTTAATATGATTAAAAACTTTGGAATATCATATAAAAGTGCCGGCGAGAATATAGCCAAGGGACAAAAAACACCTCAGGCAGTTGTAAATTCGTGGATGAATTCGTCAGGCCACCGAGCAAATATTTTAAATTCGTCTTATACGAAAATAGGAGTAGGTTATGTTGCTGATGGTAATTACTGGACCCAGATGTTTATAAGGCAATAAAATTTACGGTGTAACGAACAACCCTAAGTTTGGCGGATAAATTGTAAACACAATAAAGGCAACAGCAAAGGCTGTTACAATTAAATTAAGTAGTTTTTTGTGCGGGTGCATTTTGCAGTTTTTTGCATATTTGTATGCAACATAAAAAGCGGTAATTACGCATAAGAAGAAGATTGCAATATCAACAATGAGGACATTAAAACCAAGTATTCCTGTATAAGTATAAAATAGAACAGGTATTAACAATGTGCCTAAAATAGTCGCAAACGCCATTGCTGAATTTAAGCAAGGGCGTTTTTTTACGCCAATAAAGGAATAAAAAAGCATTGGGAAGAAAAGCAACTTCATATGTTCCCAAGTTGATTCGTTTACAGCGGAAAACAAGCCTATTACAAAGTTGTTGTCAGACCATTGATATAAAAAATGGAGCAGAATTCCTGCTGTGGAGACAAATAAGATTCCGTATAATATATATTTTTTCATAAACATCACCGATACTATTGTATTCGGCTATTTCTAAATAAATTCGTATAATAACAAAAGCCAACTAACAATCGGCGTCTTCATATAGGGAGGAATCGGGTTTGGAATGACCTTTTCCGCTGATATTGCATCAAAAAATCCGGAAATACGACAGTATTACCGGATTTTTTATTTTATAAGGTCAGATTATTTCTATACATTTTTAATACATCTTCTCTTATTGTTTTGTTTTCGGGTTTTGCCAAGTAACAGTCATAATTTAAAATATCAGTTACTGCATTTCCTGCCTTTTTAACAAGGTCCAAATCCTCATATAAATTAGCGACGGTAAGAGGAGGAAGACCGTGTTGACTTGTGCCGAAAAACTCACCCGGTCCGCGAAGTTTTAAGTCTTGTTCAGCAATTAGAAAACCATCATTTGTATCAGTCATTACTCTCATTCTGTTTTGTGCCACTTCTCCGCCATTACAAAACATAATACAGTATGACTGCCACTCTCCACGCCCAACTCTGCCCCTTAACTGATGCAGTTGGGAAAGCCCGAAACGCTCCGCGTTTTCAATTACCATTACAGATGCGTTGGGTACATTTACACCCACTTCTACAACTGTAGTGCTTACCAGTACATTTATTTCTCCGGATACAAAGCGGGACATTATCTCGTCTTTTTCAGTTGCTTTTAGTTTGCCGTGAATAATATCAACCTTGTAATCACAAAAAACAGTATTTTGCAGAGTTTTTGCAAATTTTGTTACTGCCTTTAATTCTGACGCTTCGTTTTCGTTAACCGTAGGACACACAATATATACTTGACGCCCCTCGTTAATATTCTTTTTCATAAAGTTATTTATGCGGTTGCGCATATCTTCGTCAACGCTGTATGTTTTTACTTCTTTTCTTCCCGGGGGCATTTCATTAATAACCGAAACATCAAGGTCGCCGTAAATGACAAGTGCAAGCGTTCTTGGTATAGGTGTTGCAGTCATAACCAAAGTGTGAGGGGTATTGCCTTTTCCTGCAAGGGCGCTTCTTTGGCTAACGCCAAAACGATGTTGCTCGTCTGTAACTACCAAGGCGAGATTTTTAAAATCCACATCTTTTTGTATTAAAGCGTGAGTGCCTACAATAATATTTTGACTGCCGTCTTTAATGCTTTTTATAACTTCATTCTTTTCCTTTGCCTTAAGACTGCCTGTTAAAAGTACTACATTAACACCAAAAGGCGCAAGAACTTCTTTTAAGTAAACATAATGTTGTTTGGCAAGTATTTCGGTTGGTGCCATCATTGCCCCCTGACAGTTATTTTTTGCTGCTATAAGCAGGGCTATTGCGGCAACTACTGTTTTTCCGCAACCCACATCACCTTGTACAAGTCTGTTCATTAGTTTTCCGTTTTTTGTATCATTTATAATATCGGACACGGCATTTAACTGAGCATTTGTTAATTTGTAGGGAAGTGTTTGTATAAACTTTGTTGCAATTTCTGTGCTGTTATTAAACACTGTGCCTTTTAATCTGTCTTTAGTCTTATTAAGAAGTCTTAATCCTAACTGCAGATAAAAAAGTTCGTCAAAGGCAAGTCTGTTTCTTGCAAAAAACGCAGATTGTTGATTTTTTGGAAAATGAATATTTGCAATAGCATATCCAATACCGCAAAGACCGTATTTTTCTCTTATTGAACTTGGCAAATTCTCGGGTATTTCTGAAACATAAGGAATACACTGTTTAATTGTTTTAACTACCATATTGTGAGAAAGATTTTTTGTTAAAGGATATACGGGAACATTGGCATCTGTAGTTGTTGCCCTGTCGGACCTTTCCATTACACGAAGAGCCATTTCTTTACCGTACAAAGACACAGAAACATCACCGTACACATTATACTGACAGTTATAATCAAAGTTGGTTTTAAGCCAGTCCTGATTAAACCATGTAATTGTTATTGTGTCATTACCATCAGTGGCATAAAGTTTGTGAACAGTCATTTTACTGCGTGTACGCATAGTCTTAATGGGAGCCAGAGCAGTAATTCTGATACATCCTATTTGTCCGCCGTTAAGGTCTTTTATGGGTTTTACGGTTCTGTCTGAATAAAAACGGGGATAAAATTTAAGCATATCTCCTACTGTAGATATGCCTAAATGCTGAAACAATTTTAAGTTTTTTTCTCCGATGCCTTTTAATGTTTCGATACTTTTTTCAATCATCGCTTTGTCCCTATTCTACGCTTATGATATAGTAGTAAATAGGCTGACCGCCGTAGTAAACCATAATGTCGCAATTTTTATATTGGCTTGACAAAGTATTTTCCAACTTGGCAGCCTGTTCTTCGGTAACACCGTTACCGTAATATACAGAAATCATGGTGCTGTTTTCGTCAAACATTTTGTCTGCAATTTCATTCGCAACATCATCCACATTATCACTAACCGTAACAATTTTTCCTTCTATAAGCCCCATAATATCGTCTTTTTTTATTTCAATGCCGTCCATTTCGGAATCACGGGAAGCAAATGTTACAGAGCCTGATTTAACTGTAGTAATTGCTTCGTTCATTGCCTGTTTATTATCCTCAGCAGAAGCAGAGGGGTCAAATGAAAGCATTGCAGTCATACCCTGAGGTATAGATTTAGTAGGTATTACAACAACGGTTTTCTTGGTTAATTCGCAAACCTGCTCTGCAGCCAGAATTATATTTTTATTATTTGGCAAAATAAATACTGTTTTTGCATTTACTTTTTCAACTGCATCTGCAATATCCTCAGCACTGGGGTTCATACTCTGACCGCCTTTTACGATCTGGTCAACTCCTACATCGTTAAAAAGTGCTTCGATACCGTCGCCGTTTGCAACTGACACAATGCCCAGCTCTTTTTCGGGTTCTTTTGGCACAGATATGGTTTCGTTATGCTGAATTTTCATATTGTCAATTTTTATGTTTGATAAATCACCGATTTTAACTGCCTGTTCGAGAACAAAACCGGGGTTGTTGGTGTGAATGTGTACTTTAACAATATCTACATCTTCAATTACAAGCATACAGTCTCCGATTTTCTCTATTGACGCACGGAAAGACGCGACACTGTAATTTGCAGACTTTTTGTTAATGATAAACTCTGTGCAATACATAAATTTTATGTTTGCAGTATCTATGTCTTCTTTATTAACATTTGAAGTTTTAACTTCAACTTTTTCGTTGGCTTCTACAGGGTTACCTTTTAAAGCCTCCAGCATTCCCTGTAATATCACCAAAAAGCCCATGCCGCCGGCATCGACAACACCAGCCTGTTTTAAAACGGGTAACATTTCCGGGGTTCTGTCAAGACTTTCTTTTGCACCTTTTATAACAGCCTCTAAAAACACTGTAAAATCTTCTGCAGTTTCACAAATTTCCATTGCTGTTTCTGCTGCTTCTCTTGCAACGGTCAAAATTGTACCTTCAGTAGGTTTCATTACCGCTTTATATGCAGTGTCTGATGCGGATTTAAGTCCGTTTGCAAAAGCAATAATGTCTATGGTATCAAGCCCTTTAACACCAGTAGAAAGGCCTCTGAACAACTGCGACATAATAACACCACTGTTGCCTCTTGCACCTCTTAATGAAGCACTTGCTATAGTCTGAGCAATCTGTGATACAGAACAGCTGTCTGTTGCCAATAATTCTCTTGAAGCGGCACTTACTGTCATTGACATATTAGTACCTGTATCTCCGTCAGGAACGGGAAATACATTTAAGTCGTCAACCATTTGCTTTTGATTTGCAAGATTATTTGCACCGCTGATAATCATACTTTTAAAAAGTATGCCGTCTATAATGTTTTGCAATATGTTCACTCCTTAGGGTGACAGAAGTTATCCGAACCTCGATTTTCAAAGGTTAATTTTTGTCTCTGCCACATTAAAATAGTCGGTAATCCGTCAGGATTACCTGTGTTTTTGCCTTGCATAGTCATAAAATTTCCTCTTTGAAAATTCTTCGACTTTAAATCGATGGAATTTCGAGAGGATTTTGGTGCGGAAGATGCAGCAAGGCTGATGCCTTGTAAAGATGACAAGCCGAAATACACCGAAATTACGCGGTTTAAGTCGCGGTTCGGATGGCTCCTGTCACCCTAACTTACACGAACACTTTCTACATTAACGCTTACTGATTTTACAATAAATCCTGTAAGGTTTTCAATGTCGTATTTAACTCTTTCAATTATACCATCGCAAATAGTTTTTATGTTTGCACCATATTGTATTATTACATGTATTTCTACTGTAAGACCATCTTCGTTAGAAGTAACTTTAATACCTTTTTTTGCTGATGACTTTTTAAGTAGTGAAGCCAAGCCGTCAGCCGTACTTCGTGTAGCCATACCGACTACGCCGTAACATGTCATAGCAGCTTCGCCGGCTATACTTGCCAAAACATCGTTGTCAACCATAATTTCTCCACAACTGTTTGTTATTGAAGCATACATAAAATCACTGCCTTTCCATTTTATATATATTTATTTTAATACAAAACTCGGAAAATATCAATACTATTTTAAATTTTAAGAATAATTTTAACAGAAAATTTAAAAATATTAACATACAGGAGATGGATTATGCTTAAAATAACAGGCTTTTTTTCAGGATTTATAAACGGACTTCTGGGAACAGGAGGAGGAATAATACTGGTAACTGCGACAAAAATTATGGGAGTAAAACCTAAAATTGCACATGCAACTGCTTTGACGGTTATATTGCCCTTGTCTTTGGTGTCTGTTGTTTTGTATTTCAAAAACGGACATTTAGAAGTGTTGCCTGCTGTTTTGGTCGGTTTGGGCGGTGTGGCAGGTGGATTTCTCGGAGCAAAGTTGCTAAAAAAAACACCCGACAAGTGGCTTAAACTACTTTTCGGTGTTACTACAATAGTTCTTGGTATAATGATGTTTTGGAGGTAATATATGTATGTTATTCTTGTACTTGTAGGGCTATTATCGGGAATAATAACAGGTATGGGTTTGGGTGGAATTGTATTGATACCTGCTCTTACAATGCTTCTTGACTTTCCCCAAAAGATGGCACAGGGGATTAACCTTGTATATTTTATACCCACCTCGCTCGTAGCCCTTTTTGTTCACAATAAGAATAAAAACCTTGATTTTAAACTTACTAAACCTCTTGCAATCTGGGGCGTTTTAGGGGCGTTTTCGGGTAGTATGCTTGTCGGGCTTATCCCAGCACAGATTTTAAGAAAAATATTCGCAGTTTTGCTTGTGGCAATAGGGATATATCAGATAATTACTGTAAAAAAATAAATGATTTGGTTATTCCGATTCCTGAAGGGATAGGAAAAATTGTTCGGAACAAAAAACATATAAAAAAAGGAACATATCTTTTTAGATATGTTCCAACCTTTACATTATTAACAAACTATTGTTTTGAGGAATTTTAGAGTTTATTCTCTTTGGTTTTTGTTTTTTATATGCCTTTTATATATTTATCAATTGCTTTTGCAGATTTTTTTCCGGCACCCATTGCAAGTATTACTGTAGCAGCACCTGTTACTGCATCTCCGCCTGCGAACACGCCTTTGATGCTTGTTGCACCTGTTTCATCATCAGCAGTAATTCCGCCCCAGGGTTTGGTTTGGAGACCCTCTGTGGTCGCTTTAATTAATGGGTTGGGCGTTTGTCCTATTGCTATAATTACAGTATCTATATCTGTTACATATTCGCTGTCAGGTTTCGGAACGGGTTTTCTTCTTCCTGATGCATCAGGCTCACCAAGTTCCATTTCAAGACACTTAATACCTGCTACAAAACCATCCTTGCCGACAATTTCTACGGGATTTGTCAGTGTCTTAAACATTATATCTTCTTCTTTGGCGTGGTGCACCTCTTCAAGACGGGCAGGCATTTCTGCTTCAGAGCGTCTGTATATAATATACACATCTTCTGCACCAAGTCTTTTGGCGCATCTTGCGGCGTCCATAGCCACATTTCCTCCGCCTACTACTGCAACCTTTTTCCCTATCCTTACGGGAGTGTCATATTCGGGGAACTTGTATGCTTTCATCAAATTAATTCTTGTTAAAAATTCGTTTGCGGAGTAAACGCCGTTTAAGT
Organism: Clostridia bacterium; assembly: GCA_017397315.1. GTDB lineage: Bacteria > Bacillota > Clostridia > Monoglobales > Firm-18 > RGIG1864. The sequence continues at coordinate 69,439 of JAFQJA010000023.1, read as the reverse complement.
TTTCACCAGGTATTTTCATAAAACTCGGTAAACCTGCACCGCTTCCGATAAACACCGCTTTATAGTCCTGCTCGTTTAACAGTTCGTCAACAGAAAAAACTTTTCCTGCAACCATATTGGTTTTAATCTCGACGCCCATCTCTTTTAAGGCGTCTATTTCTTTTTGCACTATCTCTTTCGGAAGTCTGAATTGCGGAATTCCGTACATTAAAACACCGCCTGCGGTGTGAAACGCTTCAAAAACAGTTACTTTATAGCCCATTTTTGCCAAATCTCCTGCACAGGACAGGCCGGCAGGACCGGAACCTATAATTGCAACTTTTATCCCGTTGCTTTTCGGTAAATCTATTTGTTCTTTTCCGTTTTTTAAATGATAGTCAGCCACAAAGCGTTCAAGTCTGCCTATGGCTACGCTTTCTCCTTTTATGCCTCTTACGCATTTGCTTTCGCATTGGTTTTCCTGAGGACACACTCGTCCGCAAACAGCGGGAAGAGAGTTTGTAGTTTTTATAATTTCGTAGGCTTTTTCGTAATCGCCCTTTGCTATTTGCTGTATGAATTCGGGAATACGCACATTTACAGGACAACCGCTTACGCACGGCATATTTTTACAATTAAGGCATCTGTTTGCTTCGTCGATTGCCATTTCCTCTGTGTAACCAAGAGCAACCTCGTCAAAGTTTTTGTTTCTTATATTACCCGCTTGTACAGGCATTTCTACTTTATTTGGGGACATATTAGGCATTATCTCATTCCCTCCAATCTGCAGTTATGCTCTTTTACGGAACGGGTTTCGTGGTCTTTATACATAGATGAGCGTCTTATTGCTTCGTCAAAGTCAACAAGATGTCCGTCAAAATCGGGACCGTCAACACAGGCGAATTTTATTTCTCCGCCAACCGTCAGACGACAGCCTCCGCACATACCTGTTCCGTCTATCATAATTGAGTTCATACTTACTACTGTCTTAATTCCGTAGGTTTTTGTAACATTGGAAACTGCTTTCATCATTACCAATGGGCCTATGGCTATTACTATATCGTATTTGTTGCCTTTTTCAAGCAATTCTTTTAATACATCTGTTACAAAGCCTTTGTCATCTGTGGTTATATAAAGATTGTCAGCGATGGCAGTAATTTCATCTTTTAAAATTACAAGTTCATCGTTTCTGAAACCTGTTATGACATCAACTTTTGCACCCATATTGTGAAGTGCTTTTGCCTGAGGATATGCTATTGCTGTGCCGAGACCTCCGCCGATAACACAGGCTTTTTTAACTCCGTCAAGGTGAGAGGGGGTACCTAAAGGACCCACAAAGTCAAGAATACTGTCGCCCTCATTTTTTGTATTAAGTTTAGCGGTTGTAGCGCCAACAATTTGAAAAATAATGGTTACAGTTCCTTTTTCGGTGTCATAGTCTGCAATGGTCAAAGGTATTCTTTCGCCTTTTTCGTCAATTCTTAAAATTATAAACTGACCTGCTTTTGCTTTTTTAGCAATGTGTGGTGCATATATTTCCATTAAAGTAACAGTTGGGTTCAACTGTTTTTTTGTTATAATTTTATACATTTCATTCATCCTTTGTTTTGGGTTCCTCTTAATTATATACTTTTTTATATACAATTTCAATGGAAATTATCGTAAATATTCCCTTATTATGTTTTTTACTATAGGTCCGCAGACAGATGCACCGCTTCCGCCACTGTATTCAAGCATAACAGCCACTGCAATTTCGGGGTCTTCTGCAGGTGCAAAGGCAACAAACCAGGTGTGTTCCTTGTTTTTCTGCATTACCGTTTGCTCGTTTTCGGCAGTGCCTGTTTTCCCTGCGACGGTGATGCCGTTAATCATAGCAGAAGTTCCTGTGCCTTGCGAGACTGTTTTTACCATCATATCGGTAATATAGTCGGCATTATCTTTTGACATAGCCACGGACTGTTGTTTCGGTTTAGTTGCAAGAATGGTTACCCCTGAATTATTTGTGGCGTGGGACACCAAACGCGGTTCCATAATAATTCCGTCGTTTGCAACTGCACAAGCCACAAGTGCCATTTGTAAAGGAGTGGCAAGGGTATTTCCCTGACCCATTGCAAGTGCGGCAGTTTCTGCGTCTCCTTTTGAAGAAGACGGAAACATACTTTTGGCTGCGGGGAAGTCATAGTCGGGCTCCTTGTTGAAACCAAAATTTTCTGCAGTGGATTTTAATTTGTCAAACCCCACAGAAACGCCAAGACTGCAAAACGCAACATTGCTAGAGAGTTGGAATGCTCTGCCAAAGGTGATATTCCCATACGCTTTGCCTCCGCTGTTGCTTACTGTTTTTCCACCAATTTCTATACTGCCCTTGTCCTCAAACACCGTGTCCTGAAGTCCCGCGTCCAAAGCAGCGGAGGAAGTAAGTATTTTAAATGTGGAACCAGGAGCATAAAGACCGCTTGTTGCACGGGGCAAAAGAGGACTGTTTTCGTTATCTACAAGATTTTCCCATTGTTCAGAAAGAGCGTTGGGGTTAAAATCGGGTTTGCTTACCATCGCAAGTATTTCTCCGGTTTTGGGGTTTATTGCAACGGCGGAGCCGTTTCTGTTGCCGATGGAATTGTATGCAACTTTTTGCAGATTGTGGTCTATGGTAAGGTAAAGATTGTAACCGCTTTTTTTGTTGCCTGTGATGTTAAGACTTCCAAGACCGTACTGCCCCAGTAAAAGTTGATTGTATTTTGATTCCAAAAGACTTTTGCCGTATATACGGGAATTGTATCCTATAATATGACTGTACATATTATTAAACGGATACATTCTTTCGCCGTTTTTTGACTGCGCTAAAATTACGCCTTCTTTGTCTAAAATCATACCTCTTTCAATATCTTCTTCGTATGCCCACTGCCGTTGATTATATGGACTTTTTGACAGTTCTTCTGCCTGAAAAAGTTCAAGATAGGTAAGGTATCCGATCAAAGACATAAATAAAAGGCATATTACTATTAAAATATTTATTATACGCTTGTCTGTCATTTTGATACCTCCCTGTCCGAAAGCGCCTGAAGTACGCCTAATGCAATAAAACTTGACAAAAGTGAACTTCCGCCGTAACTGATAAAGGGCAAAGTTATGCCGGTAAGCGGTATTAATTTTATTACACCGCCTATAATTATAAAGGTCTGTATACCAAACATAACGGTAATTCCTGAGGCAATGCATTTGTCAAAACCCAAAGGCAGTTTGAGTGCAATTTTTGCACCTCTGTATGTGAATATGAAAAACAGCAAAATTATTGCCACACCGCCAAACATGCCCAGTTCTTCGCATATTGCGGAAAATATAAAATCGGTATGAACTGCAGGTATATATTCGGGTTTTCCGAGACCTAATCCGCTACCGAAAAAGCCACCCGAAGAAATTGCAAACAATGATTGTGCTATCTGGTAACCTGTTTTTGAAACATCTGTCCAGGGGTCAAGCCAGGTGGCTATACGCACCTGAATATGGTACATTGTAAAGTATCCCAGAGTTCCGCCTAATCCTGCAAACAAAAAGTTATAAAGAATAAGCATAAGGTCGTGCTCAAAAATATATTCCATAGCGATATAAATTATAAAAAATAAGACAGCAATACCCCATTCTCTTTGCAATACCAGAAAGCCGAGATAAAGGTACACGCAGAAAAGCACTGCATATTTTTCTTTGAATTTGCTAAACACAAGTTTGTCTTTTGTGCCTGAAAAATAACTTGCAAGGAAAAAGATGTATAAAAGTTTAATGAATTCAGACGGCTGGACAGATAAAACACCTGCCCGTATCCAGTTTTTTGCACCGCCACTCCGTGTGCCGAACAAAAGGGTGGCTATAAAGAGTATTACCCCTAAAATAAAATAAAAAGTCCCCATTTTGTTAAGGGGCTTTGCATATTTATAAATAAAAAATGAAATGTAAAATGCACATACGGAAAACAAATACCACATTATCTGTTTTATTCCGTATGTGTAACTGATTCTGCAAAGCATAAGAGTGCCTAATACCACAAGCATACTTACTATTAAAAAAAGGTACTCGTCGCCTAATTTGAAATACACTATTGCAAAGTATGTAATGGCGGAAATAAGCATAACGGAACCGCCGATATACAAAATGTTCACATCCATCGGTGCTCTGTAAAAAAACAATAATGCAAAAGCCATTACTGTTGTTATTAACAATAAAATTATGGGTTTTTTCAAGACATTCATAATTTATTCTCCAACTATTACAATTACAAATTCCACCTGCCCTATTCTTATTCTGTCTCCGCTGTCCAAAATAAGAGGCTCGTCTGTCATCTTTTCGCCGTTTATATATGTGCCGTTGGTACTGCCCATATCTGCAATGTACCATTCTTTGTCTTCAAACCAGAGTTGTGTGTTCTGATTTGACATATAAAGGTCGTTGATAGATATGGTACAGTCCTCTCCCCGACCAATAATTACAACATCGGAAGCAAGGGGATACGATTGCTCCACATCAAAATAAAGGTTATTTTTGTTGGTGATTAATTCTAAATAGGTTGTGTCATGCTGGGGCTTTCTTTTGTCGCCGTTTGCCTTTTTAATATCCAGAAAAATCATACGGATAATGGCAAAAATAAACAAGTAAATAACAGTAACAAATATGTACTTTAAAAGTGAAGCGAGTACCGAATAAAAGCCTGACATATTGTAACACCTCTTTACTCCAGATTTAATCTTTCAATGCTGACTGCTTTTCCGTCAGCATCTGTTTCCACGATTACGCAGTTCATTAAAACGGGCCCGTCCATAACTGCAAACCGTACCGGAAGTCCCGTCAAAAACATATCTATAACTTCGTCTTTTCTTACGCCTAAAATAGAGTCCTTTGCACCTGTCATGCCTGCATCTGTAATAAATGCTGTGCCGTTTTTTAATATTGTTTCGTCTGCAGTCTGCACATGAGTATGGGTGCCTATAATTGCGGATACCTTGCCGTCAAAGTGTTCTGCAAAAGCGCGTTTTTCACTTGTGGCTTCTCCGTGAAAGTCAACAATTATCGTTTTTGCAGAGATTTTTTCAAGTACTTCTTTTGTGCGTGCAAAAGGGCAGTCTAAATTATCCATAAAAGTACGGCCCGAAACATTAATTACTGCCAGACCATCAAACTCAACATAGCCTTGTCCGCCAACAGATTTTGGATAGTTTAACGGACATATTACGCTTTCTTCTTCCATAAGAGCAAAAACATCATTGTGATTAAAAGCGTGATTGCCTAAAGTTATTAAGTCAACTCCGCACATAAAAAGTCTCTTCGCGGCATCTTTTGTGATACCTTTTCCCGCAGGAGAACAGTTTTCTCCGTTTGCTATGCAAAAATCTATTTTATTAAGTTTTCTGACAGAGTTTAAGTGGGATACTACAAAGTCAACACCTCTTGTACCTACAATGTCGCCTATAAACAAAATTCTCAATATCATCACCTGTTATATATTTTACCATAATAACGATAAAATAACAACTTTTTATTAAAAAAACAGCCACTTTTTTTAAAAAAGTGGCACAAAGAAAGAAGAATTCGGGGGATGTTGGTTCGGGTATAAAGGCATATAAGCACTTTATACCCTGATTTCTTTAATAGAAAATTAAAGAAATCTTTATTATTATTGCAAAAAGTGTTGACAAATATTCAGAATCGGTTAAAATATAATAGAGGGGTTGTATTAGATTGAGAATTGTATCGGGGAGTGCAAGAGGTTTAAAACTTTTGTCGTTGGAGGGCGAAAACACAAGACCTACAACCGACAGAGTAAAAGAAGCCCTGTTTTCAATAATACAATTTAACATTTATGACAGCGTTGTTCTTGATTTGTTCTCAGGAAGCGGAGCTCTTGGCATAGAGGCGTTAAGCAGAGGAGCAAAGCATTGTGATTTTGTGGACAACCACAAACCTGCCTGTGAAATTATAAATCAAAATTTGAAAAGAGCAAAACTTGACGGTAAGGCAGTCTTGCACTTTAAAGAGGCGAAAGATTTTCTTTGCAATTGCAGTCAAAAATATGATATAATATTTTTAGACCCGCCATATAATAAAGGTCTTTGCAACTGGGCGATAAATGAAATTTGCAACCTTTCGTTAATTAAGGATAACGGTATTTTTGTATGTGAAACATCAGCGGAGGAAGTTGTTGGTGTTAAAAACGCAAAGCGAAAGGAATACGGCAAAATAGCTGTTACTGTTATTAAAAGGGAGGAATTGCCGGTATGACAGCAGTTTATCCGGGTAGTTTTGACCCAATGACCAACGGACATCTTGACATAATAAAAAGAGCCTCTGCCATATTTGATTGTCTTTATGTGGTGGTGGCTAATAACAGCGGTAAAAAAAATGTGTTTTCTGCTTCGGAGCGTGTTGAATTTTTAAAACGCTGTACCGAAGGAATTAAAAATGTAATTGTGATTAGTTATGACGGACTTGTGGCACAGTTTGTAAAAGAAGTAGATGCCACAGTAATAATTAAGGGCTTACGCAATAACGCTGACTTCGAGTACGAGTTTCAGATGGCAAATGTTAACAGTCATTTAAACGAAGAGGCAGAAACTATGTTTATGGTAACCAATCTTAAGAATATTCATTTAAGTTCAAGCGTGGTAAGAGAGTTGGCATCCCACGGCGGAAGTATTACGGGAATGGTTCCCGCTTGTATTGAACAAGACATTATCAAGAAATTTAATTAGGAGGATACATATTATGGAAACTTTGGAATTAATAAATCAACTTGAGGACATAATTGACAACAGTGTAAATATTCCGCTAATGGGAAAAAGTCTTATTGAAAAGGACGAGCTTTTAGATGTAATTCAGGAACTTCGTCTTAAATTGCCTGACGATTTAAAACAGGCAAAATGGATAAAAGACGAAAGACAGAGAATTTTACTTGAGGCACAGAAAGAAGCAAGTGCGATTATTAAAGAGGCTGAAGACAAAATCGTTGCAATGATTAACGAAGACGAAATCACAAAAAGAGCAACAGATCAGGCAACAGAAATTATCAACAATGCCAACAGACGGGCAAAAGAAATTAAAATGGGCACACGCCAATATGTTGATGAAAAATTGGCAGATGTTGAAAAGGTTCTTGACAGAACAATCAGTTCTCTTCGTGATAACAGAAACATTATGCAACAAAAAGATTTAAAAAAACAAATGAAATTTGACGGTATCAGTCCTATCGACGATATGGACGACGAAATTTAATTACGGTACATAAAACTCGGTGATACTATTTGCCGAGTTTTGTTTCTGTAAATAACAATGGTGGCAAAATGAGAATGAGAAACAAAAAGAATGCAGACAAAAGGTTAGAGGAATGTTGTGCATTCATGATAAATACTGAAATTTTAAAAAACAAAGACGCAAAAGAGTTGTTTGATAACCAAAAACCTGTCCATCTGGAAATAGGGTGCGGAAAAGGAAATTTTGTGTTTCAAATGGCTCAAAAATACCCCGAAATAAATTTTATTGCAGTAGAAACAAATAAAAATGTGCTGGTGCTTGCGGTGGAAAAGGCGAAGGCGGGAAATATTTCTAATGTTAAGTTTATTTTAGGAGATGCTAACTGTCTGGACCAATACTTTTGCAACGGCTCTTTTGAGAAAATATATCTTAACTTCAGCGACCCCTGGCACAAGTCGCGACACGAAAAACGCCGTCTTACATATAAGACATTTCTTGCTATGTATAAAAATCTTCTTATCCACGATGGTACGGTGCAGTTTAAAACGGACAACCTTAAATTGTTTGATTACTCTGTAATTTCTTTTGGAGAGAATGGGTATAAACTTTTAAATGTTACTTATGATCTGCATGCAGACAATGATGAAAACAATGTTATGACGGAGTATGAACAGTTGTTTTCAAGTCAGGGGCATAAGATTTGCCGACTTATTGCAGTGCCCGAGAGGGTTTGACAACTTCGGAAATCAGAGATATAATTATTTGAAGGGATTGAAAAAATATGCCAAACAGTATGACGGGATACGGCAGAAGCCGACAGGTCATAGATAATTATGATGTTACCGTTGAAATAAAATCAGTAAATCACAGATATTTCGATTTCAGCATAAAAGCACCGAAGTTTTGTGCTTTTATGGAAGAAGATATTAAAAAGGCAATAAACCAAAAGGTTTCCAGAGGCAAGGTTGATGTTTTTGTTACAGTCAGAAAAGAGATTGACGACAGCAAGCAGTATGTAATCAACAAAAGCCTTGCAGAGAATTTGCTTTCCGAACTTAAGGAAACTGCAAAACACTTTAAACTGAAAAATGACATAACTGTGTCAAACTTGATTGAATTCAGAGATATTTTTGAAATATCATACAAAGAAGATGACGAAGAAAAACTCAAAGAAATTGTTTTTACGGTTTTAGAAGGTGCGCTTGAAGCCTTTTGCGAAGCAAGGGCGAGAGAGGGCAAGAAACTTATTGACGATATGACTGTACATAACAAGATGGTTAAAGTTCATCTTGACGAAATCAAGGTGTTGGAGCCTCAATCTGTGGCGGATTACAGAGAACGCCTTGAAGCAAAAATAAAGGAATTGATTGGCGATGCAACAATAGACCAGGCAAGAATTGTTACAGAAACGGCAATTATGGCGGACAAACTTGCTGTTGACGAAGAAACCGTAAGATTGGACAGCCACCTCCAAGAATTCCAACATATAGTTGAATCTGACGAGCCTGTGGGCAGACGCCTTGATTTCTTAATGCAGGAAATGAACAGAGAAACTAATACGATAGGCTCAAAATCCAATAATCTAGATATTACAAAAGCGGTAGTTTCTATAAAATCCGAACTGGAAAAAATGAGAGAACAACTGCAAAATCTTGAATAGCGGAGGAGTAATATGAATTTAATAAGTATAGGTTACGGCAATATGATTTCTGCTTCAAGGGTGATTGCGATAGTCAGCCCTGATTCTGCACCTGTTAGACGCATTATTCAGGAATCAAAAGAAAGCGGACGGCTTATTGATGCCACCTGCGGTAGGAGAACAAGAGCCGTAATTGTCGCAGACAGCGACCATATAATTTTAAGTGCTATCCAACCTGAAACAATTAAAAACAGAATGTCAACGAAAGAGGTAATGGAAGATGAACGCGAATAAAGGATTGCTTCTTGTAGTTTCGGGCCCGTCAGGAGTAGGGAAGGGCACCGTTTGCAAGTATTTGGCAGAGAATGAAACCAATATATTTTTATCCGTTTCTGCCACCTCCAGACAACCCAGAGAGGGAGAGGTTGACGGCCAGCACTACTATTTTGTTACACAGAAGCAGTTTGATACTATGATAGAGAATGATGAACTTCTGGAATATGCGAAGTATATTTCCAGTTGTTACGGCACCCCTAAAAAACCGTGCTTTGACAGACTTAATAAAGGGGATAATGTAATACTTGAAATTGAAGTTCAGGGTGGCACAGAGGTTAAAGAAAAGTATCCTGAAACAGTAATGATTTTTATGGTTCCGCCTAATATGGATATTTTAAAAGACCGTCTTGCCGGAAGAGGAACAGAGACGGAAGAAGCAGTGGAACAAAGAATTAAGAGAGCGTATGAAGAATTCGGATACCTCGACAAATATGATTATATTGTAGTGAATGATGATGTAATAAAAGCATCTGAAAGAATAAAAGCAATTATTTGTGCCGAAAAACAAAAGGTGCAAAGAATTACAGATAATATTAAAAAGGAGTTGAAAATATGATTTGCCCACCTTTAAGTAAATTAACTGATAAAATTGAAAGCAGATATTCAATGGTTATTGCATCTGCAAAAAGAGCAAGACAAATTTCGGAAGGCGGAGAAGTGCTTGTAGAATGCGACAGCCAAAAGCCTGTTACTATTGCAATAGAGGAAATTGCAGATGGTAAAGTTCAGGTAATAGAAAAACAATCAGGGATGTAAACAACAGTTTGTTTAATTGCTTAAATGTTGGAGCATATCTTTTAAAGATATGTTCCTTTTTTATGCTTTTCTACTATCCCTTGAAAAAGAGAAAAAAGAGACTGCGAAAATTTTCCGCAGTCTCTTTTTTGTAGAGAGTATAAAACATAGTTTGGGGTAACTATGTTTACAGTATAGCACATTTGATTTTGCAGTTTGTGAAGAAATTGTAAATAAAAAAGACGCCGTTTCGGCGTCTTTGTTTTTACCCTTGGAAAATGGGGTAAATTAGTTTTGTTTCGCAAAACATTCGCTGCAATATATAGGTCTGTCATTCTTTGGTTTGAAAGGAACTTTCGCTTCCTGCCCGCAAGCAGCACAAACTGCCACATGCATTTCACGAGATGCTTTAATAGCCTCTTTTCTCTTTGTGCGGCATTCTTTACATCTGATTGGTTCGTTTTCAAAACCTTTTTCAGCATAAAATTCCTGCTCGCCTGCTGTAAAGATAAATTCTTGTTCGCAATCTTTACATACTAATGTTTTGTCTTCGTACATTGTTTACCCCTCACTTTGATTTTTTACTTCATCCGCGACCGGAGTTGCACCGGTTTTCACATTTTGTATGCTTTGCTTTATAAACTACACGGACATATGTAACGAAATATCTTATTCCGTTAATAACAATGCTGTTTTTTTCTTTATTCTCTGCAAGGCGTTGTCAATGGATTTAAGACTTTTACCGGTTTCTTCTGCAATTTCGGCATAAGAATTACCTTGGAGAAATCTCTCAAATACAAGAAATTCAAATTTGCTTAAAGTATTACGAATTTTACTGTTGATTTCTTTAACTGTTTCATTATCAATAACCATTTCTTCCGGGTCAGAAGCAGTAACTTTGGTTATAAGGTCATAAAAAGTTATCGCACTGTCATCACCGTAGACTGGTCTGCTTAACGAAATGTAGGAATTAAGGGGAGCGTGTTTGCTTCTTAATGAGGTTTTTACAGCCGTAATAACCTGTCTTGTTATACAAAGGTCTGCAAACGCTTTGAAATTATCGTTTTTGTTTGCTTTGTAATCTCGTATAGCCTTGTATAAACCAATCATACCTTCCTGCACTATGTCGTCTGTGTCTGCTCCTACCAAAAAGTACGGACGCACTTTTTTTCGTACATAGTTTTTATATCTGCAAAGAAGTTCTTCTTCGGCGTGTTTGTTTCCCCGGGAGGACATTACCAACAATTTTTCATCATTTAATTCCTGATAATTAATTTTCGACAATAATCTCCCTCATTTCCCCTTGATTATAAGCATTTTGTAGCAATTTGTCAAGAAAAAAGTTCTTTCCCATGCTTTTTTTGTATTAAATCACAAAAAGGTATTATCAATTTTGGGTATTTTTAAGTAACAATCCATCTGTTATCGCCCTTGTTATGTGTTGTTTTGCGTCTTTGTTTTCCTTATCCAATGATGTCAACAAGTCTTTTGCATATTGCCTTTTTGTAAAACCGTCAGCAGGGCAGGGATTTTTTAGAACAGGCAGATTTTCGTTTTGTGCAAAGTTTACAATGTCCTTTTCTTCGGTGTATATAAAAGGTCGTATAACCGTAATGTCTGTTCTGTCAAGATAACATTTTGCGTCAAAGCAATTAAGCCGTCCCTCGTACAAAAGAGACATTAAAAATGTTTCTATTGCATCGTCTGAGTGGTGCCCTAAAGCCACCTTGTTGCATCCCTGTTCTTTTGCAAGTTCGTTTAATGCCCCTCTTCTCATTTTTGCACAAAGCGAACATGGGTTGCTTTCTTTCCTTATATTAAATACAACCTGTGCAATGTCTGTCTTTTTTACGACATATTCTACATTTAACTTTTTGCAGTATTCTATGAATGGCGACGGGTCAAAGCGTTCGAACCCCAAATCAAGCATAAGTGCTTTTAATTCGAATTTTTGCGGAAGGTAAATCCTCATGGCGCAAAGGACCGAGAGAAGAGCAAGACTGTCCTTGCCTCCTGAAACGCCTACCGCTATTACATCACTGTCTTCTATTAAATTGAAATCTGTTATGGCACGCCGTACTGTGCTTTGCAGTTTCTTCACCGTTTTCACCTCTGTTTAGGATATTTTAACATATCAAATGCAAAAATCAAAAGTGAGTAATAACGAGAAAACAAGAGAAAACAAGAGAAAACAAGAGTTTGCAAAATACAAATTATTTTTTTAAGAAAAATGCTTGACAAGGAGGTTTTTGTATGTTAAAGTATATAAAGATGTTTACGGCATCATAGCATTAAGGAGGTAAGAATATGAGCACATACATGGCTAAGGCAAAAGAACTTGATAAACAATGGTATGTAATAGACGCGACAGGCAAACCGCTTGGTAGAGTTGCAACTGTTGCTGCAAGTATTTTGAGAGGAAAACATAAACCCACATTTACTCCTCACGCAGATTGCGGAGAATTTGTTATCATTATAAATTCTGATAAGGCAGTATTGACAGGTAACAAAGCAGAACAGAAAATGTGGTATCATTACACAGGTTTTGTTGGCGGAATGAAAGCTGTTAAATACAGTGAATTAATGAAAAATCGTTCTGACAAGGCAATGGAACTTGCTGTATGGGGTATGCTTCCACACAACACACTTGGCAGAAAAGCAATGACAAGATTGCATATTTACAAAGACGGCGAACATAAGCACGCTGCACAAAATCCCGTTGTTTGGGACAGAGAAATTAAGTAGGAAAGGTGATATAAATGGCTGGTACATCATTTTACGGTACAGGAAGAAGAAAAAAATCAATAGCAAGGGTACGCCTTGTTCCGGGAACCGGCGTAATCACAATTAATAAGCGTGATATAGACGATTATTTTGGTCTTGAAACATTAAAATTAATCGTACGCCAACCCCTAGAAGCAATCGGCGGTAATGGCAAATTTGACATAATCGCATCTGTTACAGGCGGCGGTGTTACAGGTCAGGCCGGTGCAATCAGACACGGTATTGCAAGAGCATTATTAGAAGTTGATGCAGAAAACAGACCTGTTCTTAAGAAAGCAGGTTATTTGACTCGTGATCCGCGTATGAAAGAGCGTAAGAAATACGGTCTTAAAGCCGCAAGAAGAGCACCACAGTTCTCAAAGAGATAATTATTATCTACTCAAATCCCACAACCATCAGGGTTGTGGGATTTTTTTGCATTTGCAAGAAATTATTGTTGACAATTTTTTTCCACGGTGGTAGAATAATAAAGAAAAATATTTTTGAGGATAATTGATATGAACTTAGCACTTTTAAATGCAAGTAAATACTTTTTTAACTTTAGCGTAGCCTTTTATTTTGGTTATGCTTATTTTGCTATGAAGAAGTTACCTGTGAGAGTGTAAATCAGTTTGCAAAAATTATTGATTGATGTTTTTAAGCCTCACTTGTAACTGTGCAAGTGAGGCTTTTATTTAAAGGAGATGTTAAAAATGTCAGACAAATTAAAAGAAGCAAGAGAAATTATAAACCATTGCGACAAAGAGATGGCACAGTTGTTTGAAAAAAGAATGAAAGCAGTCGAAAGTGTTTTTGCACACAAGCAAAAATTCGGCTTGCCAATTACTGACAGCAAACGAGAAGAAGAGGTAGTTTTAAGCAATTCTGCTTTTGTTAAGGATGGTACTATAAAGGAATATTATACCGACTATATAAAAAATGTAATCTTTTTGTCCAAAGCATATCAAAGCAGAATGCAAGAGGGGATAAAAGTTGCCTACAGTGGAGTTGAGGGTGCTTTTGCACATATAGCCGCAGGAAGAATATTTCCCCACAGCAATAAAGTGGCGTACAGAGATTTCATATCTGCATATAATTCTGTTGTGAACGGTGAGGCTGATGTTGCAGTTCTTCCCATAGAAAACAGTTATGCAGGTGAAGTGGGGCAGACTATTGACCTGATTTTTTCAGGCGGACTTTATATAAACGGAATATATGAACTTGAAATACATCAGAATTTATTGGGTGTTCCCGATGCAACGGTTGAAGATATAAAAAAGGTAATAAGTCATTCCCAGGCATTAAGCCAATGCCACGACTACATTAAACTTAAAGGATTTGAAGCGGAAGAAACCACAAATACGGCGTATGCAGCACAAATCGTCGCACAGAAAAATGATGTTACTTTAGGTGCTATAGCAAGTTACGAAACTGCGGAAATTTACGGACTTAAAGTTTTGGAGGCAAACATAAATAAAAGCGGGGAAAATACTACCCGTTTTGCAGTTCTTTCAAGAGCAAGGGCAAATTCGCCCGCCCTTACCAATTCCGTATTAATGTTTACGGTTAAAAACGAAGCAGGTTCTTTGGCAAATGCAATAAGTATAATAGGAAAGTACGGATATAATATGACGGCTTTAAGAAGCAGACCGTTGAAAAAACATTCCTGGCAGTATTACTTTTATATAGAAATTGACGGAACAACAGAAACGGAAACAGGCGAAAAAATGATGAATGAACTAAAGGGTGTTTGTGACAAACTTAAAATCGTCGGTACTTTTTCCCCTCATTGCGAAATTTAAAAGAGGTGTAATAAATGATAGTAGATATCAGTAAAAAGGTATTAATAGTAGGTCTGGGACTTTTGGGAGGCAGTTACGCAAGAGGACTTAAGCGTTATGGATTTCATATAAGTGCTGTTACCAAGGAGCAAAGTTCAATAGATTATGCTTTAAAAGAGGGCTTTATTGATGAGGGTACCACAATGCCTGACAAAAAAATAATAGGAGAGGCAGACCTTATTATATTTGCACTTTACCCCCACATTTTTGTGGAATGGATTGAGCAAAACCAGAAACTTTTTAAAAGTGGAGCAATAATAACTGATGTAACAGGTGTAAAACGGAGTATTGTTTATAAAATACAGGATATGCTAAGACCTGATGTGGAATTTATACCTGCCCACCCTATGGCGGGGCGTGAAGTTTCAGGGGTAGAAAACAGTACGGATAAAATGTTTGCAGGTGCCAACTATATTGTTACCCCTACCGACAAAAATACAGACGATGCGATTTCTACATGTATGGAACTGGGGAGACTTCTGGGATTTGAAAATGTTACCACCCTTTCTCCCGAACAGCATGATGAAATGATTGGCTTTTTGTCCCAACTTACCCACTGTATAGCGATTACGCTTATGACATGTAACGACACCGAAAATATGGAGAAGTTTACAGGGGACTCTTTCAGGGATTTAACCAGAATTGCGAGAATAAACGACCTTATGTGGAGCGAACTTTTTATTTCGAATAAAGACATTCTGCTAAAACAGATGGATTCGTTTATGGATAAATTTAATCATTTGAAGAAGATGCTCGAGCAGGAAGATGTTGACGGAATGAGAGAAATGATGCGTCATTCAACAAAACGAAGAGCATTATTTGACAAAAAATAATTATATTGGAGGAATTTAAGATGAATATGGAATTCAAACGCAAATTACCTATACCTATGGATATAAAAGCGGAGTACCCAATTACGCCTGAACTTGAGACAATAAAAGATAAACGAGATGAAGAAATTAAAGCGATTTTCGAGGGTAAAGACAAAAGACTTCTTTTAATTATAGGGCCTTGCTCTGCGGATAAGGATGACAGTGTGATAGATTATATTTCACGCTTAAGAGAAGTGCAGGAGAAAGTTGCAGACAAAATTTATATAATACCTAGAATTTACACAAACAAGCCCCGTACAACAGGAGACGGATACAAAGGAATGTTGCATCAGCCTGACCCGAACAAAGAATCAGATATGCTAAAAGGTGTTGTGGCGATAAGAAATCTGCATATAAGAGCAATTAAGGAAACGGGGTTTACATGTGCTGATGAAATGCTGTACCCTGAAAACTACAGATACCTTTCAGATGTTTTGTCTTATGTTGCAATTGGTGCAAGGTCTGTTGAAAATCAGAAACACCGCCTTACAGCAAGCGGTCTTGATATTCCCGTGGGTATGAAAAATCCCACTGCGGGAGATATATCTGTTATGATGAATTCAATTACTGCCGCACAGCATTCTCATACTTTTATTTACAGAGGCTGGGAGGTAGAAAGCCATGGCAACCCTCTTGCTCATGCGATTTTAAGAGGATATGTTAACAAACACGGTCAGTCTATGCCAAACTATCATTATGAAGACCTTATCCATCTTGCGGAAATATACGAAAAATCGGGTCTTGAAAACCCTGCAGTTATTGTTGATACCAACCACGCAAATTCAGGAAAACAGTGGATGGAGCAACCGAGAATTGCAAAAGAAGTTCTTCACAGTTGCCGTCATTGTGATGATGTTAAAAAGATTGTGAAAGGATTAATGATAGAAAGTTATATTGAAGATGGAGCACAAAAACAAGATGAGGGCATTTACGGGAAATCTATTACCGACCCATGTCTTGGCTGGAAAAAAACCAAACGGTTAATTTACGATTTGGCAGATGTGCTTTAATCGAGGTGCATAACAATGTCTGGCGTTATTGTAAATGTTATAACAGTAATTTTAGGCTCGTGCATTGGCCTTTTGCTTAAAAAAGGTATTTCCGAAAAAGTAAGTACGGCGGCTATAACCGGATTGGGTGCATGTACGCTTTATATCGGTATATCAGGAAGTCTGTGCGGAAAAAATGTTCTTATTGTAATCGCGTCTGTTGTGTTGGGTGCAATATCAGGGACACTTCTTGATATTGACGGTGCAATAAACAAACTTGCAAAGAGTGCAGAAACAAAATTCAGAAAAGAAGGGCAAAGCATTTCTGTTGCTGAGGGCCTTGTAAATGCAACACTTTTGTTCTGCGTGGGGTCAATGACTGTTACAGGGTCAATTCAGGCAGGGCTTACAGGAGACAGTTCTTTGCTCATTACAAAAGCAACTCTTGATTTTGTATCATCCATTATGCTTGCGTCAAGCCTTGGTTTTGGGGTGCTTTTGTCATCGGTATCTGTATTTGTTATTCAGGGCGGACTTGTGCTTCTGGCAGGCCTCATTGCCCCGTTTATGAGCACAGGTGCAATTGATGAAATGACCTGTGTCGGCTCTATTTTAATCATTATGATAGGCACTAATCTGATGGGGATTACAAAAATTAAGGTGGCAGACTTTTTGCCTGCGATCATTTTTGCGCCTTTATTGTATATTATTATAAATTTGTTCATATAAAATATCGGAACAATGGTTATTTACTTTAGTAATTATATGTGTTAGAATGTAAATGCCAATTATTACACACATGGAGGTTCGGACAATGAAAAAAATTAGAATTTTGAGTTTTGTTATTTGTATTTCTATGCTCTGCGTTGTTTTGACAGGTTGTATGGGTATAGTGATAGACACGGTAGTAGATAGGGATGGAAGCGGTAGTTGTTCAATACAAGTTGGTTATACAAAAGAAGGTTTGGAATTGATGAATTTGCTGACAGAAGATGAAGAGGCAAAAGTAGACATTAACACATTAACTCCTTTTGTTTATAATGATATTACTTATTATGGCGAAATTGCTTCTTTCGAATTTACATCCTGTGCTGATTTTAACAGCAAGCTTGCAGAAAATATGAGCGGTTCATCACCTGCGCCTATGGACACAGGAAACAGTATTTTAACACAATTGGATGACGGTTCATTTAAGTTGGTTTTTGGTGGTGAGATTGCTCCGCCTTCATCAGAAGACGCAATGGATGAAGAAATGTTAAAAGACGCTGTAATGGTATTAGATTTTAAATTCCCTTACAATGTAGTACAGATATCAGAAGACAAAGTTGATGGAGTAGTAGTTAATGGCAAGACTGTCTCATTAGAATTACAGCAAATTACTAAATACTATCAAAAGCAAGGCGAGTCTCAATGTTGTTTGGAATTTATAGCAAAGAAAGACGGCGGTTTTTCGGTTGATGAAGAGTCTGATGCCGAATCTTCAAGCTTTTTCGTAGATGTTAAAGAAACTGATTGGTTTTATCCTGCAGTAAAGAAAATGGCAGATATTGGTTTGGTTACAGGCGTAGGTAATGGTAAGTTTAATCCTGATGGCGAGATGACATATGCTGAATTTTCACAAGTCGTTGCCAGAGCTAATAAGGCTGAAACTGGTGCAACAGATGGTTATTGGGCCGGAAAAGCTGTTGACTATTGCAGAAATCATACTTATATTAAAGATTTGGGTGCGATTATTCCTGCAAACTATGATGTCCCTGTACCCCGTGAAGTTGCTGTGGCAGGTGCGTACAGAATGTCAAGTCAGTTCATAAAGACAAAAGACGCATCAATTACAGAAAAGAACATTCCTGATTATTATGCAATAGACGAAGCATACAGAAATGAAATTCTACTTTCTTATCAGTCAGGCTTGTCCCGCGGGGCAGATGACAAAGGTACTTTTAATCCAAAGGATACATTAACAAGAGCGGAACTTTGCCAGTTACTGTATAACGCAGGATTTACAGTAAAATAATTAAAAACAAATAAGTGTAGTTCTCTGTTCGAAAAAACGATGAACTACACTTTTTTTCATAATCTGAAAAAATAAAACTTGACAAAACAAAAAAAGTGTGCTATAATCCCAATCGACAATTATCACCCTATGTCAGAACGCCTTATTTTGACGATTTTTGTGGTAATTAATCGAACAAATATTGCATCAAAAGTATTCTATTTTTTCTTAAAATGGAGTATAATGCAATGTGAAAAAAGGAGCATTAATCAGAGGTTTTGGTTGTGCTTCGAATAATTGGAGGTTAAAATGCGACTGATAGACAAAGTCGTAAACAAATACTCCAAATGGCGTATTGCGATAACGCTGGTTGTTGTAATGGTCATAACGGCACAATTTGTGTCTGGGGTAGTTTACGCAATGTCAAAACAGGTTAGCATCGTTGACAGTCTTGGAAATAAAAGAATAATTAAGACTTATCTTAACAACGCGGCCGAAGTTTTGGAACAACAGGGAATTTGCCTGAACGAAGGAGATGAGGTTTCCCCGTCAGAAGATGAAATTTTAGTTGACGGTGATGTAATTACAGTCTCCCGTGCCAAAAAAATCACGCTTGTAGATGGCATTAATTCCTTTGAAAAACTAACCGGTAAGAAAACTGTGGGTGAAGTATTTGCACAGTTTGCCGGCGACTCAACAAAAGGCACAGTTTTAAATCACAAAATGGAAGATGAAGTATATGAAGGTATGGTTATTGAAATAGCGTACCTTGAAGAAGAAGTCGTTTCCGTTGAAACAGAAGTTGCTTTTGAAACAGAAAAAATAGGGACTTCTGCAATTCCTGCAGGAACAACTACTGTTAAGCAGGAGGGCAAAAACGGTCTTACAAATGACCGTTATAAAGTTTATTATGAAAACGGCAAAGAAATTGCCCGCGAACTTGTGGAACGCACTGTCGTAAGAGAAGCAGTCAATGAAGTGGTAGAATACGGTGTAAATACTGTTCAGGGCGCCCTTGCTTATCATACAGGTGGCTCTGTGGTATCGCGTTCGGGCGGTGGATTCAGGTACAAAACCTATATTGATTGTATAGCGACTGCTTATGATTTAAGTTATGAGAGTTGTGGTAAAAATCCCGGAGACAGAGGTTACGGTATCACTGCTTCAGGGATGAAAGCAGGTTACGGAGTTATTGCGGTTGACAGAAATGTAATTCCTCTTGGCACTAAACTGTATGTTGAGGCAGTTGACGGCTCGTGGGTTTACGGTAACGCAGTAGCAGGAGATACCGGCGGTGCAATCAAAGGTAACAGAATAGACCTGTTCTTTAATACAAGACAGGAATGTATGAACTTTGGCAGAAGACCTGCAAGAGTTTATATACTTGAATAGTAAGGGGCGTAAAAAAAGCCGAGACCGCAAAAAGGCAGGGATAAAAATAACCCCTGTAAGAGAACGGTTAATAACTTTATATTTTGTTATTGTATATGTTGAAAAAGGTCTTTTTATAGACCTTTTTCTTTTGTTTTTCACCTCTTTTTTTCACCCCCTGTTTTACATCCCCTTTTAGTATTGACTTTTTTGCGATTTTATGCGAAACTGTATGTAGGAGTGGTAGTATGAAAAAACTTATTTCAATATTTCTGTCTTTAATAATAATTCTGGGGTGTTTTGGTTTTACTGTATCTGCAGATGAGGAAACACCTATTGTTATTGTGCCCGGATTTATGGGCAGTAAATTGTACGCTGACAGCGATTTTGATGACAGAGTTTTTGGCGAAAACGGTGATGTAAATGAATTTTCAAAAATAGCGGCAAAAAGACTGTTTGTTAAAGAACCTGTTAATTTGCAAAAGGCAGCAGAATATGGTGCCGGGAACAAGTACAAAGCACTTGCAAGTGTGCTTTGCGATACATATCCAAAAAGAAAAGTATATTTTTTCTCGTATGATTTTACAAAAAATGCACAAAGCGGTGCGGTTTTGTTAAACGAGTTTTTGAAGACACAACCAAAGGTTATACTTGTCTGCCACAGTTACGGAGGTCTTGTTGTTGCAAGTTATCTTAATGCTTACGGTTCTTCCAAAGTGGAAAAGACTATTTGTATCGGCGTGCCTTTTGAGGGGACTGTTTATGCACAACTTGCAACAGATATGGGTTTTATTAACGGAAGTTCCGTAAGTCAGCTTATGCCCACAGATAATTATTTAAAAGAAGTTTACGGAAAAGATTATGTTAAAAACTGGGTTTCTGACCAGAACTTTTTATATAGCGACGGCATACCTGTTATATCAAAAACGGACAATGTTTATTACATTATGGGCGGTGGTATGTTAACAGCATCTCAACTGCTTTATGAAGATGGCAAAATTATTGACATTTTGTTTGATAATGACGGCGACAGTACAGTAACCAAACTGTCCTCTACAATGATGGGTAAATTTTCACGCAATCAGGGAGACAATGTTGCGGTATTTAATGTCCGGCATAGTGAAATGTTGCAATCGGAAGATGTTGCAAATTATATACTGTCAGTTTTAGAGGGGAAAAACAAACACACCAATACTTCATCTGCAAAAGGATATGATGTCGTAAAAGCAGTGGGCGATGTTAAAGTTAAATTGTCTGGAGAAACAGGGAACATTGAAAGTACATCCGTGTATGTAGAAAACAACTACGGAGTAAGCATAAGACCTGACGAAAGAAGCACTATAGTTGCGGTTACGGGTGAAGACAACTACATAGTACTTACGGGAAATTCAG
Organism: Clostridia bacterium; assembly: GCA_017397315.1. Taxonomy (GTDB): domain Bacteria; phylum Bacillota; class Clostridia; order Monoglobales; family Firm-18; genus RGIG1864. The sequence continues at coordinate 48,293 of JAFQJA010000023.1, read as the reverse complement.
ACGGTTTTGTTGATTTGTATGTAAAAAGGTATGACGAAAACAACAAACTTGTTTACACCAACACATTTATACAAATTCCTGTTACAAAAAATACAGTGGTAAAAAGTATAATAACAAACGGCGATATGTGGTTATATACTGATTTTGACAATGACGGAGTATTTGATGATTGTATAAAATCCGAAAAAGACGGGCAAAAACTTCTTGTTACAGATACTCCTGTTGCATCTGCAACGGGCGGGAAATACAGAAGATATGTAAATGTAAAACTTGATACTGCCACAAATGGCGGTAGGATATATTACACTTTGGATGGTTCTGACCCTCTTACGAACGGAAAACTGTATATGGGAGAACTGAAAATAGACCAGTCATGCAAATTGACGGCAGTTACAATAAAGGACAAATACACATCAGGCCCTGTTCTTACAGAGGAATATATTATAAAACAACCTAACAAACTATTTTTATTTGTTGTGGCAGGAATAATATTATTACTTGCAGTTATAATTTTGATTGTTCGTCTATATAATAACAGAAAAAGAAGAAAATATGTTTTTAGGTAAAAAAGTGTTGACAAACAGGAAAAAGTATGATAATATCATTTGGTAAAGTAGAAGTTATCCGCAGTTTCTTCTCACCGTACGGACATTAAGATTTGTTACGGTTGCGTATTTAAAAGGTATTTTTGGGCGGATAGCTATGCTATCCGCTTTATTTATTTTTATTGGAGGTGCACATTATTAGCAAGGAAGTATTAATCAATGAAAAAATCAAAGCCCCTGAGGTTCGTTTGATTGACGAAAACGGGGAACAAATGGGAATTGTAACTTCAAAGAAGGCTCTTGAACTTGCAATTGATAAAAATCTTGATTTAGTAGAGATTGCGCCTCAGGCAAAACCGCCTGTGTGCAAAATTATGGACTATGGAAAATACAGATTTGAAATTGCTAAAAAAGAAAAAGAGCAAAGAAAGAACCAGAAGGTTATTGCGGTTAAGGAGATAAGACTTACACCAAATATTGATGACCATGATTTTTTCACAAAAGTTAATAATGCAATCAAATTCTTAAAAAGTGGCGACAAGGTTAAGGTTTCTGTAAGATTTAGAGGCAGAGAAGTAACTCACGCATCTTTGGGCGAAACAATCCTTGTAAGATTTGGCGAAGCGTGTGCGGAATTCGGCAATGTTGAAAAGAAACCAAAACTCGAAGGTAAAAATATGGCAATGTTTATATCACCGACAGGTGAAAAATAAATAGTATAATCAACGAAAGGGGTTGTAATAAATGGCAAATAAAATTAAAACTCACAGAGGTGCGGCAAAAAGATTTAGCTTAACTTCAAAGGGTAAGGTAAAAAGAGGACAGGCTTTTCGCAGTCATATCCTGAACAAGAAAACTACAAAGAGAAAAAGAGGTTTGCGTAAAGCGGCTTATGCTTCAACTGCAAATGCATCTGTAATCAAAAAGTTAATACCATACAAATAATATTTGTATAATGTTTAAGAATTAAGGAGGAACATATAAATGGCTAGAGTTAAAGGTGCAATGAACACCAGAAAAAGACATAAAAAAGTATTAAAACTTGCAAAAGGTTACAGAGGTTCAAGACATACTTTGTTTAAAACTGCAAACGAAGCAGTTATGAAAGCATTAAAACATGCATACATTGGCAGAAAACTTAAAAAGAGAGATTTCAGACAATTATGGATTGCAAGAATTAATGCGGCGGCACGCGCAAACGGTTGCAACTACAGCACAATGATGAACGGATTGAAAAAAGCCGGAATCAACATCAACAGAAAGATGCTTGCAGAAATTGCAGTATCTGATTCTGCAGCGTTTACAAAACTTGTCGAGAAAGCAATGGAAGCAAGAAAATAATGTGTTTTTAAGGGGCCGCTTATGACAAAAATTGTCAAAGCGTTCCCTTTTTGCATTAAAGTTGGATTGGATAAATGTATGATTAAAGAAATTACATCTGCTGAAAACAGTATAGTAAAACAAGTAAAAAAACTGAAAATGAAGAGTGAGCGAACTGCTCTTAATCTATATGTCGCAGAGGGGAAACGAATAGTTGCCGATGCTATTTTAGCAGGCGTTGTAAAGTATGTTGTTACAACATTTGACTGTGATATTTTCTCGGTTACTTACAAAGTAAAGGAAAGCATTTTCGAAAAGATTTCTGACACAAAATCTCCCCAGGGGGTTTTAGCTGTATGTGAAATGAAACAGATGCCTATTCCGGAAAAAGGAGATATTGTTGTGTGCGACGGTATTTCCGACCCCGGAAATCTTGGCACTATTATAAGAACTGCTGAGTGCTCGGGTTTTTGCGGTGTAGTGCTTATTAATAACTGTGTTGACAAATATAACGGCAAAACAGTTCGCTCTACAATGGGTTCTCTTTTCAGATTACCCATAGCAGAACTTTCCGTTTCTGAATTTCTTGATTTAAAGGGCTATACCAAAGCGGTTACTATGCTTGATGGTGCAGTAGATATTTTTTCCGTTAACAAGCCGGGAGGAAATGTAGCTTTGGTTGTAGGCAGTGAGGCTTTTGGAGTATGTGAACAGGTTAAACAAAATGCCGATTTGCCCGTAAAAATTCCTATGTCCGGAAAAGCAGAATCAATAAATGCTGCTGTTGCTGCAGGAATTGCAATGTATGCGGTTAAAAACTGGGAGTAGATTATGGAAAATTTGTATTGTATATGGCTTAGTACAATCAAATATCTTAAATACGAGAATTTTCGAAAACTATATGATTATTTCGGAAGTTTTAAAAAAGTTTATGAAGCGGATAAAGAACAACTGGTTAATTGCGCCAGACTGTCGCCTTTGGAATTACAGGGACTTACTAACAAAGATATAAATCAGGCAGATGAAATTCTTTATCAGTGCGATAAAACGGATATAGGAATTTTAAGTTGCTTTGACCAGAACTATCCGAAACTTCTTTTGAATATTCAAAATCCGCCTAAAGTATTGTATATAAAAGGGAATGTAAGAGAATTAAACAAACTGGTAACCATAAACATTGTAGGTTCTAGATTGCCTACTACCTACGGAAACAAAATGGGATTTAAATTTGCTTACGAACTTGCAAGCGAAGGACTGACTGTTGTAAGCGGTATGGCAAGAGGGATTGACAGTCAGGCTCACAGAGGTGCTCTTAAGGCAGGCGGAAAAACCGTTGCGATATTGGGTAATGGATGTAATGTGGTGTATCCTCCTGAAAACGCTCCTTTGATGGAAATAATTGAGAACAACGGTTGTGTTATTTCTGAATATCCGCCGTACGACGGAACTAACGCATATAAATTCCCTCACCGCAACAGAATAATGTCTGGTATGTCTCTTGCTACCCTGGTTGTAGAGGGAGCCAAAAGAAGCGGTACACTTATTACTTCACGCCTTGCAGCAGAACAGGGCAGGTCTGTTTACTGCATTCCGGGAAACATTGACAATCCCAACAGTTTTGTTACTAATGAAATGATTAAAGACGGCGGTATCCTTGTTACAAGTCCTGCCGATATAATGGTTGATTTATCCTCATCTTATCCTGAACTTATGCTTGAAAAGATACTTAAGGATGAGCAAAAGGTTGCAGAGAGCAATAAATTGGAAAATGTAACAGAAGAGCAAAGACAGATATTGTATTTTTTGAATAAAAATACTCCTGTTCATATTGATGAAATCTGTAAATTAAGCGGAAAGCCTATAGGAACTGTCAGTCAGAATTTAATGATGTTGGAAATAAGCAAACTCGTGGTATCCATGCCCGGGAGATATTATATATTAAAATAACGAAAGGTTGATAAATTTATGGCAAATTATCTGGTAATCGTCGAGTCGCCGGCTAAAGCAAAAACCATAAAAAAATATTTAGGCTCTAATTATACCGTAGAAGCATCTATGGGGCATATTAGAGATTTGCCTAAAAGCCAGCTGGGTATTGATACAGAAAACAATTTTGAGCCAAAATATATTACCATAAGAGGCAAAGGCGATTTAATGTCTAAACTTAAAAAGCAGGCCAAGTCTGCAAAAAAAGTGTTCCTTGCCACTGACCCTGACCGTGAGGGAGAGGCGATTTCATGGCACCTTGCATCTGTTCTTGACATAGACAAACAGAGCACATACAGAATTGCATTTAATGAAATCACAAAAACCGCGGTACAAAATGCAGTTAAAAATCCCCGCGAAATAGATATTAATCTGGTGGACGCACAACAAGCTCGTCGTGTTCTTGACAGAATAGTGGGTTATAAAATCAGTCCTCTTTTGTGGAAAAAAGTTAAAAAGGGATTAAGTGCAGGCCGTGTTCAGTCTGTGGCAACAAGACTTGTTGTTGACAGAGAACGCGAAATAGAAGGTTTTGTCCCAAAAGAATACTGGACTGTTGACAGCGACTTTACAAAAGAAAACGGCAAAGGTAAATTTCACGCCAAGTTTTTTGGAGACAAAAAAGGGAAGGTGGAACTTACAAACGGAAAACAGGTTGATGAAATTGTAAAAAACCTTGACGGTGCAGATTATGTTGTAACTGATATAAAGAAAAGTACTAAAATGAGAAATCCTGCTCCGCCGTTTATAACAAGCACCTTGCAACAGGAAGCAAACAGAAAATTAGGTTTTACTTCAAAAAGAACAATGCAGGCGGCACAGCAGTTGTACGAGGGTGTAAATGTGGGCGGAATAGGACTTGTAGGTCTTATTACCTATATGAGAACAGACTCTCTTCGTATTTCCGCCGAGGCAGGAGTTGCTGCATCAAAATTTATTAAAGCAAATTACGGGGAAGAGTATGCTCCGAAATCAATAAGAGTGTATAAAACCAAAAAGAATGCTCAGGATGCTCACGAAGCAATAAGACCTTCTGATGTAACAATTACCCCTGAAAAAATTAAGGGTAGCGTATCGCCTGATTTGTATAAACTTTATAAACTTATATGGGAACGCTTTGTTGCAAGTCAGATGGAAAATGCAGTTTATGATACTGAAAATGTGGATATTACCGCAAACGGATATGTTTTTAAAGCATACGGAAGCAAAATTAAATTTGCTGGATTTACAAAGGTGTATGTAGAGAGCGTTGACGAAAAAGAAGAAAAGGCAACTAAAATTCCTGAACTTGCGATAGGTGAAAAAGTGTTGCCTGTATCACTAAATCAAAGTCAGAAATTTACAGAGCCACCCTCAAGATATACGGAGGCTACTCTTATTAAGACTATGGAGGAAGAAGGGATTGGAAGACCCAGCACTTACACTCCTACAATAAGTACAATTCTTGCAAGAGGTTATGTTGCTAGAAAAGGAAAGACCATTATACCTACTGAATTGGGTATAGTTGTAACTGACCTTATGGTTAGGCATTTTAACGATATAGTAGATGTAGACTTTACAGCAAATATGGAAAAACGGCTTGATGATGTTGAAACAGGTGCAGTTGACTGGGTGAAAATTATTTCTGATTTTTACGGACCTTTTATGGATACATTAAAACTTGCGGAAAAAGAGATTGGCGAAATCGAAATAAAAGATGAAGTTTCAGATGTCGTTTGCGAAAAATGCGGGCGTATGATGGTGTATAAAATGGGCAGATTTGGCAAGTTTCTTGCTTGCCCCGGTTTCCCCGAGTGCAGAAATGCAAAGCCTATTGTTAATGAAACAGGTGTTAATTGCCCTAAATGCGGAGGCAAAATATTAGTTAAGAAATCCAAAAAGGGAAAAGAGTATTACGGCTGTGAAAATAATCCCAAATGCGATTTTATGACATGGGACAAACCGTTAACCAAAAAATGCGAAAAATGCGGATGTCTTATCTTTGAAAAGAATTTCAGAGGTAAGAAAAAACAGTATTGTTCCAACGAGGAATGTGATAACAAATGACAGTAAATGTAATAGGTGCAGGACTTGCGGGTTGCGAGGCGGCGTGGCAGATTGCAAACAGAGGTGTTATGGTTAATCTCTACGAAATGAAGCCCGACAAAAAAACACCCGCTCATAAATATGACAATTTTGCAGAACTTGTGTGCAGTAATTCCCTCCGTGCAGACGGAATTACCAATGCTGTCGGACTTTTAAAAGAAGAAATGAGACTGCTTAATTCTTTAATAATGCAGTGTGCAGACAAGACTAAAGTTCCTGCAGGTGGAGCTTTGGCTGTGGACAGGTGGAAATTTTCCGATATGATTACGGAAAAGATAAACAGTCATCCTAATATAAATGTAGTTTTGTCCTGCGAAATTACCAAAATTCCCGAGGGCATAACGGTAATTGCAACAGGCCCTTTGTCGTCTGATGCTATGTGCAGGGAAATACAGAGAATAACAGACAGTATAGAATATTTGCACTTTTTTGACGCTGCAGCACCTATTGTTTCGTACGATACTGTTGATATGAGTATAGCGTACAAGGCGGCGCGTTACGGAAAAGGTGGAGACGATTATATTAACTGCCCTATGTCAAAGGAGCAGTACGAGAAATTTTATAACGAACTGATTAAAGCCGAGACGGCGGAGGTAAAAGAATTCGAAGACAATGTATTTGAAGGTTGTATGCCTGTTGAGGTAATGGCAAAAAGAGGACACGATACTTTGCTGTTTGGACCATTAAAACCTGTTGGCTTGCCTCGTCCGGACGGCTCTTTGCCTTATGCAGTGGTGCAGTTAAGACAAGATAACAGCGAGGGCAGTATGTATAACCTTGTAGGATTTCAGACGCACCTTAAATTCGGTGAACAAAAAAGAGTGTTCGGACTCATCCCCGGACTTGAAAATGCTGAATTTCTTCGTTACGGTGTTATGCATAAAAACACATACATTAATTCACCGAAACTTTTAGACAATACTTACAGACTAAAAACTGACGGTAATATATTTTTTGCAGGGCAGATAACAGGTGTAGAAGGTTATGTGGAAAGTGCGTCGAGCGGTCTTGTAGCAGGAGTTAACGCCGCAATGGTCGCACTTGGCAAACCGCCTGTAGTGTTTGAAAGAGCAACAGCACACGGAGCGCTTGCACATTATGTAAGCGACCAAACTGTCAAAAACTTTCAGCCTATGAATATAAATTTCGGAATTTTACCCTCTTTGGAGGAAAGAATAAAATCAAAAAAGGAAAGATATGAAAAAATATCAAAAAAAGCACTTGCAATTATAAAAAATATGTGATATTATAGTAAGGCTATGATGGTTTTTTGTGCGCAAAAAATCCTCATATATAAATACACACGCCAAAAAGATTTGTCAGTCGTTGCCTTTTTGGGTTGTTGGCAGAAATGAATTTGGCGGAGGTATCAAAAACAAGGAGGAAATAAAAATGGGAGTAATTTCAATGAAACAGCTGTTAGAGGCAGGCGTTCACTTCGGACACCAGACTCGCAGATGGAACCCGAAAATGGCTGAGTACATTTTCACAGAAAGAAACGGTATCTACATTATCGATTTGCAGAAAACCGTTAAAAAAGTAGAAGAAGCGTACAGCTTTGTGCGTGATGTTGCAGAAAACGGCAACATTTTGTTCGTAGGAACAAAGAAACAGGCACAGGAAGCGATTTGCGACGAAGCAAAAAGAGTTGGCATGTTCTATGTTAACAACAGATGGTTGGGCGGTATGCTTACTAACTTCAAAACTATCAGAAGAAGTATTGACAGATTGTATCAGTTAGAAAAAATGGAAAATGACGGTACTTTTGATTTGTTACCTAAAAAAGAAGTTTTGAAATTAAGAAAAGAAATGGAAAAACTTGAAAAGAACTTTGGCGGTATCAAAGAAATGAAAGATATGCCCGCTGCTATGTTCGTAGTTGACCCAAGAAAAGAAAGAATTGCTATTGCTGAAGCAAAAAGACTTGGCATTCCGGTTGTTGCTATTGTTGATACAAACTGCGACCCTGAAGAGGTTGACTATGTAATTCCCGGTAATGATGACGCAATAAGAGCGGTAAAATTGATTGTTGAGTGTATTGCTAACGCTGTTTTGGAAGCAAAACAGGGAACATCATTCTCAGTTGAAGATGATGACGAGGAAGTAGTACAAGAAGCGTAAATTATAAGAAAAAGGAGTTTTTAAATATGATTTCAGCAAGTGCTGTAAAAGAATTGCGTGAAGTTACAGGTTGCGGTATGATGGACTGTAAAAAAGCGCTTACAGAAACTAACGGAGACTTTGAAAAAGCTATAGACTTTTTGCGTGAAAAAGGCTTGGCAACTGCACAGAAAAAAGCAGGAAGAATTGCGTCAGAAGGGCTTGTTGATATTGTTATCGACGGCAACATCGGTGCAATGGTTGAAATTAACTCTGAAACAGACTTCGTTGCTAAAAACGAAGAGTTCCAGACATTTGTTAAAAATGTTGCAAAACAAGTTATTGCAACAAACCCTGCAGATGTAGATGCTTTGTTGGATTCAAAATTTGTTGATGATAACGCTGTAACAATCAGAGATATGTTGACAGAAAAAATCGCAAAAATCGGCGAGAATATGAATCTTAGAAGATTTGCAAGATATGACGGTAATGTTGTAGGCTATATCCACGCAGCAGGCAGAATCGGTGTTATGGTTAAAATTGAAGGCGACATGACAAACGAAGATGTTAAAATTGCAGCGAAGGATTGTGCTATGCAAATTGCGGCTATTAATCCTTTATATAAAGATCAGGACAGCGTTCCTGCTGAAGATGTTGAAAAAGAAAAGGCAATTATTGTTGCTCAGATTAAAGAAGACCCCAAAAATGCTTCTAAACCTGACGCTATCATTGAGAAAATGGTTGGCGGTAAAATCAACAAGTTCTACGAACAAAACTGTTTGTTACAACAGGCATTTGTTAAGGATGACAGCATTACAGTAGGCAAGTACCTTGAATCAAAAGGTGTTAAATTACTTGACTATGTAAGATTTGAAAAGGGCGAAGGTCTTGAAAAGAAAACAGACAATTTTGCCGAGGAAGTTGCAAGTATGACAAAATAATTTGTCTTTACGAAATATAAGGAGGTAGAAAAGTATGCTTCAGACATATCAACCTAAAAAACGACAGAGAAAAAAAGTTCACGGTTTCAGACAAAGAATGTCAACAGCGAACGGAAGAAAAGTTTTGGCACGCCGCCGTTTAAAAGGTCGTGCAAAAATTTCAGCGTAGTGATTAATTACTGTACGGTTTGGGCATAATGGTTTGTCCAAACCGTGCTTTGTTTACTAAAAATTATGAAAAATACTTATTCACTTAATCAAAATACAATTTTCCGCCGTTTGTACTATAAAGGACAAACGGTGCACGGTCAGTATTTTACTGTGTATTATAAAAAATCAAATAATAAGCCCTATAATCGTCTTGGCTTCACAGTAAGTACAAAACTTGGAAAAGCAGTTGTGAGAAACAGAGTAAGACGACTGCTTTATGAAAGTTTTCGTCTTTACGAAGAAAATTTAAAGACGGGATATTATATAGTAATATCAGCCAAACATAAAATTGTTGGGGCTGATTTTCACAGTGTAGACCACGAAGTATTCAGGGCTTTAAAGAAAGCAGATTTATTTGACAATGAAAAAATTGATAGTATCACTGATTAAATTTTACCAAAAGTTCATTTCGCCACTTAAAAAACCATGTTGCAGATTTTATCCTACCTGCTCTTCATATTGCTTAGAAGCGGTGGAAAAATACGGCGCATTAAAAGGCGGATGGCTTTCTGTTAAACGGATATGCCGTTGTCATCCCTGGAACAAAGGAGGGTATGACCCCGTACCGTGATACTAATCTTGGAGGTAATATGAGCACTTTTATCAAACCGTTCGGAGCATTTCTGAAATTTTTATATGATTTAACAGGCAACTATGGTTGGGCTTTGATTATATTTACGGTTGTAATCAATATGTTGTTATTACCGCTTAATATCAAACAACAAAAATCTTCGGTTGCTATGCAGAAAATTCAACCTAAAATGGCTGAAATCCAAAAAAAATATGAATACGACAAAGAAAAGCAAAGTCAGGAAATGATGAAGCTTTATAAAGAATATAATATTAATCCTATGAGCGGATGTTTACCGCTTTTGATACAAATGCCTATTATTCTTATTTTGTATCAGGCGGTATTAAAACCACTTACATATATGTTTGGTCCTGCTTCAGGCTTTACCCCTGAAGTAATTAAAAATTTAATGGAACTTGGAAAAGAAATCACAGGCAAAGCAATAACATCTGAAATTGCTTTATTCTCTATAGTTGACCAGTTGGGAAGTGCGTGGCCGGCTACTGCAGGAACCATTAATTTTAACTTCTTCGGTCTGGCACTTGAGAAAGTTCCGCAGATTTCAGTTCCTTCATTGCTTTGGATAATCCCCATACTTTGCGGTCTTTCAACTTATGCACTTTCTGCTCTTTCAACTGCACAGACTACACAGAAATCAACAAGTAATGATTCTACTGCTAATACAATGAAATCAATGCAGACATTTATGCCTTTTATGACAGCATTTTTTGCATTTTCTTTGCCTGCAGCACTTGGTTTTTATTGGACAATCAGCAATATAGTAAGAATGGTACAACAATTCTTTTTAAACAAAAAAATGCAGAAAGAAACAGAGAAAGAAAAAGAGGAAAAAGCCAAAGAACCTAAACAAACGGTTCATCCATCACAAAAGAAAAAGAGGAGAAAATAATGACTGAACGAATAGAATTTATTGCTAAAACGGTTGACGAAGCCGTTATGAATGCAATGAAACATTTTAAAACCACCAGAGACAGAATTAATGTTCGAATAGTAGAAGAGGGTTCGAAAGGCTTGTTCGGTTTTGGTGCAAAAGATGCTAAAATTGTTGCGTCGCTAAAGGATGTTACAGAAATTCCTGCCCCAAAGAAAGCGGAGCCTAAAAAGAAATCAGAGCCCAAGAAAAAGTCAGAGCCAAAAGAAGTTGAACAAGAAGTTGAGCAACCTAAAAGACCTGATCCCGCACCTGTTACTGAAGAGGCTGCAAAGCATGGTGAAGTTGCTGCTTTGGAATTTATAAACGGATTAATTGCTTCTATGGGTCTTGATTGTACCGCTACTACAGAAATCCTGACAGACTGCGTAAAAGTAGTATTACGCGGCGAAGATGTGGGAACCTTAATCGGCAGGCGAGGAGATACCTTGGATTCTGTTCAGTACTTAACAAATCTTTATGTTAACAAAAAGCGTAAAGGTGATGACTACTGCAGAATAATTGTTGATTCAGAAACATATCGTGCAAAAAGACAGGAAACACTTATAAGACTTGCAAACAGTATGGCTGCAAAAGCAACCAAATATCGCAAGGATATGTCTTTTGAGCCAATGAATCCTTATGAAAGAAGAATTATTCATTCTGCACTGCAGGATAAACCGAACATTAAAACAAAAAGCGTTGGTGAAGAACCAAACCGCCGAGTAGTTGTAATGTATAAGAAGTAGAAGTTAATATTTAAGGCCGTCTCGAAATAGTGAAGGTGCGTAAAGTTTTTTTACGCAGGGGATAAAGCCAAAAAAATGTGCTTTTGCACTTTTATTGGGTTTGCTATTTTTTGAGACGGCTTCGTTTTTTAAAATCTGTTGGTTAAGAGGTGAATAAATTTGACTATTGCAGCAATTGCCACACCTAATATGACAGGTGGTATAGGAATAATAAGAATATCAGGGGAAAAGGCAGTAGAAATTGCATCAAGTCTGTTTTTTGGCAAAGATGTAACTGCTATGGAAAGCCATAAAATGCACCTTGGTAAAATAAAAGTTAATAACGAAACTGTTGACAATGCCCTTTTATGTGTATTTAGAGCACCAAACAGTTATACGGGTGAAGATGTGGTAGAATTTCATTGCCATGGAGGTATTGCAGTTTGTAAAACGGTTCTTGATGCCGTTTATAAGAAAGGAGCAGTGCCTGCAGGCCCCGGTGAATTTACCAAACGAGCTTTTTTAAATGGTAAGATAGACTTGTCGCAGGCAGAGGCTGTTGCGGACTTAATCAATGCACAAACGGAAAAGCAGGTAACAGTTGCCGCCGCTCAACTTGACAAGGCGTTGTCAGGAGAAATATCGTCTCTTCGTCAGAAACTGATTGACGCGACTGCACATGTTATGGCAACTATGGACTATTCCGAAGAGGGCGTAGAGCCTATGGAATATGACGAACTGACTGAAATTTTAAAACACTGTCATAAAGAAATCGAAAAACTTATTGATACTTCACATAACGGCAGAATTATTAGCGACGGTGTAAATGTAGCAATAGTAGGCTCGCCAAACGCAGGTAAATCAAGCCTTTTAAATGCGATATTAGGTGAGGACAGAGCCATTGTTACAAATATAGAGGGCACAACAAGAGATGTTTTGGAAACTGCAGTAAACATAAGAGGATTAAAACTTAATTTGTTTGACACCGCAGGCATAAGGGAAAGCAATGACCAGATTGAGCAGATTGGTATAAAACGCTCAAAAGAAATGTTGGAGAAAGCAGACATTGTGTTTTTGGTTATGGACGGTAACAAGGGAATGACGACAGAGGAAACAGAAATTGTAAACATGTTGGACAAGGAGAAAACCTTACTTGTGATTAACAAATCTGATTTGCCCCAACAAAAAATTGATAACGACGGGTATTTTGGCAGTGTTGTAGTTTCCGCCAAAAATACCGACGGATTTGAAGAATTATATGATTTGATATACGAAAAATACGGACAGATAGACATAAAGGAAAAGGCAGTAGTAACAAATCCACGCCACAAAGAAAGCCTTATAAGAGCGAACGCATTAATAGGCGAAGCATTAAATGATATTAGTGCATTAGCACCATTTGACATAGTGTTAAGTAGTGTTGAACTATCCATTTCGGCATTGGGCGAAATAGGAGGAGAAACTGTAAGCGAAGAGATTATAGATAATATATTTTCGAAATTCTGTGTAGGGAAATAGGTGAGAAAATGGAAAAATATATAGCGGGAGATTTTGATGTAGCAGTAGTCGGGGCCGGACACGCAGGTTGCGAAGCGGCTCTTGCCTGTGCACGATTGGGGCTTAAAACAATCGTATTCTCAATAAATTTGGACAGTATAGGAAATATGCCATGCAACCCAAGTATAGGTGGTACTGCGAAAGGCCACCTTGTAAGAGAAATTGACTCTTTAGGCGGTGAAATGGGTAAAGCTGCAGACGCCACATTTATTCAGTCGAGAATGTTAAACAAGGGCAAAGGCCCTGCGGTATACTCCCTTCGTGTGCAATCAGACAGGCAAAGATACAAAATGTATATGAAAGACATTTTGGAAAAGCAGGAAAACTTATTTATAAAACAAGGTGAAGTTGTTGAAATACTGCATGAGGGTAACAAAGTAACAGGGGTAGTGTCTCACACGGGAGCCGTTTATAATGTGAAATCTGTAATAATTGCAAGCGGAACATATTTGAGAGGAAGAATAATTATAGGTGATGTTTCTTATGAGGGTGGGCCTGATGGTATGTTCCCTGCCACCAAAATGACTGACAGTCTGCTTGAAATGGGCGTAAAATTAATGCGATTTAAAACAGGCACACCTGCAAGGGTAAACGCAAATACTGTTGATTTTTCCAAGTTTGAAGTTCAGCACGGAGACGACGACATTGTACCGTTCTCTTTTGAAACTACGAAAGTGGGCGAAAACAAAGTGGATTGTTATTTGTCTTACACCAACGAGGAAACTCATAATGTGATAAAACAAAACTTGCACCGTTCTCCCCTTTACAGCGGTAATATAAAGGGAATAGGTCCAAGGTACTGCCCATCAATAGAAGATAAAATTGTAAGATTTTCAGATAAACCAAGACATCAGTTCTTTTTAGAACCTATGGGACTTGACACTAACGAAATATATGTTCAGGGGCTTTCTTCATCACTTCCTGAAGATGTGCAGGAGGCATTTTTACGAACAATTCCCGGACTTGAAAATGTGCACCTTATGAGAACGGCGTATGCTATTGAGTACGACTGTATTGACCCCACGCAGTTGTTGCCTACTTTGGAATTCAAGGAAATTTCGGGTCTTTACGGAGCAGGGCAGTTTAACGGAAGTTCAGGTTACGAGGAAGCGGCAGCCCAGGGACTTATGGCAGGAATAAATGCTGCACGAAAGATAAAGGGACAAACACCTTTCATATTGTCAAGGGCAGAGGCGTATATAGGCGTTCTTATTGACGATTTGGTAACAAAAGGAACAAACGAGCCGTACAGAATGATGACTGCAAGAGCGGAACACAGACTTTTATTAAGGCAGGACAATGCGGATATAAGGCTTACTCCGTACGGAAAGGAAATAGGTCTGATAACTGATGAGAGATACCAAAAGTTTCTCGATATGAAGAACTCAATCGAAAAGGAAATTAAGAGACTGGAGAAACAGACCGCATCACCAAGTGTAAAGGTAAACGAGTATCTTAAAAAGTACGGAAGTACCGAGATTTCAACAGGTATTCATCTTGTTGAGTTGGTACGCCGTCCTGAACTGACATATCAGTCTTTGAGTGAAATTGATGACAATTTCCCGAATTATCCAAAGTATATTGCCAACCAGATAGAAATTACCGTCAAATACGAAGGATATATTAAACGCCAGACTGAGCAGGCGGAGGCAGTTAAAAAGTTAGACAACAAAAAGATACCTGACACCTTAAACTATGACGATGTTTACGGCTTAAGAATTGAGGCGCGACAGAAACTTAATCAGATAAAACCTACATCGGTTGGTCAGGCGTCCCGTATTTCAGGGGTATCTCCTGCTGATATTGCGGTATTATTAGTACATCTTGGTAAATAATAATGAATAGTGGGCATTTATAGTTGACTAATTTGCAAAAAAGGTGTATTATTATATTTGGTAAGGAGGGTGAAAAATTGATATATGTTGATAACGCAGCAACAACAAAAATGAGTAAAGAAGTTCTTGACAGTATGATGCCGTATTTGACGGAATCTTACGGAAATGCTTCTTCTATATATAGTTTTGGTCAGCAAAACAGAGCGGCAATTGAAAACGCAAGAGAAACAGTTGCAAATTTAATCGGAGCAAAACCCTCCGAAATATTCTTTACCGGTTGCGGAAGCGAAGCAGATAACTGGGCAATCTTTGGTGCGGCCCGCAAGAATATAAAAAAGGGAAAACACCTAATAACCTCTGTAATTGAGCATCACGCAGTTTTGCATTGTTTTCAGCAGTTGGAAAAAGAGGGTTTCACAGTTACTTATATTCCTGTTGACAGCGAGGGACTTGTTAATGTGGAGGATGTTAAAAACGCCATCACTCCTGAAACTACTCTTATTTCAATAATGATGGCAAATAATGAAATAGGCACAATTCAGCCCATCAAAGAAATTGCACAGATTGCAAAAGAGAATAATATTGTATTTCATACAGACGCAGTACAGGCGGTAGGGCATATCCCTGTTAATGTAGAAGATTTGGGAGTTAACCTGCTTTCAGTGTCTGCACACAAATTTGAAGGCCCAAAAGGCGTCGGCTTTTTGTATGTTAAAACAGGCACATGGTTAAGCCAGTTTATGTACGGCGGTGCTCAGGAAAGAAACAAAAGAGCAGGAACAGAAAATGTTGCAGGTGTTGTAGGTATGGCAACGGCTTTAAAAATTGCAACGGAAAACCTTGACGCCAATATGGACAAATGTTACAAGTTAAGAGAACGCTTTATTGACGGCGTACTTTCTAACATAAAACATTGCAGATTAAACGGAAGCAGAACTAAAAGACTTCCGGGGAATGCCAATATATCTTTTGAATTTATAGAGGGCGAAAGTTTACTTTTAAGTCTTGATTTGGCGGGTATTGCGGCGTCAAGCGGTTCGGCTTGCACAAGCGGTTCTTTAGACCCGTCTCATGTACTTTTGGCAATAGGTCTTCCTCACGCCATTGCTCACGGATCATTAAGAGCGTCTTTCTCGCACGGAAACACATTCGAGGAAGTGGACAAGATTGTAGAAGAATTAATAAAGATTGTGCAAAGGCTAAGAGATATGTCTCCTTTGTACGAAGATTATTTGAAAGGGAAGAAATAGTATGTACAGTGAAAAAGTAATGGACCATTTTTCAAATCCCAGAAATGTTGGAGAACTCGAAAACGCAAACGCAGTTGGCGAAGTAGGTAACGCTAAATGCGGCGACATAATGAAAATATATATGTTTATTGAGGACGATATCATTAAAGATATAAAATTTAAAACTTTTGGTTGCGGTGCCGCTGTGGCAACCAGCAGTATGGCAACAGAACTTGTTAAAGGAAAAACTATCAACGAGGCACTTGAACTTACCAACAAAGCAGTTGTAGAAGCGTTAGACGGACTACCGCCAGTTAAAATGCACTGTTCTGTTTTGGCTGAGGAGGCTATTCGCTCTTGTCTTGCAGATTATTACAGAAGACAAGGTATAGACCCAACACCTATTGTGGGTTGCAGTTGTAACTGTGAAGAGTGCCATGCTCACGACCATGAGTAAGGTTTTAGTAGGAATGAGCGGCGGTGTGGATAGTTCTGCATCTGCCGCTTTTTTGCTTAAAGCAGGATATGAGGTTGCGGGAATTACTATGAAACTCTGGGAAAGTGATGACGCCGGTTGCCACCAAAATACCGTAACTGATGCAAAATCCGTTGCGGATAAACTTGGAATACCTCATTATACAGTAGATTTTACAAAGCAGTTTAAAGAAAATGTTATAGAGAATTTTGTCGAGAGTTATCTTTTGGGACACACTCCAAACCCTTGCGTGAACTGCAACAAGCATCTTAAATTTGGCGAAATGCTAAAATACGCCGAACAAATTGGTGCGGAATATATTGCCACAGGACACTATGCAAAAGTGGAAAAAGCAGGAGACAGATTTCTTCTTAAAAGGTGCGAGGACCGAAACAAAGACCAGACATACTTTTTATACACCTTAACACAGCAACAACTGTCCAAAGTAATTTTTCCCCTTTGTGATATTACAAAAGATGAAACAAGGGCGGTTGCAAAAGAACTGGGTCTTTTGGTTGCTGACAAAAAGGACAGTCAGGAAATTTGCTTTATTCCTGATGACGATTATGTGAGATTTATTACAAATATAAAAGGCACGCAGAAAAAAGGAGATTTTATATTAAAAGACGGCACTGTAGTTGGACAGCATCAGGGGATAATAAACTATACTATCGGTCAGCGAAAAGGGCTGGGTATTGCTCTTAACAAGCCCATGTATGTAACTGATATTGATGCTTCTTCTAACACCGTAACATTATCAGACAACGAAGATTTGTTTGGTACAACGCTGTATGCAAAAAATATGAATTACATTGCTTTTGATACGCCCAAAGAGC
Organism: Clostridia bacterium; assembly: GCA_017397315.1. GTDB lineage: Bacteria > Bacillota > Clostridia > Monoglobales > Firm-18 > RGIG1864. Next base: position 30,944 of record JAFQJA010000023.1, on the reverse strand, counting down.
CTTTTTCATGCACTGGAAAAATCAGATACAGAATGGCTGATTTTCCTTGTACGGTTTACCCCGACAAAGACAAAGCAAAAATTGTGTTTGACACACCGCAAAGGGCTATAACAAAAGGGCAGTCCGTAGTACTTTATGACGGCGACACAGTAATAGGCGGAGGAATTATTAATGGTTGACACCACCTTTTCAAATTTAAATGATAAACAACGAGAAGCGGTTTTTAAAACAGAAGGCCCTGTTCTTATTTTAGCAGGTGCCGGAAGCGGAAAAACTACCGTTTTAATTAACAGAGTTGCATACTTAATAGGCGTACAAAATGTACGCCCTTATGAAATACTTGCGATTACTTTTACCAACAAAGCGGCACAGGAACTGAAAAACAGGCTTGTGTTTATGCTTGGTGAAACGGGTAATGATGTTTTCGCGTCGACCTTTCATTCTATGTGTGTAAAATTCTTGCGTCGTGATATAGATAAGTTGGGTTATAAAAAAGATTTTAATATTTTTGACAGAGCAGACCAGTTGACTGTTGTAAAAGAGTGCATAAAGGAACTGAATATTGATGACAAAATGTTTCAGCCAAAATCACTTATAAACGAAATTTCAAATGCGAAAGACGAAATGAAGTTGCCTTCTGATATGAAAAATGAGTTTGCGACAGACTACAGACTAAACATTATTGCAGATGTTTATGAACTTTACCAGAAGAAACTGAAAACCTATAATGCACTTGATTTTGATGATATAATTATGCTTACCGTTAGATTGTTTGAAGAAAATGATGATGTTCTTAAGTATTATCAACGCAGGTTTAAGTATGTAATGGTAGATGAGTATCAGGATACAAATCACGCTCAGTACAGGTTGGTGTCATTGCTTTCGGCAGGTCATAAAAACATTTGCGTTGTAGGTGATGATGACCAGAGTATATACAAATTCAGAGGTGCAAATATTGAAAACATACTGTCTTTTGAAAAGCAGTATGAAAACTGTGCAGTTATAAAGTTAGAGCAAAACTATCGTTCAACGGGGAATATTTTAGATGCTGCAAACGGTGTTATTAAAAACAACAGAGGCAGAAAGGGCAAAACTCTTTGGACAGACAGCGGTGATGGCGAAAAAATATCATTCTACCGTGCCACAAATGAGCATGATGAGGGTTATTACATTGCAGAGCAAATTATAAATATGACCATTGACGGTTACAACTACAACGATTTTGCTGTGTTGTACCGCACCAACGCCCAATCCCGCGTAATAGAAAATATGCTCATTCAAAACGCTGTTCCTTACCGTGTGCTTGGTGGTTTAAGGTTCTTTGACAGAAAAGAAATAAAAGATGTTTTAGCGTATGTTAAGTTAATAAACAACCCTCAGGACAATGTGAATTTTAAACGGATAATAAATGAGCCAAAAAGAGGGATAGGTGCAAAAACAGTATCCAACTGCGAAAAAATTGCAAACGCAAAAGGAATAAGTATGTTTGATGTTTGCCTGACGGAGCAGGGCAAACTTGGTGAATTCGCCAAATTGATGACAGAAATTGTCCAAATGTCAAAAGATATGCCTGTATCAAAACTGATTGACACGGTTATTGAAAAAACAGGCTATGGGGCGATGCTTATAAATGAAAACACCGTTGAGGCAACAACACGGCTTGAAAACATAAAGGAACTTATAACAGATGCTATGGAGTTTGAAAAAACCGTACCAAAGGAAGAGGCAACACTTAACAACTATCTGGAAAAAATTTCTCTGGTAGCAGATGTTGATAACTACGACGAGTCCCAAGAAGTCGTTGTGTTGATGACACTTCACAGTGCTAAAGGTCTGGAATTCCCCGTAGTTTTTATGTGCGGAATGGAGGAGGGACTGTTTCCCGGCTATATGTCAATGAGTTCGAATGAGGAGTTGGAGGAGGAAAGACGACTTTGCTATGTCGGTATAACAAGAGCAAAGAAAAAATTGTTTATCACCTGCACTCAATCGAGAACTTTGTTTGGCGCTGTAAGTTACAACAAACCATCACGCTTTGTGGATGAAATAGACGAAAATCTTATTGATATTCCTTTTAAAACAGAAATAAAGCAGGGAATTACAAGCAGTTATTTTTCACCGGTTAAATATAATAAAATTACCCTCGACAGCAAAAAGGATACATCAAGTGATGTTACATACAGCGTAGGGCAGATGGTAAAACACAATAAATTTGGAAAAGGTATGATATTAAAAGCAACGGCTGTGGGCAATGACTGGCATCTGGAAATTGCATTCGAAACTGTAGGTACTAAAAACTTAATGGCGGCGTATGCGAAGTTGGAAATATTATAAAAGAGAGGTTACAAACCTCTCTTTTTACATATCTTATTCAGCGGACAGTTTTCGCAATCAGGTCTTTGGGATTTACAATATTTTCTTCCGTGTTCAACTAACTGGTGGCAGAAAAGCGTCTGGTGTTCTTTTGGTATTATCTTAACCAAATCAAACTCTACTTTTTTTGGGTCTGTATTTTTGGTAAGCCCCATACGCCTTGCAAGACGACCTGCGTGGGTGTCAACAACAATTCCCGGAATTCCGAAAGCATCACCTAAAATTAAGTTTGCAGTTTTTCTGCCAACACCGGGCAGTGTTAACAGGTCTTTCATATTGTCGGGAACCTTGCCTTTAAAGTCTGCAATAATCTTTTTGCAACAGGCAATTATGTTTTTTGCTTTGTTTCTGTAAAAACCCGTTGAATAAATATCATTCATTAATTCATTCAAATCTGCATTGGCAAAAGCGTAAACATCAGGGTATTTTTTCGCCAAATCTACCATAACTATATTAACTCTTGCGTCGGTGCATTGTGCTGCAAGTTGCGTTGCAATCAAAAGTTGCAATGTGTTATTGTAATTCAATGTGCAGTCAGCATCGCCATACTCGTTATTTAAAATAGTAATAATTTGTGATAAATACTTTGTCATAGTTATTTCCTCTTATTAAAAAAGTGTGGCGTAGCCACACTTTTTTATTATCTTATTACTCTTGTTGAAAGAATACCTTCAATAGCATTGATTTTTTCTACGATACTGTCGCAGGGCTGGTCAACATCAACTAATGTGTAAGCGTTGTCGCCTTTGCTTTTGTTAATCATATGGCATATATTAATTCCTGCATCAGCAAACATTGTGCTAACCTGACCCAACATATTAGGAATGTTCTTGTGAATAATACATACACGGAATTTTGTTTCCATAGGCATTGAGCAGTTGGGGAAGTTGACAGAGTTAACAATGTTACCGAATTCAAGGTACTGTTTTAACTCGTTTGCTGCCATATATGCACAGTTTTCTTCACTTTCAGGTGTAGATGCTCCAAGGTGAGGCATTGGTGTAATATTTTCAACATCAAGCATTTCTGCGGTTGGGAAGTCTGTTACATAACTAGCAACCTTGCCACTGTTTATTGCATCAATGATTGCTGCACTGTCAACCAATTCACCGCGAGAGAAGTTTAAAATTCTTACGCCGTCTTTAGTTGATTTTAATGTTTCTTCACCAATCATTCCTCTTGTTTCGTTGTTTAAAGGAATGTGTAATGTAATATAATCACAGGTTTCGTAAATTTCTTTTAAGGTAGTTGCTCTTTTAACTGCTCTTGACAATCCCCATGCAGCATCAACAGAAATGTATGGGTCATAACCTATTACTTCCATACCAAGAGCGTAAGCAGAGTTACATACCATAACGCCGATTGCACCAAGACCGATTACGCCTAATTTTTTTCCTTTGATTTCGGGACCAGCAAATGAAGATTTACCCTTTTCAACTACTTTTGACAAAGTATCTCCTGCATCTTTTTGTCCTTTAACCCATTCTATACCTGCGGCAACTTTTCTTGATGCAAGTAAAAGTGAAGCGATAACAAGTTCTTTAACGGCATTTGCATTAGCACCCGGAGTGTTAAACACAACCACGCCCTGCTCACTGCATCTGTCAATCGGAATGTTGTTAACACCTGCACCTGCTCTTGCAACTGCAAGCAAAGATTTCGGAAGTTCCATTTCGTGCATTGAAAAACTTCTTAAAATTATAGCATCAGGATTTGCAATCTCGTCTGCACAGGTGTATTTATCAGGATTTAACTGACCAAGACCTGTTTTAGAAATTTTATTTAAAGTCTGAATATTATACATTAACAAAAACCTCTTCTCGAAAAAATTATTTATGACTTGCTTCAAAGTCTTTCATTAGTTCAACAAGTGCGATAACGCCTTCTGTAGGCATAGCATTGTAGATGCTTGCTCTCATACCGCCTACGCTTCTGTGTCCTTTTAAGTTAACAAAACCTTTGCTTGATGCAGTTTTAATAAATTCTGCATTTAGTTCGTCGTCGCCTGTAACGAAAGGCACATTCATTATTGATCTGTCTTCTTTAACAACGGTGCCTTTAAATAATGAAGAACTGTCTAAGAAATCGTAAAGAATTTTTGCTTTTTCTTCATTTACCTTCTGGATAGCAGGAATACCGCCAATACCTTTTAACCATTCAAGTACAAGTTTCATAATGTAGATTGAATATGTTGGAGGTGTGTTATACATTGAACCATTTTTAGAATGTGTTTCGTAGTTGAACATTGTAGGTGTAATGTCTAACGGATTTCCGATTAAGTCTTCGCGGATAATTGCAACTGTAAGACCTGCAGGTCCCATATTCTTTTGTGCACCGGCATAGATTAAACCGAATTTTGATACATCATAAACCTCTGACAAAATGTTGGATGACATATCTGCAACCAACGGAACATCACCTGTGTCAGGCAGTGTTGTATATCTTGTACCATAGATTGTGTTGTTTGTTGTGATGTGGAAATATGAAGCATCTTTAGAGAAAGTTGATTTATCTAATTTTGGTATGTAGTTAAATACTGCATCTTCACTCGATGCGATTTTAACTGCTTCACCGTATCTGCCCGCTTCCTGGTATGCTTTTTTAGCCCACTGACCTGTGATGACAAAGTCTGCCTTGCCTGTTCTGCCAATTAAGTTTAGCGGAACCATCGCAAACTGGCTGGAAGCACCGCCCTGCAAGAATAATACTTTATAATTTTCGGGAATGTTCATAAGTTCTCTTAAAAGATCTTCAGCCTCGTTAATAATTGCTTCGTAGTCTTTTGAACGGTGGCTCATCTCCATAACGCTCATTCCTGAATTTCCGCAGCAAAGCATATCATCTGCTGCTTTTTTTAATGCAGACTCAGGTAACATAGATGGGCCTGCTGAAAAATTATAAACTCTGTTCATTTTACTCTCCCCTTTGTTAAAAATATAACATAATAATTAATTATACTACAATTATCGTTGTTAGTCAATGACTTTTTTGAGAGTTTCCTTAATTATTTTGTTGTTTGTTTGTAATGAATTTCTCAATAATTCTAACCTTTTATTGATTTCGCTAGGATTGAAAAATTGTTTGCCGTCAATCATTATTGATTGATTTTTTGATTTTGCGGAAACATCAGGATTAATAAGCAGTTCCTCGTGTAGTTTTTCCCCTGATCTTATCCCCGTTTCGACTATGTCTATGTCTTCGTACGGAGTATATCCGTTTAACTTAATAAGGTTTTCCGCCAACTGGAGAATGCTTATACTGTCGCCCATATCAAGCACATATATTTCACCCTGACTTGCAAAGACTGTAGTTTCAAGAATAAGGCCTACCGCTTCTGTAACAGTCATAAAAAAGCGTGTAATGTTTTTATCTGTAATGGTTACGGGCCCGCCCATATCTATCTGGTGTTGGAATATGGGAATTACGCTTCCGTCAGAACCTAATATGTTTCCGAAACGAACTGCAGAAAAAACTGTTTTATCTGTAGTTCTGCTTTGTATCATCATTTCGCAAAAACGCTTTGTTTTGCCCATTACACTTTTTGGGTTTGCCGCCTTGTCTGTTGAAATAAATATCATTTTTTTTGCTCCGCAGTCAATGCAGGCATCCATTATATTTAGTGTGCCGAAAATGTTGTTTTTTACTGCTTCGTCAGGACATTCCTCCATTAAAGGAACATGTTTGTGGGCGGCGGCGTGAAATACAAAATCAGGCTTATAATTGTTAAAAAGGGAAAAGACTTTTTCCCTTTCTCTTATATTTGCAATTTCAATTTTTATGTTGTCTGCCATTCCCAGTTTTTTGTATAACATATAACTGTTGTTTTCGTTAATGTCCAAAATTACAAGTTTTTCGGGTTCGGCTTTATGAATTTGTAAACACAGTTCACTACCTATTGAACCGCTTCCTCCTGTTACAACCACAGTTTTACCTTTTAAAATGCAAGAGGACTTTTCCATATTAAATTGTAATGTTTTTCTGTTAAGCAGTTTTTCGGCAGATATCATTTTTTATCCTTCGTATGCGTCTTTATCGCAAATTAATATAAAATCGGGGTGTGCTTTTAATAGTGTACTTGGAATATCTGTTGTAATGAAGTCATCAAGCATTGCATTTACAACCTCGTGTTTGTTCTTTCCGCTTGCAAGAAGTACAACGGTTTTTGCTTTCATAATTGAACCGATACCCATAGTAAGAGCTTTAGTGGGAACATCTTTTATATCGTCAAAAAATCTTGAGTTTGCGTCTATAGTATCTTGTGTCAAGTCTGTTTTGTGAGTAGAAGCAAAAAGTTTTTTGTCGGGTTCATTAAAGCCAATGTGTCCGTTTCTGCCAATGCCTAAAAGTTGAATATCAATTCCACCGTATTGTGCAATTTTCTCGTCATACTGCTTGCATTCCAAATCTGCGTCTGTTGCTTCTCCATTTGGGACGAAAGTATTATTTTTATCAATGTTTATATGATTAAACAACTGTTCGTTCATAAAGTATCTGTAACTCTGGTCGTTTGTCTGCGAAATGGGGTAGTATTCGTCAAGGTTAAACGAAGTAATTTTGCTGAAATCAAGACCTTCTTCTTTGTGCATTTTTATAAGGTGCTGATACATTCCTATAGGAGTAGAACCGGTTGCAAGGCCTAATATGCTGTTCGCTTTTTCTCTTATTTGTTTTTCAAATATTTTTGCACCTTGCAATGACATTTCATCGTAATTATCACATACTATAACTTTCATTTTATATTACACCTTTCCTGATAAAATTTAGTCAATATATATTATATACTTAATTCATCAAGAATAATTTGGAAAAACAGCCAAAATGTTTGCAAAAAAAGCCAAAGGCGGTGAGAAATTAAAAGGTAAAAAATAAAAGAAAAAGGTCCAAAGGACCTTTTTCGACCTATATTCTAAAAATTATGAGGCTGTTTTTCTTTTTATGCAGATTAACTTTACTCCCCTTTTAGCACTTTGAATTTTTTTACGGTCCCTGATATATAATAGGTTGTATTTGATTATAATTAAGTGCCTGATGTATTGAAGGGATAAGCAAATCAAAAATACCCACCAATGAGTTTGGTTTTTTAATGCAGTCATCTTGAGCAAAAGGCGTAAAGAATATGTTTTTACAATTTAGCAAAGCACCAATATTTTTTGCTGCCGCAGAAAGACCGTCGTTGGTTGATACAAACAAAAGCAAAGGCTTGCCGTTTCGAAGATGTGCTTTTGCAGCCATTGTTACGGCGGAATCATTAACGCCTGTAGCAAGTTTTGCCAAAGTGTTTCCTGTGCAAGGTGCAATAACAAGCAAATCAAACATATTTTGCGGGCCAATTGGCTCTGCATCTTTTATTGTTGAGATAACACTGTGTCCGCAGATTTTTTCTGTTTCTTGTATATAGTAACTTGACTCGCCAAAACGCGTGTTTGTCGCAAAGACTGTTTCGCTCATTATGGGATAAACATCGGCACCTGTATCTTTTAGTTTTTTCATTTGTAAAAGCATATTTTTTAATGTGCAAAATGAACCAGTTAAAGCAAAACCTATTTTGCCGTTACAAAGTTCCAATGTTCGTCTCCTCCAATTCCTCCAATATATTAAGAATGGTATCTTTTATTATAATGCCGGCAGTTACCGGAGCCACTGTGCCGGGAAGAGACAGAGCCCATATAACTTTTTTATTAAGTTTTGAAGCCGCCTCTATATTGACTCCTCCCGGTTTACTTGCAAGGTCTATTATTAATGCATCGTTTTTTACAAGTTCAAGCAGTTGCCCGGTGAGAATTTCGGCAGGAATAGTGTTTATTATAATGTCGTAAATGCCGATAGTTTTTGAAAGCGAGGACAAAGGTATCCCTATGTATCCGTAGGACTTTATCCACGCTATGTCGGAAACTTTACGAGCCTCTGCCGAAACTTCTGCTCCAAGGGCTGAAAATCTATCACACAATAGTTTCCCTATTCGTCCAAACCCTAAAACAAGAATTTTACTTCCATGAATGGTAGCGGGTGTATTTCTGATTGCAATTTCGATGGCTCCTTCCACGGTAGGAATAGCATTTAAAATTGCCATTTCTTCGCGGTTTAAGTAATCGTGAATTATAAGATTGTGTAACTGCGCCAAAGATTTTATTTCCTCTGTAATTTTTCCTCCTGCTATTACTGCTTTGGGATTTGCAAAAGAAAAAAGTTCGTTAATATTTATTATATCATTGCCTATGGGGGTGTTTAATGTTAAGTTGTCTTTTGAACAGGGAAGAGGAAGAACTATAACATCTGCCTCTTTTACTGTGTTTTTACAGAATTTGCCAAATACTACATTTTCATTAAAAAGACTTTTGTCGTCAAAGCCTAATACAGTAACATTATAACCATCTTTAAAAAGACTGTCTGCAAGTTTTACCTGTCTTAAGTCCCCGCCGCAAATAAGAATTCTTTTATTAGTGCTCATAAAAACCAACCCTTTCGTTTTATTATATTAAAACAAGAAAAAAAGCGTTCCTGATTTCAGGAACGCATAAATTATTTGATTTTATTAATATCGTACGGTGTTGTCTGGTAAACATGATAGTTAAGCCAGTTTGAGAATAATAGGTTTGCTGTTGAACGCCACGAGTTTTTAGGTTTTTTAGAAGGGTCATTGTTTTCAAAGTAGTTTTCGGGAATGTCAATATCAATTCCCTTTTCTATATCTCTGAAGTATTCCTCGGCCAAAGTGTCTGCGTCATATTCAACATGCCCCGTTACAAAAATCTGCTTACCTTTTTTGGAGGTTATAAGATATACCCCCGCATCTTTTGATGTTGCTATGATTTCAAGTTCGGGGACTTTTTTTATGTCCTCTTCTTTTACATAGGTGTAACGAGAATGAGGAACATTGAACTCGTCATCAAAACCTCTGGTTAACATTTTATTTTTGCGTTTTAGTGTGTGCGTATATACACCTGATAGTTTTTTCTCTAAAGGATATTTTCCCACACCATAATGGTAGTAAAGACCTGCCTGTGCACCCCAGCAGATGTGCATTGTGGAGGTTACATTTGTTTTGGTCCATTCCATTATATCCGTTAATTCTTTCCAGTAATCAACTTGCTGGAAAGGCATCTGTTCAACAGGTGCACCTGTTATTATCATACCATCAAACTTTTCTTTTTTGATTTCATCAAAAGTTTTATAGAATGTATGAAGATGCTCTTTCGGCGTGTTTTTACTGGTATAAGTTTCTGTTGCAATAAACTGAACATTTACCTGCAATGGACTGTTACTTAAAAGCCTTAACAATTGTGTTTCCGTGGCAATTTTTGTAGGCATAATATTTAGTATAACAATATTAAGAGGACGGATATCCTGAGTTATTGCACGATTTTCGTTCATAACAAAAATATTTTCCTGTGCGAGGATTTTTTCTGCAGGCAAATTATTAGGGATTTTGATAGGCATATTCTTCACCTCAAACAATATTATACTAAATAGTGGAAAAAAATACAAGTATTATTTAAGCAAAGTAAAAAACAGGCAACTAATTACAAAACCTGCTAAAAACCATGTGGCAGGTTTGTGCTTTGTTACATAATAAAGCCCAAGGCAAGCAATGCCTACGCCAATCAACATAGATATAAACTGATAATTTGGTATCAGACCTATTATGAACATACAAGCCCCTGCACCGCAGAGCAGTCCAAGTATTAATTCTTTGAAATTAAATGGTGTTTTCAATTCAAATTCTCCTTAATAAATGTCCATATTGACGGTTTTTCAAAAGTTTTGCTCCACGAAGCAATCCCTGCAAGACTGTACTTTTTAGCAAGTTCTATTCTTGCTAAAATGGAGGTTTCGTCTTCAAGCCAGATTTTAACCGCTTGTTCGCCGTCTTTCCACTCAGCATAGTTTTGCCCGGATTTCTTATCATATACAATTTCAGCCCCTGCAGTTTGAATTTGCTTCATTGCAGTTTCCATACCTATTGCAGAAGTTTTTACCACCTTTCCGTTTTGTTCACGCCACAAACGCGCATAGAAAGGAATGCCAAGAAGAAGTTTTTCTGCAGGTACTTCTTCCAAGGTGATTTTTATTGCATCTTCAACCCAGGGTAATGATGCAACAGAACCCGCTTCAGTGCTCCAGGTACCGTTTTCGTCGTAAGCCATAAGTGCAACATAGTCAACATATTTAGCAAGTTCTTTTCTGTCGTAGCAAAGAGACCAAGTTCCTCCGTACGCGGAATACTTTGTAATATCTACAGAAAGCACAAGACCTTCTTCTTTACACATTACGGACAGTTCCTTTACAAACCGTGTATATGCGTCTTTGTCTTCTACTTTAATATTTTCAAAATCAAGGTTAATTCCTGTAAAGCCGTATGAACGGGATAAGTTTTTCATAAAGGTGATACAGTTTTTCCGTGCTGTTTCATTATTTAGAAATTTACTGTGTCCTTCTAAAGTGCCATCTCCCTTCAACATTGGCCATACTTCGTAGCCTCTTTCATTTGCGTCTTCCATATATTCTAAATTGCCGAAGTCCTGCAAATAGTAGTCGGGCAATCCGCCTAACATGTATTCATAGGCAGATGGTAATGAAGTGGTTTTTTCGATTACTTTAAACCACATGGGCGATACTACATCCAATCCGTCCATCTGATAACTACCGGTTGTAGTAATGTTTTTGTTGTAAACCTGATGCCAAGTCAGGTTAAGGAGACCTGACGGCTTCTCAATTTCAGGTTCCTTTTCCGGTATAAATTTATCAGGATTTATTACTCTGCAAAGCATAGCGGTTGCCTCACCTCTTGTTGCGTTCGCTTTAGGCATAAATGTGTTGTTTTCATAGCCGTTAACTATGCCTGTATTAACCAGTGCCGAAATTTCTGTGTAATACATATAATCGGTAGGCACATCTGAAAAATCACTTTCTCCGTCTGTCAGTTCTAATGAACGGTACAGCATTAGTACGATTTCTTCTCGGGTAATCAGTTTATCGGGGTAAAAGTTTCCGTCTCCGCCCCCTGAAACTATGCCGTTATTTTTAGCAAATGCCACAACATCGTAGTACCATTTGTCTTTTGTTACATCATTAAAAACATCTGCTCCCTCGGGAATAATTCTGTCGCTGTATAAACTTCTTACCAAAAGCGCAATAAATTCGCTTCTCTTTATATTATGGGCAAGGTTTGCATTGCCTAAATCATCCCCGTTGAAAATCCCTTTTTCATATAAATATAAGGCATATTGCTCTGCCCAATGACCTTTCGCATCCTCAAAAGCAAAGACAGATATATTGAAAAATATGCATAAGCAAAGTAGCATTGATATTATTGTTTTTAATTTCATTTGTATTTTCCCCCTGACGGCTTTCATCTCCCGTTTTTCACCGACTTCTATATTTTATCATAAAATATACGAAAAACCAACATATTTTTTGTTTGTTAACATAATTGTAAAATATCTTAAAATACGATATAATGAATTTGAGGTGTGAAATATGGAAATTAAAAAACTTGATTTAACATACTGCGAAATGCTGGCGGAAATTGATAAGGCTTGTATGTCTGTACCTTATTCTGTATCAATGTTCGAAAATGAACTTAAAAATAATACTTGTTACCTTGGTGCTTTTTATGACGGCACGCTCATCGCCTATGGCGGTATGTGGTTTGTGGCAGACGAAGGACAAATTACAAATATAGTGGTAATAGAAAGTCATAGAAGAAGAGGAATAGGCAAAAAAATTTTAAATGAGTTGGAATTTTGTGCAAAGGAAAAAGGAATGTCAGTTTTGAACCTCGAAGTTAGAGAAACAAATTATAAAGCTATTTCATTGTACGAAAAAAACGGCTTTATCCGCGACGGTTTTCGTAAAAACTACTACAAATCGCCAACAGAAAATGCCGTTTTAATGTCCAAAAAAATTATACATTAAATCTGAATAAAACTATATCGCCGTCTTTAATTACATATTCTTTACCCTCGGAACGCACAAGCCCTTTTTCTTTTGCTGCGACCATCGTACCGCATTCCATAAGGTCGTCGTATGAAACAACTTCTGCCCGTATGAAACCGCGTTCAAAATCGGAATGGATTTTGCCGGCAGCCTGAGGAGCTTTTGTGCCATTTACTATAGTCCACGCTTTTGTTTCCATAGTTCCTGAAGTAATGTAACTTATAAGTCCCAATAATTTGTATCCGGCTTTTACAAGTTTATCAAGCCCCGATTCTGACAACCCCAGTTCTTGCAAAAATACTGTTTTTTCTTCGTCATCAAGTTGTGCAATTTCTTCTTCAATTTTTGCAGATACAGGAATAATCTCGCTGTTTTGTTCTTTGGCATACTGTGCCAATTTCAGGTAGTTTTCGTTTTGAGTGTAATCTCCTGCTACCTCATCTTCCGAGATGTTCGCTGCAAAAATAACAGGTTTTAATGTAAGTAATGATACATCTTTTAAAAATTCCGTTTCTTCTTTCGCGAAGTCGATTGAGTTGGCGGGTTTTCCGCTTTCCAACACTTCTTTTATTTTTTCGTAAACTTTTGCTTCTTCTAAAAACTTTTTGTCTCCGCCTTTGGACATTTTTTTTGCTCTGTCTATTCTTTTTTCAACAGTTTCCAAGTCAGCAAAGATAAGTTCTAAATTTATTGTTTCAACATCTCTTATAGGGTCAATACTTCCGTCAACATGAACTATGTTTTTGTCATCAAAACAACGGACAACATGAAGTATTGCATCAACTTCTCTTATGTGCGATAAGAACTTGTTGCCCAAGCCTTCACCTTTGCTTGCTCCTTTCACAAGACCTGCTATGTCAACGATTTCTATTATTGCAGGAACTGTTTTTTCGGAACTGTTAAGTTTTGTAAGCACATCAAGTCTTGGGTCAGGCACATTAACTATACCCACATTGGGTTCTATTGTGCAGAAAGGATAGTTGGCAGATTCTGCACCCGCTTTTGTAATAGCGTTAAACAATGTACTTTTTCCGACATTCGGCAATCCGACTATACCTAATTTCATTATATATCACATCTCCTTGATTTATCAGTATTTTCAGAGTTTTTTATGTAGTTACTTCGCCATTTGTGAGCAAAACAATTCAATATGACCAATATTATATCACAATACCATCTGATAGTCAAACATTGCGTAGGAATTTATATCTAAATTTGTGTCAAAACTCTAATTTTTTTTGCCAAACTGATTTTTTCGTATTTATATCCAAAAAATATTAAAAAAAACTTTATTTTTTCATTTTTTTATGGTACAATAATATATTATAAGATTTTTAAGAGGTGATTATCTATGGCGACAACATTTGATGATGTTAAAAAGGTTTTGCAAAAAACAGGGGACAAGGTAGTAAAAAAGACTAGTGAGGTTTACGAATACACCAAACTTTCTATTACTATGTCAGGGCTTAAAAATGATGTAGACCAGTTATATCAGCAAATTGGCAAATCGGTTTATTCGCACTATACGGATGACGATTTTTCTATTGATGATATTTCGGGTTTGTGCGAAGCGGTAGAACTTAAAAATGAGGAAATCACAAAAATTCAGGAAAAAATCCAGCAGTTAAAGAATGTCAAAATTTGCGAAAACTGCGGTGCATCTTCCAGCGAAGAAAGTTTGTTTTGTGCAAAATGCGGAGAAAAGTTTTAAAAATAATAATTAGCGAGGGATAGTATTGGTTAAAAGAGTATTTGTAGAAAAGAAAGACGGTTTTAATGTAGAAGCAGATGCGATGATTTCTAATTTTGCTGACACTCTTGGAATTTCGGGGATTAAAAAAATAAGGTTTATTGTGCGTTATGATGTTTCAGGAATTACAGACGAGCAGTATGTAGCCGCAAAAACAGTTATTTTTTCAGAACCACAAATTGATAATGTGTATGACGAGGTATTGCCTGTAGATGAGGGCGACAGAGTATTTGCAACAGAGTTTTTGCCCGGCCAGTATGACCAGAGAGCAGACTTCGCCGAACAGGCTTTGCAGATTATTACCCAAGGTGAAAAACCCAAAGTGCGTGTCGCAAGGGTTATAGTAATAAAAGGTAACATTTCTGACGAGGATTTTGCGAAAATTAAAAACTACAGCATTAATCCGGTAGAAGCAAGGGAAGCATCACTTATAAAACCTGAAAACTTGGATGTTGTATATGACATTCCCACAACTGTTGAAACTGTAGATGGCTTCATTGAAAAAACCAAAGAACAGTTACTTGAGATGATTGGTGCACTGGGTCTTGCTATGGATATTGATGACATAACTTTTTGTCAGAAATATTTTAAAGAAACAGAAAAGCGAAATCCTACCATCACAGAAATAAGAATGATTGATACATACTGGTCTGACCATTGCAGACATACTACTTTTTTAACCAAATTAGAAGATGTTAAATTCCACAACGATTATATTGAAGATGTGTTCAAGCAGTATATGGACACAAGAAAATATGTTTACGGCGACAGAGAAAAATCTGTTTGCCTTATGGACATTGCCACAATGGCAGTAAAGAAACTTAAAAAAGACGGCGTGTTAGACGCTCTTGACGAATCTGAAGAAATTAACGCCTGCAGTATTAAAGTAACTGCAAATGTTGACGGCAAAGACGAACAGTGGCTTGTTATGTTCAAAAACGAAACACACAACCACCCCACTGAAATTGAACCCTTTGGCGGTGCAGCCACCTGCCTTGGCGGTGCTATAAGAGACCCGCTTTCAGGAAGAGTATATGTATATCAGGCTATGCGTGTAACAGGTGCAGGAGACCCTACAAAACCGCTGTCTGAAACATTACCGGGCAAATTGCCACAGAGAAAACTTACAAATACTGCTGCAGCAGGATACAGTTCATACGGTAACCAGATAGGTCTTGCAACAGGCTCTGTAACGGAGATATATGATGAGGGCTATGTGGCAAAAAGAATGGAAATCGGTGCAGTAGTGGGTGCGGCTCCCGCATCAAATGTAGTAAGAGAACAACCGTCGCCATCTGATGTTATTATTCTTTTGGGCGGAAGAACAGGCAGAGACGGTTGCGGTGGTGCTACAGGTTCATCAAAAGCACATACTGAAGAGTCGCTTGTAACTTGCGGAGCTGAAGTACAAAAGGGTAATCCTCCTGAAGAAAGAAAATTGCAGAGATTGTTCAGAAACCCAGAAGTTACACATCTTATTAAAAGATGTAACGACTTTGGTGCAGGCGGTGTGTCGGTTGCTATCGGCGAACTTGCAGATGGTCTGGTAATTGATTTGGATAAAGTACCTAAAAAATACGAGGGTCTATCAGGCACTGAACTTGCTATTTCCGAATCACAGGAACGCATGGCGGTTGTAATAAGAGCAAAAGACGAAGAAAAGTTTATTGCCCTTGCATCTGAAGAAAACCTTGAAGCCACAAAGGTTGCTGTGGTAACAGATAAAAACAGACTTGTGATGAACTGGAACGGCAACACTATTTGCGATATAAGTCGTGATTTCCTTAATACTAACGGTGCAGAGAAACACGCAACAGCAGAAGTGGAAAAAGCGGGAGATGTCGATAAATTCTTTAAAGGTGATAAGGTTACAGATGTTAAAGAAAAATGGCTCCAGACTGTAGGCTCTTTAAATGTGTGCAGTCAGAAGGGACTTGTTGAACGATTTGACAGTTCAATCGGTGCAAATACAGTATTTATGCCATACGGCGGTAAAAATATGATGTCTCCGATGCAGTCTATGGTTGCAAAACTTCCTGTTTTAAACGGCGAAACAACTACAGGCACAGTTATGGCTTACGGTTACAATCCGCAGTTGTCTAAATTAAGCCCGTTCCACGGTGCGATTTATGCAGTTGTTGAATCTGTTGCAAAAATTGTAGCAACAGGCGGTGAAGCAAAAGACGCTTACCTTACTTTTCAGGAATACTTTGAAAGATTGCGTAATGTACCATCAAGATGGGGCAAACCCGTTGCGGCATTACTTGGCGGTTATCTTGCACAAACTAAACTTGGTATTGCTGCAATAGGTGGAAAAGACAGTATGTCAGGCTCATTTGAAAACATTGATGTGCCGCCGACTTTGGTGTCTTTTGCTATTAACAAGTTAGATGTAACTAAAGCGGTATCAACTGATATAAAAGCAGTTGGAAGCAAATTATACTTAATAAAACTTAATGCAGACGAAAATTTGATACCGGATTTTGAAGATTTAAAAGTAAAATTTGCGTATGTAAATAAATTGATAAAAGAGGGTAAAATAAAATCATCATTTGCAGTAACCGGCGGAGGTATTTGCGAAGCGGTTTCAAAAATGTCATTTGGCAACGGCATTGGTGCTGACATTACTTATAATAATTTATTTGCACCTCTTTACGGAAGTATTGTAGTTGAAACAAATGAGGATATTGACGGGATATTCTTAGGTACAACCGTAAAAGATAAAATTATTGCTAACGGTGTAACATTAGAAATAAAAGAAGTTCAGGAACAATGGACAAAAACTCTTGAAAAAGTGTTCCCGACAAATACACAGGAGATAAAAGGCGAAATTGAAAGTTACAGATATGAAAAACGAAACACATCTGTTCCTGCTGTGATTTCAGGAAAACCAAAAGTGTTAATCCCTGTGTTCCCGGGCACAAACTGCGAGTATGATACAATGAGAGCGTTCCGCCGTGCGGGTGCAGAAACAGAAATTTTTGTATTCAGAAACTTAACTGCAAAAGACTTAAATGATTCTGTGATGGAACTTTCAAGACTTATTAACGAAGCACAAATAGTTATGCTTCCCGGTGGTTTTAGTGCGGGGGATGAGCCTGACGGCTCTGCTAAATTTATAGCAACTACATTCAGGAACCCAAGACTTACAGAGGATATTCATAATCTGCTTTATAAACGAGACGGTTTAATGCTTGGTATTTGTAATGGTTTCCAGGCTCTTATTAAACTTGGTTTAGTGCCGTTTGGAAAAATTGTGCCTACTGATGATACATGTCCTACGCTGACATACAATAAAATAAACCGACATGTGTCTCAAATTGTTTATACTAAAGTGGCATCTACATTATCGCCGTGGTTTAGCAATGTTTTTGTGGGCGATATTCATTCAGTAGCAGTTTCTCACGGTGAGGGGCGTTTTGTCGCAGACAGCAAGACTATTGAAACTCTTGCTAAAAACGGACAGATTGCAACTCAATATGTTGACTTAAACGGAAACCCTACTTACGATATTCGTTTTAATCCCAATGGCTCGGTATGTGCTATAGAAGGTATAACAAGTCCCGACGGACGAGTACTTGGTAAAATGGCTCATTCCGAAAGATTGTCAGCTAATACCTATCAAAATATTTACGGTGAAAAGGAACAAGGTATATTCAAGTCAGGTGTACAGTATTTTAAATAAGCAGCACCGGAAGGGAATGGTAAATATGAAAGTAGCCATAGTTGGTTACGGCAACTTGGGAAAAGGTACGGAAAAAGCGGTGGCTAGTGCTCCCGATATGGAACTTGTAGGAGTGTTTACGAGGCGTGGCCCCGATTCAGTTAAAACTGCTACAGGAGTACCTGTTTATTGGTTAAAAGATATTTATAATATGAGAGATAAAATTGATGTTTTGGTGTTGTGCGGAGGCAGTGCAACAGATTTGCCCGAGCAGACGCCCAACCTTGCCGGATATTTTAATGTGGTGGACAGTTTTGACACCCACGCTAAAATTCCACAGCATTTTGACAATGTCGATAAGGCTAGCAAAGAAGGTAACAAAGTGTCAGTAATTTCTGTCGGCTGGGACCCCGGGCTTTTTTCGCTGAACAGAATTTTAGGTGAAGCAGTTTTACCGGGAGGTTCAACATATACTTTTTGGGGCAAGGGCGTTAGTCAGGGTCATTCAGATGCCATACGACGTATTGACGGTGTAAAAGATGCGCGTCAATATACTGTTCCTGTGGAAGAAGCGGTACAAAGAGTAAGAAATGGCGAAAATCCGACTCTTTCCGTGCGGGAAAAGCACACAAGAGAGTGCTATGTAGTGGCAGAAGAAAATGCGGATTTGGCGTATATTGAAAAAACTATAAAGGAAATGCCTGATTACTTTAAAGATTACGATACGACGGTGCATTTCATAACAGAAGAAGAGTTGAGAAAAGAACATTCGGGCATTCCGCACGGCGGTACGGTTATAAGAAGCGGTGATACAGGTGGTAACAAGCATTTGATTGAATTTTCTCTTAACCTTGATTCCAACCCTGAGTTTACTGCAAGTGTACTGGTTGCATATGCTCGTGCTGCATACAGAATGTATCAAAAAGGCGACTATGGTTGCAAAACGATTTTTGATATTCCGCCTGCATTTTTGCATCCGCAGGCACCGGAAGAACTCCGAAAAAATTTATTATAACAGAGAGGAAGAGTTTTAGATGGATTCAAATGTTCGTCCACAGGATATGAAAAGAATAGACAATATCGAGCTTGCAAATCAATTTATTGACGAGCAGATAAAAATTGTAAGAAAACAAGTAGGGGATAAAAAGGTACTTCTTGCATTGTCAGGAGGCGTAGATTCCTCTGTTGTAGCAGCACTTTTGGTTAAAGCGGTGGGCAAACAGTTGGTTTGCGTGCATGTAAATCACGGACTTATGAGAAAGGGCGAAAGTCAGCAGGTTATTGATGTTTTTCAAAATCAACTTGGTGCAAATCTTATTTATGTTGATGCGACAGACAGATTTTTAGATAAACTTGCAGGTGTTGATAATCCGGAACAAAAGAGAAAAATTATCGGCGGTGAGTTTATAAGAGTATTTGAAGAGGAAGCAAGAAAACTTGAGGGAATTGCTTTTCTCGCTCAAGGTACAATTTATCCCGACATTATTGAAAGTGACGGAGTAAAGGCTCATCATAATGTGGGCGGATTGCCTGAAGATATGCAGTTTGAACTTTGCGAACCTGTAAAATTGCTTTATAAAGATGAGGTTCGCGTGGTGGGTAAAGCCCTTGGACTTCCTGACGATATGGTTTATCGTCAGCCTTTCCCCGGCCCGGGTCTTGGTGTCCGTTGCCTTGGAGCAATTACCCGCGACAGATTGGATGCTCTTCGCGAAGCAGATGAAATATTAAGAGAAGAGTTTGACAAAAACGGACTTGCAGGTAAAGTATGGCAATATTTTATCGCAGTACCTGATATAAAAAGTGTGGGAGTAAAAGACGGCAAACGCTACGAGGGTTGGCCTGCTATTATCCGTGCGGTTAATACTATAGATGCAATGTCTGCAACTATTGAAGAAATACCGTACACTTTGCTTCATAAAATTACAGACAGAATCACTCACGAGGTTGATGGCATAAACAGAGTTCTTTATGACTTGACACCAAAGCCAATAGGCACAATCGAGTGGGAATAACAGACAAAACCCCGAAAACCTTGATTTTATAAGGTTTCGGGGTTTATCTTTTTGGTCTGTGGTACTATTTTGGTACTGTTATGCGAAAATTTTTCATTTTTCGGTGTTATTCTCTGCTATATCATTTAGCTTGTCGTAGTTAATTTTATCAAGTTCTGTTGCGAGTGCCTGCTGCTTGTTCGGATACAAATGACCATATATGTTCATTGTGGTATCGACTTTTTCGTGTCCGAGCCTTTCGGAAATCAAAAAGATGTTGTGCCCCATTTCTATCAGAAGCGAAGCATGGGAGTGTCTGAGGTCGTGCGTTCTTATCTTCTTTACCCCTGCGAGCTTGGAGCAACGTTCTATTTCCTTCTTTATATAGCCTTTTGTGAAATAAAACAGTCTGTCTGTTGGCTGAACACCGTATAGACGAGATATATAGTCCTTAACTTCATCATACAGAAAATCCGGCATAGAAACATCCCGAATGCTTTTTGGGGTTTTTGGTGTCGAGACTATTTCCTCTCCCTTGACACGTGCAAGGGATTTTGTTATTTTTAGGATTTTTTCATCAGTTACATCGGCCGGAGTTAAAGCAAGGAGTTCTCCTTCACGCAAACCACACCAATACAGAATTTCAAATGCCACGTATGCGGCAGGTTTATCCTCACAGGCGATTACCTTTTTGTATTCCTCCAAGGTCCATATTTGCATACTATCAGCGTTTTTCTTTCCGATGCTGCCAGTAATGCGGCAAGGGTTGTTTGGTAGATTGTAGAATTTAACAGCATAATTCATTATTGCTGAGAGCTGATTATGTATCGTCTTTATATATGTAGGAGCATAATCCGTTTTCAGCATTTCATTCTGCCACATTCGGACAGAGGTTGCGTTTATCTGACTGATTTTCAGCTTTTTGAAATATGGCGTTATTTTCGTTTCAAATATATTCTTCTTATTTTCTATGGTTGTTTTCTTTAATCGGGTTTCAAGGTCCTTGAAATATTCCTGCACAAGCATTTCAAAGGTAATATCGACATCCCTCTGTTCCTTGTTCAAAAACTCCCTCTCAAATTCCTTTGCTTCCCTTTGGGTTTTGAAACCTCTTTTTTTCTTTCGTTTCTTATTCCCCATCCAATCGGTGTAGTAAAAGAGGGCGTACCAAGTGCCACGTTCTTCGTCTTTATATGCCGGCATATTCCCCCTCCTTAATTCTATCTGTTTTTTTCATACCACTTCAACAGAGAATTTTTGTCAGCCTCACTGTTGAATCTGAATATTTCTACAATATCCCCTTTTTTAATTTCACAATACCAAGCGTCTGCTTTTAAACCGGTTAATCCTCCGATAACTGCACCGGCAACGCCGAACAGTACACCTCCGAGCAAAGCTCCTTCAGCACTATTGTTTTGGGTACCGGCGTTTCTGAAACAATCTATTTCGATTTCATTTATCATATATGTAGAGATTGTATCCTTTTTGATTCCAAAGGCGTTTGTCTGGATCTTCTCTATTCTATCGTCAAACAATTCATACACAACCATATTTTCGCCCCGGTCTCTCGTTCCGTCACCTATGGGACTATATCCAACAATCCTTTTCGCCATTGCAATTCCTCCTTAAATGACAAAAGATACAATTATAGACAAATTTCGTCAATATTGCAACCCTTTTCTGCGTTATTTTATATCGTATTCCGTTATAATTTAACTGTCGATTACATTCGACAAAGAAAGCATAGTAAAATGTTAATTACTCACCCTATCATTGATATCGGTGTAAAATTAAAATTGGCTACGCCAAAATTTAAGCTCTACAAGAGCAAAGGAGGTCTATCTATGAAAAAGCAAAAGAAGAACAAAAAAGCAATCAATACCGGTAAAAAGGATAAGTACATACGCCTGTTAAAGCTGACAGAAGACCTTACCGATATTGAAATTGAAAAGGTCAAGGATTTCGTTTCGTCTTTAAAAAGTCAACGTATTCAATAACCTTGTCTAACTCTTCCTCGCTTAAATCAGCGTAGGAAGCTATTAAATCTCTCGTTTTTTGAGGAAGGGACTGCCCCGATGGGGTGGTCTCTTGTTTGTTTCCGAGAATTTCATCCACAGAAACACAAAAAAATTCAGCCATCTTTAATAAGGAAGTAACATCTGGAAGGCTTACGCCTCTTTCGTAAGCACTGTATGTCTGTCTTTTTATATTAAGAAGTTCAGCCATATCATCCTGCGTTACTCCTTTTTTTATTCTCAAATCTTTTAAGTTCTTTCCAAGCATACAAAACACCTCATTATTATTATAGCAAATTAAATTTGCTTTTTCAACGGAAGCAAAAAAGTATTGCTCAAAATAAAAAAATGCAAAAAATATTTGCGAAAACTATTGACAATGCAATTTAGATTTGCTATAATCTAAACATAAAGCAATTTAGAATTGCGTTTGGAGGTGACAAAAATGCGTGACTGGTTCACAGAATTACGAAAAAAAGCAAATTTAACGCAACAGAATATTGCGGACGAAGTCGGGATAACCAGACAGATGATTAGTGCAATCGAGAATGGCGATGCTGATCCGAGCGTTGCCACTGCCAAAGCACTTGGCGAAATGCTCAATTTTTCGTGGACACGTTTTTTTGAAACGTCTGCATAGTTTTCTTTATTACTATTATACCACAGAAGGAGGCGGTATTAAATGGGAAGTAACCCTACGAAAGCGGCAGACAATATGTATTGCAAGTGTAGATTGGCTGCTGCAAAGGGCAATGATAAGCTGAATAGCCGTGAAGGTGCTGCTGAATTGCTCGGTTTGTCTCCGTCAACGCTCGCAGATTATGAGTTGGGAAACACCAAGGTTGTTCCGGTTGATAAGGTTAATCTTATGGCTGACCTTTATAATGCACCCGAACTCAAGCATTGGTACTGTAAAAACGTTTGTCCTCTCGGTGAGGATATGCCACAAATCGAAATCGGAGAGCTCGACAGATTGACAATCAAAACGCTTGCGGCATTACGCAAAGTTTCGTCTATAAAAGACGATTTGCTTGACATAACATCAGACGGAAAGATTTCTTCTGAAGAAAAGCCAAAGCTCGAAGAGATTTTGGATACGCTGAAAGAGGTTTCATCCGTTGCTCAGTCCTTAATTGTATGGGCGGAAAAGAACAACAATGAAGGAGGGGCGTAAATGGGAGATACAAGCACAACAAAGCGTGATTGTTTCGCTTATGACGAGCGAAAATGCAAGGCTCTGAAAGAGAGATATTGCGACCACGAAAAATGCAATTTCTACAAGACAAGGGCAGAATTTGAGGCGGGTTTTAATCCCGAAGAAATGAAAGCGTATAGCAAAAAGAAGAATGAAAGCAGCTAACAGGAGGTGTTATTATGGCTCAAACATCATTAGTGCAACGAGATTATTATGATGTGGATGAGGTAACAGCGCTTATCGGAATGTCAAAATCATTCTGTTATAAGTTGGTACAGACCTTGAATAAGGAGCTCAAAGAAAAAGGCTGCATAGTGTTTCCGGGCAAGGTACCAAAAAAATATTTGCAGGAACGCTTATATTGCGGCCAAGACTTAATCAGTACAGGAGGTGAAAGCGGTGCCGTATAATTACAAATGTCCCGATTGTGGATGCACACTTGATCCGGGAGAAAGATGTGAATGTAAATCTGAAAATAAGGAGGAAATGAAAAATGACAAAGGCACAGAAAATCAGACGTGCGAAGCAAAGAAGGCGTCGTAGGGCGTGTACGTTAATAATCCTTGTGTTGTGTCTTCTTTGCGCTATGGTCACTTGCGGAGCGGTAACAAAGAAGGCTGAAATCCAAAGAACAGTTACACACGTTGTAAGCAAGGGCGAAACACTCTGGGGAATCGCACATCGATATAATGATGATTGCGTTGATGTTCGAATTGTAGTTAAGAAGATTTCTGAAATGAACGATATATCAAAATGCTCGATATATCCCGGTGACAACCTCGTTGTTCCTGTTTACGGATACTAATTCCGCAGGAGGTGATGAATGTGGCGGAAGAGAGGTGCGGCCGATGCCATCGGAAACTTAAAACCCCCGAGGCGATTGCGGTAGGCTTTGGTAGTTCTTGTTACAAAATGCTATTTGGAAAAACATTGTATCAACCCAAAGGCAAGTATTACTACAATAAGGCTGCAAAAATCGAGGAAAACGAGGAGGTTGAAGGTCAGATTTCCATATTTGATGAAGAAAGCGAGGTGTAAATTTTGGATTGGATAAGTTTAGTTAAGAAGCAATGCGATATTGACGTTACAGAGGCAGATGTCGAGGAACATATGCCGTATGCAAAAAGAAAACTCTCCCACATTATAAGCCGTGAGGGCGACTTAAATGGAGAGAGAAATCAACCTTGGTATTTAGCTACTTTGCTCGGTGAAATAATCAATATGGACCGATTTTCTCATTACTGCATTGAGAAAAGTAAAGAGAATATGGCCCGAAAAATGAAAGAGAGCACTCAACATAACATCGAAATGCTCCCACAGACCAATATTATTGTATCACAATAATTTAAAAAAATCAAGTATTTGGAGGAAAAAACTTATGGAAAATACAATAAATGCTATTCAGCAGAAATATTCAGACTGTAATTTGTTGATGCCTATGTCAACAGAAACACAATTAAATCCGTTTTACAAATTAACTGTTTCATCAGTTACGGCAGATATATCGGAAAGCTCAGGTGATATTTTCAAGGTTGGCACCACAAAGGTAGCCGGTCCGAACGGAAAAGATGTATGGGTTGACGTCTTCTCTCCGGCAAAACCGCTTTTGATGAAACTTGCAGCTGCGGCAGGTATTCAGTTTGACCCGAACAATACCTACGGAGAATACATTTCAAAGAACTGCTACAAGGCTAAAGCCTATGGAGCATTGAGAATGCCAGACGGTACCGGCAAAACGCATTGTGACGAAAAGGTAATAAACCTTGATGATGAAGAAGATAGATTCCGTATGGAATTTATGGATAAGTCGATACAGGGCATTATCGAAGACAAGGCGGCTAAAGAAGCAGAGAAAATGTTCCCCGGTGGCGAGTGGATAAACACTGTTAATAAATTCGACAAACCCTGCAAGGCTTATAAGGTACCCGAAAAAGACCGTCAGACATACATCGACAGGTCGGTAATGGTTAATATGATGCTCTTGCGTAAAACCTTTGCTGAAAAGGCAATGACCGGTGCTATTTTGAGGGTTGTTCGTGCTTTGATTGGTCTCAAGGGTACATACACCATTGAAGAACTGAAAAAGCCGTTTGCGGTGTCGAGAGTTACATTCTCTCCCGATTATTCAAATCCCGAGGTACGTAGTGCAATGCTTTCGCAGGGTATGAACTCTATGGGTAATATGTTCGGCGCATCTGCCGTTCCTGCTCTCACCGGTGACGGCTCAACACGTGAGCATATTGATGTGAGCTTTAATCCCGAAGAATATGCGGATAACCCTGCATTTGTTTCTGACGCTGTGGAAGATCCTGTATCTGATTTTGTTGGGATGAACAACGAGGAGCAATTCCAAAACAACACCCCTCCGGAAGAAGCTCCGAAAAACAAAACAACTGACGAAACAACACCTGTTTGTGTAGAATGCGGCAGAGAGGTATCTGCGGCAGTGGCACAATATAGCAGTGCGAATTTCGGTGGTAGAGTGCTCTGTATGAGCTGTCAGAAAAAGGAGGCTTAATTTATGATTTTCTTGTTAAACCAAAACGGCACAAGCAGTTTTAATGTAGCTATTATAGACCAGATTTCAGCTGTTGCTCCAAGAGTTGATGATACAGATAAACACCCATTGGTTATCGCTCTCATGGGAAACAGAGAAGAAATTCTCGGGCGTTATGAAACAATGGATGATTGCAGAATCGCAATTGATTTCGTATCGTTTCTGATTAACAAGGGCACAACAAAAATCGCTATGCCGAAGTATGAGCAGGTCAAGGCAATGCGTTCGGATGCGGTCAAAAAGACAATGTCTGCTAATGACGGCACACTTGATGTTGGTGCTCTTGCCGACAACATATTAAAAAGCATTCTTTCGGACAAAGGAATTATCCCCAATAATCGTGAAAGCGGAGGTCCGAAAAAATGAAAATTCTTCATACTGCAGATTGGCATATAGGTAACTTTCCCGGTCCTGAAAAGGACGGGAAAAACCTTCGTGCAGACGATACAGGCAATTGTATCAACCACCTTGCAGACATAGCAAGGCTTGAAAAACCCGATGTAATTGTCATATCGGGAGATTTGTTCCACCAAGCGAGAGTGTGGGCGGACAGAGGTTTATCAGAGGTTAAGACGGCTATTCGTGCCCTTGATGTTCTTTCTGAAACGTGTCCTGTTCTTGTTTTGAGAGGAACACCAAACCACGATGGCGAGGAACAGTTTAATTTGTTGTCTGCTCATTTTGAAACAAATGAAAGGGTAATGATTATCACAAATCCCAATGTGGTTTTGGTAAAGCTCAACAGTGGAATTACGGCTCAATTTGCTTGTTTGCCCGGATTTGACAGAGGCGAATACAGAGCAAAATTCCCCGGTCTTTCA
Organism: Clostridia bacterium; assembly: GCA_017397315.1. Lineage (GTDB taxonomy): Bacteria > Bacillota > Clostridia > Monoglobales > Firm-18 > RGIG1864. The sequence continues at coordinate 4,639 of JAFQJA010000023.1, read as the reverse complement.
AAAGAAGAAGAAAACGTCACTTTCACACAGGAACTTGGAAACTCGGTGCTTGCATTAAAAGCCGCTTGCGATCCTGCTCTTCCTAATATCCTGTTGGCACATTACACCGTGCCGGGATGTAATACAGAAAGCGGTCAGACACCTTTCCTTGCTCAATTTGAGCCGGTTATAATGCCAGAAGTTTTAGACGCTGCGCAATTCGATATTGTGTGCCTGGGACATATACACAGACCGCAGGTTTTGGAGAGTTGCAAAGATGTTTATTACTCCGGTGCATTAAATGCTATGAACTTTAACGACGAAGGTCAAAAGCGTGGTTTTTGGATACACGAACTTGATGAAACAAGACCTGCGGCAAGGCTTTTAAAAGGGCATTTTTACGAAACGCCGATACGTGAATTCAAGACTATCCGTTTGGATGATGTTGCCGTTGAAGCATATAACGTATTCGGAATTACAGGTCTTGCATCGCACGAAATCCAAGACTGCGAAAACAAGATTGTTCGAGTGATATATTCTTGTGATGAAGACCAAAACAAAGCTTTTAACAGGGCCGCTTTTGAACACGATTTGTATGAATATGCCAAGGTGTTCTGGGTAAGCGAGATAACACCTGACAGTATAACGACAGGTACCAACAAAAACGAGCTTTCAGAAAAGAACAATCCCGAAGCAAATCTTATTGATTATCTGAAAGAAAAAGCTCTTGACGATGCAGAAATTGACGAGATTGTCGCCCTTGCAAGACCTATTATTGCAGAGGCTATGGCAAATAATACATTGTCAAAGCTCACAGGAATGTTTGTTCCTCTTGAAATCGAGGTTAAGAACTACCGAAACTATGCAGAGGAAACATTCAATTTCAAAGACGTTACATTCTGCACCATCAACGGAAAGAACGGCGCCGGCAAGTCTTCTCTCTTTATGGATGCGATTCTTGATGCACTCTATGAAGAGCCAAGAGAGGGCGAGCTTACTGCTTGGATAAGAGCAGACGAAAAAGCAAGAAGCGGCTCAATATCGTTCACCTTTGCTATCGGAGATAAAACCTTCCGAGTGGTACGCACCAGAGCAAAGTCCGGCAAGGCTACACTTAATCTTTCTGAATTGGTTGACGGCGAATGGGAAAATCGTTCAAAAGAAAAGTATAAGGACACACAGGACGAAATCGTTAACATTCTCGGTATGGATAGTTTGACCTTCCGCAGTTGTGCTCTTATAATGCAGGACCAATACGGATTATTCTTGCAGGCTGACAAAGAAGCTCGAATGTCTATACTCGGAAACATTCTCGGTCTTGGTATTTATAACGATATGGAAAGCATTGCAAGAAACCGTCTGGGAGATTGCAACAGAAAAATATCTTTTGCAAAAAATGATATTCTCACACATCAAAAACGTATTTCTGAACTCGGTAATCCGGCAGAAGAAATCGAAACAAAAGAACAGGCTATCAAATTTCAAGAAGATAGCAAGGCAAGACTTGCACAGGAGAGAGACCGCATAAACGTATTGCTTAATTCACAGCTTGAATTAGCTAAAAAAGCCGCAAGTCTGCTCGATAGTATAAACACCCTACGAGAGAAAGAAAAAGCCCTCACAGGCAAATTGTTCGAGCAGAACAACATAATCAGCACGACATACGCACTACTTTCGGAGGAAGAAGAAATCCTTGCCAAAGTTGCGGAGCTTGAATCCTTGTTGCAGAAGCAAAACGGAATGACTGCACAAAAGGCATTGTTTGATAAACTGACCGAAACAGTCCGCACGGCGCTGGAAGAATTGAATAATGCTGAAAAAGTGGTAAGCGAGGAACAAGAGAAAATTTTCAGAATAGACGACCAGCTTATTCCGCTTAAAGCAAAGCACCGTCAAGCTGTAGATTGTGAAACTGCTGCAAAGGAATATGACATTAAGGCTGATGAGCTCTCTGCTCTTGAACAAAAAGCGGAGGAATATAACGCCTTGCTTAATGAGTTGAGAGCTATCGAAAAGGAACTTGCTGAACTACAGGCTGACTTCAAACAGGAAAGCGCAATCAGAGTTTCCAAACTCCAGGAATATGAAAGAAAAACACAAATTCTTTCGTCCTGTAATTGCCTTGATATCGAAAAAGCAAATTGTCAATTCCTTGCAGATGCAAAAGAAGCTGCCGCTATCATTGAAACATATCGTGCAGAATGCACATCTTGGAAAACTGTGGCACAAGCTAAAATTGATGAACTCGAAAAGAAACGTCAATCTGTTATGGAAAAAATGTACGCAACCGGTTATGATGTAGCGAAAGTTTCTGAATTAAGAGACCGCATCAGAGCAATTGAGCCATATAAAAAGATGTATGACACCGCACAGACGCTCTTGGCACAAATTGAACAGATAGAGTTAAGGAAGGCTGATGCAGAAAAAGTGTTAGCTAATGCACGCGAAAGATTTAATAATACCGAATCAAAGCATACAAAGGCGTTGGCTGAACTTGAAAACAGTGGCAACTTCAAAGAGGAATATCAAAAGTTATCTGATGAAATTTCTGCTCTCGCATGCTGGAAAGAAAAAGCTGATATGTTACCCGTTCAGAAAGAACGTAAAAAGACGGCTCAAACTCGAATTGCAGAGATTGACGAAGAAATGAACTCTGTTCTTGCTGAAATCGCAAAGCTGACCGAAGAAAGAGGAAAAATCCTTGCGGATACTTGCGATTTAGACACGCTGAAAAGAAAGCTCGCCGAGCTTGATAATCATCTTTCTTTAACTCAAAAGAATATTGATGTCCTTCGTACTGACATAGGAACTCTTGTCAAAATGTCAGAGGATATCAAAGCTACAGAGTTACAGATTAAAGAGTTACAGTCCGGGATAAATACGGATGCAGAGATTGCCGCACGTTATGAGGTTTTGAAAAATGCCTTTTCACAGGACGGCGTACCACATAACATTATCAGAACGATTATTCCGATATTAACCGCAACATCAAATACAATTCTCGGTCAAATGACCGGCGGCAAAATGGGAATGCAGTTTGTAACAGATAAGGTCCTTAAATCGAATAAAAAAGAGGTCGTAACACTCGATATCGTTATCGAGGAATACGGCAAAGACACATTGCCGTATCTGTCAAAATCGGGCGGTGAAAAGGTTAAATCCTCATTGTCTGCCATTCTCTCACTTGCAGAGATAAAAAGCACACAGGCAGGAATACAACTTGGAATGCTCTTTATTGACGAGCCTCCTTTCCTCGATGATGATGGTACACAAGCATATTGTGATGCTCTCGAAACCATCCAGAGCAGATATAAGGATTTGAAGATTATGGCTATAACACACGATCCGACATTCAAAGCACGTTTTCCGCAGAATTTAGATGTTATTAAAACGGAGAACGGCAGTAAGGTCATATTTGAATAATCAACGGGAAAGCAGGAGCTTTTTTAGCTCCTGCACACCCCGACAGGAGGTGATAACGTGCCAAACAGAATTTTGAAAGAAAGTATTTGCTCGAGCGATACGGTAGATGAATTGTCTTGGTTTGAAGAAGTATTTTTTTACAGGCTTATAGTAAACTGTGACGATTACGGAAGAACGGATGCAAGACCGGCCATATTAAAGGCAAATTTATTTCCTCTTAAAGACATCACTGCAAAAAATATAGAAAATGCCCTTTGTAAGCTATCGGCGGTAGGCTTGGTATATCGATATATTGTAAATGATAAACCGTACCTGCAACTGGTAACTTGGGAAAAATATCAGCAAGTGAGAACAAAAAAGAGTAAATATCCTTCGCCAGATGAAGGAATATCTTATGACGAAAATGCAAAACGTGATATCAAATGTAATCAGAAGAAATCAAATGCTCCTATAATCCAATCCAATACAACACAATCCGAATCTAAATCCGAATACAAAAACGAATCCGAATACAATAATGAGCACGGAGCGGTCGGGACCGCATCCGAGCCGGAACAACAATTCGTGATTTCTTTAATGCTTAACGATAATTCTTTATATGGCATAAAACAAGAAATGATAGTCCATTGGAGCGAGTTATATCCTGCCGTAGATATTCTACAGGAACTCAAAAAAATGAAGGGTTGGCTTGAAGCTAATCCTAATAAACGCAAAACAAACAGAGGCATAATGCGTTTTATAACCAATTGGCTGTCGAAGGTACAAGACAAAGGAGGTGTGTCGTATGGATCATCTGGCGGAACTGCTCAACAAGTTTCCTCAAAGTTACCGCCGAAGTACGGAAATGTCCTCTGATGAATACGCACAATGGCAGTGCGATAATTACAACAACGAAGTAGGCAAACTCGAAGGCTATGACTGCCCTAAATGTAAAAACAAAGGGCAAATAATGTATTTAAGAGACGGGCATCAAGTAGTAGGATACTGCGAATGTATGGAAATCAGAAAAACTATGAGACGTTTGGAACAATCGGGATTAAAAGACCTGATGATAAATTACACCTTTGACCGTTTCAAGATACAGTCTGATTGGCAAAAAAGAGCTAAAGAAATGGCGCTTGACTTTCTTGATAATCACGAAAATAAGTGGTTTTTTATAGGCGGTCAAGTTGGTTGCGGTAAAACCCATTTATGCACTGCTCTTGTGGTTGAATTTATCAATGCAGGAAATGCAGCT
>JAFQJA010000022.1 GCA_017397315.1 Clostridia bacterium | reverse complement strand
TATCAAACTCTTCCATCTCTCGCAAATTATCTTCATAACTGAATTCATTGCCAAACATCGAGGTCTGATTAACATCTGCCATTCGAGAGGCAAAAGATGCTCTTTCCGATGTTTCCTCAAATAGTGCAAGATACTGTGAACGCTTACCACCCAGACTGTCAAAAGCACCGCATTGTATAAGGCTTTCTATCGCCCTTTTATTTATACCAAGACAGGACATTCTTGAACAAAAAGATGTAAAACTCGTAAAAGGTTGACGCTTTCTTTCTTTAACAATTTCAACCGCAACACCTGTACCGAGATTTTTAACAGCACTAAAAGCAAAGCGAATATTATTGCCGTCCGTTGTAAATTTTACATCGCTTTTGTTAATATCAACAGGCAGAATTTTAAGACCCATTGATGGCATTTTATTAATATATTGCGCAATCTTTACATCATCATTATAATGAGTTGACATAAGTGCACACATAAATTCTGCAGGATAATAACACTTTAAGTACGCTGTCTGATACGCTACAACTGCATAAGCGGCGGCGTGGGACTTATTAAACGCATATCTGCCGAAATCAGTCATCATATTAAACAGTTTTTTTGCACTGTCTTCATCAACACCATTTTTAACCGCACCCATAACTTCTTCATCGCCGTAAATGAAACTGTGTTCTTCCTTCAGTATTATTTCAGGTTTCTTCTTGCTCATAGCCCTGCGTAGTAAATCAGCTCTGCCAAGAGAATAACCTGCAACTTTCTGTACGATTTGCATTACTTGTTCCTGATATACTATACAGCCGTAAGTGGGTTTTAGTATGTCTTCAAGAATGGGATGCAAATAAGTAACTTTTTCCGGATTGTTTTTGTTTTCAATAAAAGTTGGTATTGCGTCTGCGGGTCCCGGTCTGAATAGAGATATTCCTGCAATCAGGTCTTCTAATGAACGCGGTTTTAATCGCCTCATAAATTCCGTCATACCTGAACTTTCAAGTTGGAACATCCCATCTGTTTTACCTGATGAGATTGCAGAAAATACAGTCTGGTCATTATAGTCAATAGTATTTAAATCAATTTCAATATTGTTGTTTTTTTCGGCAGACTTAACAGTATCGCTTATTATTGTAAGATTTCTTAAACCTAAAAAATCCATTTTGAGTAGTCCAAGTTCCTCAAGTGTGGTCATTGTAAATTGAGTTTGTACACCGTCTTCAGATAATTGCAAAGGAACATAATCTGACAAAGCATTTTCTGTTATAACAACGCCTGCAGCGTGTGTAGTTGTGTGCCGTGGCAAGCCCTCAAGTTTTCGTGAAATATCTAAAATTTGCCTTACATCACTGTCAGTATCATACATTTCTTTTAATTGTCCGGACTCGTTTAAGGCTTTGTCAATAGTTTGCCCTACAGAAAAAGGTATTGATTTTGCAACCGCATCTGCTTTAACATAAGAGACATTAATTGCTCTGGCAACATCACGGACAACCGAACGGGCAGACAATGTACCAAAAGCCACTATGTGCCCTACATTTTCTGCACCGTACTTGTTTACAACATACTGGTAAACCTCTTCTCTTCTTTCAAAGCAAAAGTCAATATCAATATCAGGCATTGTAATTCTGTGCGGATTTAAAAATCTTTCAAAAAGCAAATTATATTTTACAGGGTCAATTCCCGTAATACCAAGACAGTATGAAACAAGGCTTCCTGCAGCGCTTCCTCTACCGGGGCCAACCGGAATTCCATTTGAATGTACAAACCTGATAAAATCCCATACGATTAAAAAGTAATCAACAAACCCCATACTTTTTATTATGTCAAGTTCGTATTGCAATCTTTCTTTATGCGATAAATCTCCATATCTCTTTTCAAGACCTTTCATACAAAGGTCAGTTAAATATTGAAACGGATCAATATTATTATCCAAAGGGAACTTAGGCAAATGATACTTGCCAAATTCAATCGACACATTGCACTTTTCGGCAATTTCAAGCGTATTGGTAACCGCCTGAGGAATTTCCGAAAAAAGTTCAGACATTTCCTCGCTCGATTTTAAATAAAACTCGTTTGATAGAAACTTTAATCTGTCTGTATCTGTTACCGTTTTATGTGTCTGAATACACATTAAAACATCCTGATAATAAGCATCCTGCTTTTCTGTATAATGAACATCATTTGTAGCAACAGTTTTTAATCCCATTTTATTAGCGAGAGTAATAAGACCACTTAAAAGTCTTGGGTCATCAGGGGTCAAGTGATTTTGCAATTCTATGTAAAAGTTTTCTTTTCCAAATATTTTAACATACTCATTCGCTGAAAATTCTGCATTTTCCATGTCGTTGTTAAGTATGTGCTGTGAGATTTCACCTGCCATACAGCCAGACAGACAGATAAGACCTTCGCTGTATTTAAGCAAGGTTTGTTTATCAACACGGGGTTTTATATAAAAGCCATCAATATTACTCATACTTACAATTTTAACAAGATTTTTATACCCAGTATTGTTTTTTGCAAGAAGCACAAGATGATAGCGTTTGCTGTCAAACTCATAGGTTTTATCATACATAGAGCGTGGACATACATATACTTCACACCCCAAAATGGGTTTTATGCCTTCTTTAACAGCTTTTTTATAAAAGTCTATTACACCGTATAAATTACCATGGTCGGTAATAGCTAAGGCTTTTTGTCCCAGTTCCTTGGCTTTGGCTATTAAGTTATCAATAGTGCCTTGACCATCTAATAATGAAAAAGCACTGTGAGTATGAAGATGCACAAAGTCCAATTACATTTCCTCCAATCCGTTTGCAATAGACATAAGTTTTCTCATTCTGTGATTTACACAGGATTTAGAAATTCCGAGGCGTGTACCTATTTCGGATAATGAAATTTCAGAATGATTAAGACGCATTACCGCCAGTTCAAGCATTTCGGGAGAAAGACTGTCAAAACCTAACATAGTTTTAATTTTTATTATAGCGTTTCTTTGCTCTACCCCTGCCTGTGCGGCCTTTATTACATTTGCCGCCTCACAGTTGGAGCGTCTGTTCGTTGTATTTCTCATATCTTTTTCTATTTTTACATTCAAAAAGTCCATCATACTGTTATGAGCACCTACTAACGCAAGAAAATTTTCTATCTGTTCGCTCTCTTTAATATAAACAACATGATTTCCATTTCTGACTATATGTTTCGGATGAATCTCATATTTTTTAAGAATTCCGCACAAGTCTTTACAAAGAGCAAATCTTGAAGTTGTAATTTCAGCGTGATATCCTTTTTGAGGGTTAGACACTGAACCACCACCCAGAAACGCACCTTTAATAACGGAAGCGTTGCAACATTCGTTTCTGATAATTTCATTTTGAATTCTAATTGGTGTGGTAGCCATTTTTAAATCACGAAGGATTTTTAATACATCGTCCCCATTTACTACAACATCAAACAAACCGCCATCAGTCATTGACGATTCAGGCTCAAAATTATAAAGGCTTTTTATCAACTGAAAAAAGCGTTGTGCTACAACGCCTTTTTCTGTTTTAAAACGCAGTTTACCCTCCGTAATAACCGCACCTGCCCCTACAATTCCTGCAAGTTCAGCACGAATACAGCAAATATCACCTAATTCATTTTTTACAATTTCATACTTTACTTCTGATGCGAAAGACATAAAATTCTCCTTAATCAATAGGTTACCACTTTGCCTCTTCTGCATTTTCTGGCATAACCGCTCTTAATGAACAAATAGCAACTTCAATCATATCGTCTGTAGGTTCTTTAGTTGTAAACCGTTGCATCCATATACCTGGTTTTGAAATGGCCCTTGTAAATTTATTATCGTGTCTTCCTGCAAACTTAATTATCTCGTAGGAAACTCCGGCAACAACGGGCAACAAAAGCAATCTGAAACCAAATCTTCCGAGCCAGGAAGCCTGATTTGGTATAAGCAAAAACACAAAGAAACTTACGACCATAACAATCAAAAGAAAGCTTGTTCCACACCTTGGGTGAAAGCGCGAACAATCTCTTGCATTATTAACAGTAAGGTCAAGTCCCGCCTCATAACAAGCTATACTTTTATGTTCAGCTCCGTGATACATAAATACTCTTTTTATATCCTCCATACGAGAAACAAAGATGATATAAAACAAAAATATTATAATTCTTAAAAAACCTTCAATAAGGGTTTTTGTAAAACCTGACTGTAATTTTAAAAGGTTAGCAACAAATGTGGGTAATAAGATGAATAATCCAACAGACAATACAACCGATAAAACAACCGAAAGGTATATAATCGCATCTTTTAACTTATTTCCGAATGTTTTTTCCAGCCATAAATCAAACTTACCTGGTTTTTCTTCTTCGCTTTCTATGTCGAAAAATTCAGCCGAAAACATAAGGCTTTTTACGCCGATAACAAGACTTCTTATAAAATTAACACAACCTCTTATAATAGGCAACTTTAAAAATTTGCTTTTGGTTGCTTTTTTGACATCTGATAAATCAGTAATTATTTCACCATCAGGCTTTCTGACTGAAACAGCAATTTTCTGTGGTCCCATCATCATAACGCCTTCCATTACAGCCTGACCGCCAATACTTGTTTTGCATTTTTCTTTATTACAACTCACCTGTATCTCCCTCCGTTTCAAGTGCACTAATTGAAATTGTGCCGTTTAAGCTGGCGCCGTCTTCAACCGCAATATTTTTTGCAGTGCACTGACCTAAAACACTAGCAGTATTTTTAATTGTAAGAGTTCCTTTAGAATTAACACTTCCGTTAACCGTTCCTGCAATGATTATGTTTTTGCAGTCTACATTGCCTGTTACGACTGCTTTTTTATCAATAATAACATCTCCGTTAACCAAAACATCACCGTCAATTGTACCGTCTAATTTATAATTGCCTTTACCTGAAATGTTGCCGTTAAATATTGCATTTACGCCTATCAATGTATCTATTTTAACTGTATCAGGTTTAAATCTTTTTAAATTCATTATATCACCTCTATTTTATTTTATATCATATTTTTAAAATTAGCAAGTATTATTGATAAATTTTTACTTTTATGCTATACTACTTAATGAGGTGAAAATAATGTCCAATTTTATTAGAAAGTTTATATACTTAATAATCACTTCCATTGTAGGATTAGTGAGCTTTTATATTTCCCTGCCTGCAATTAACTTTCATTCTAAAGAATTCTACTCATACGCAATATTTCTTTGCACAGTTTATATTGTATTGACCTTAATTGGAAAATTCTTTAAAAACAAAGTTGAGGTCAAGCAAACATTAAGAGAAAATATAAAACAACTTTGGAATAGTTGCAGAATACCCACTTTGCTGATTGCTGTTTTACTTGCCGTTTCTTTTCTAGGCGGTATTTCCTCCGCAGAATTTTTAAGAGCAAAATCATACAGTAAACTAATAACGGTAACTACAGGGGATTTCTCAACAGATGTAAAAGAAATTTCATTTGATAAAATACCATACCTTGATAAAGATTCAGCAGAAAGACTTGGAGACAGAAAAATCGGTGAACTCGCAGATATGGTAAGCCAGTTCGAAGTATCAGACGATTATGCTCAAATCAATTATAAAGACAAACCAGTAAGAGTAACACCTTTAGAATACGGCGACATTATCAAATGGTTTAATAACAGAAAAAACGGTATCCCTGCCTATATTGTAATTGATATGGCAACACAAGCAGTTGATTTCGTAAGACTTAATGAGCCAATAAAATACTCAGAGTCAGAGTTGTTCGGCAGAAATATTTACAGGCACATAAGATTTAATTATCCTACCTTTATGTTTGCAGAACCCGTATTTGAACTTGACGAAGACGGCGTTCCCTATTGGGTATGTCCTAAAATTGAAATGAAAATAGGTCTTTTTGGCGGTGCAGATATTAACGGTGCAGTTTTAGTTAATGCTGTTACCGGTGAAAGCACCTACGAAAAAGAAGTTCCGACCTGGGTTGACAGAGTATATTCTGCAGACCTTATTATAAGCCAGTACGATTACTACGGAACATATAAAAACGGCTTCCTAAATTCGATTTTCGGGCAAAAAGATGTTACTGTAACTACTGACGGATATAACTATATTGCACTTAATGATGATGTATATATGTACACAGGTATTACTTCTGTTGGTGGAGACCAGTCAAACATCGGCTTTATACTGTCAAACCAAAGAACAAAAGAAACAAAATTCTACCCATGTGCAGGTGCAGCAGAACGCTCTGCACAGTCATCCGCCCAAGGTGTTGTTCAGCACTTAGGATACAACGCAACATTCCCGCTTTTGCTTAATATTTCGGACCAGCCAACATATTTTATGGCACTAAAAGACAAGGCGGAACTGGTTAAAATGTACGCACTTGTAAATGTTGAACAGTACCAGATAGTTGCAACAGGTACAACAGTTGCCGCTTGCGAAAAAGAGTATATAAGACTTATGTCAGAAAATAATATAACAACTCCGCAAAAACCAATAGAAACAAATTTAAAAGGAACAATAACCGATATAAGAACAGCAGTAATTGACGGAAATTCAACATACTATATAAAACTTGACAATTCTGAAAAATACTATTATATTACTGCTTCGCAAGATATTGATGTCGTAACATTAAATGTAGGTGATTTTGTTTCCGTTGATTACGACGAAACATCAAACGAAAAAATAATAAAGGCATATAATATTACGAAGTAAAAAATAGACTGTGGAAATTTCCACAGTCTATTTTTTTATTTCAACAACAGTAACCCCAGTTTCACCTTCACCGAAAGTACCTAGTCGATAAGACTTTACAATAGGACTTTTCTTTAACAAATCGTGTATTCCCTGACGAAGAACGCCTGTGCCCTTACCGTGAATAATTGTAACCTGATTTAATTTAGAAAAGTATGCCTCATCTAAAAATTTATCAGTAACAAAAAGAGCGTCCTCTAATGTATATCCTCGTAAGTCAATTTCATTTTTAACTGCATCTGACTTTAATTTGGAACCGTTTTGCTTCGTAACTGATTTTTGAGGTGCATCTTTAACAAGGCGTAAATTACTTATATGTGTCTGTACTTTCATTATTCCTGCCTGAACCGTAACCGTGCCATCTGTTTTTGGCAATCCAATGACGGTGCCTTTTTGACCAATATCAAGCATTTCAACAGTATTACCTATAATTAAATTTTTAGGAATTTCAGTATTTTCAAGTTGTTTTTTAAGATTACTCTTTTCGTTTTCCTTGATTTTCTTGTTGATTTGCTCCATAGCATCGTTTAATGCTTTGTTAGTTTCCTGAATCGTTTTTTGCTTTTTAGCCTCTCTTATGGATTTAACAAGAACTTCCCCTTCTCTTTTAGCATCTTCAAGGATTTTCTTTGCCTCTTTTTTAGCATTTTCAGTCAAGTTTCTTCTTGTATCTGCAAGACGCGCTTTTTCTTTTTCTATTTCTTTTCTTAACTGTTCTGCCTCATTTTTGTAACGAATCGCCTCGTTATGTTCTTTTTCTGCAAGAGTTCTGCTCTCCTCAAGTTTTGAAATTACATCTTCAAACCTGATGCTGTCATCTGTCAGATGTTTTTTTGCATTTTCAACCAAAAAGTCAGGAAGTCCAAGTCTTTTTGAAATAGCAAAGGCATTACTTTTACCGGGAACACCGATTAATAATTTATAAGTAGGTCTTAGCGAATTAACATCAAATTCGCAACTCGCATTTTCAACACCAGGAGTTGATAAAGCATACATTTTAATTTCGCTGTAATGGGTTGTAGCAACAGTAAGCATTCCCAGATCTTTAGTATATTTCAATATTGAAACCGCAAGAGCAGCGCCCTCGGTTGGGTCTGTTCCTGCACCTAATTCGTCAAACAAAACAAGGGAATTGTCTGTTGCAGAATTAAGTATTTCAACTATATTTGTCATATGAGATGAAAATGTACTTAAACTTTGCTCGATGCTTTGCTCGTCGCCAATATCAGCATAAATATTTTCAAATACAGGCAGTTCTGTACCGTCAGATGCAGGAACACCAAGACCTGCTGCCGACATAAGACAAAATAGCCCGATAGTTTTTAATGTAACGGTTTTACCGCCTGTGTTAGGACCTGTAATAACTAAAGTTTTAAAATCCTTCCCAAGATGCACAGAAACAGGCACTACGGTTTTTGCGTCTATCAAAGGGTGTCTTCCCTTTACAATATTTATATACTTTGCTTTACTTATAATCGGCACGATTGCATTCATTTTAAGTGCCAGACGGCCTTTTGCAAAGGCAAGGTCTATCTCGGTAATATTGTGTTGATTTACAAAAAGATTGTGAACAAGTGGCTCTACCATAAGGGTAAGTTCCCCTAGAATTTTGTCTATTTCACGCACTTCCAATACTGCAAGTTCTTTAAGTTTGTTGTTCTCGCTGACTACTGCATTTGGCTCAACAAAAATAGTTGAACCTGTAGAAGACATATCGTGAACAATACCCGGCACATCTGATTTATGTTCCGACTTAACCGGCACAACATATCGTCCATCACGAATTGTAACAATGTTTTCCTGAAGATATTTCTGGTATTTCGTACTGTGAATAATTGAGTTTAAATGCTCACGAATTTTCGCGTGTGTATCATTGATTTTTTTTCTTATACCTGCAAGTTCTGCTGATGCGCTGTCTGCAATTCTGTCTTCACTTTCAATTGCGTTAAAAATTGCAGCACGAACATTTTTGTCGCATAAAACCTTATCATAGTAGCAGGAAAAAATACACTCCTCATCAAAGTAAGATATTACATTTTCTGCAATTTTAAGTGCCGTACCAACAGACAAAAGTTCAGAAATACTTAACAATCCCCCCTTTTCTATTCTTTTTAAGGACATAGAAATATCCTTAAAACCCGAAACCGAGGGCGAACCTTTTTTGTTTATAAAGTAAACTGCAGACTTTAGCATTTGATTAGCAAATACCGCATCGTCATAAGTTTCAAAAGGCACAAGGTTCAAGGCGAGATTTTTGCTCATATCAAAAGATGCTTCATTTCGAAGCATCTCCGTAATCTTATTAAATTCCAATGAAATCAGAGATTTTTTATTCAAACTAAACCCCTCTTGTTACTGTATTTAATAACTATTTTTGAAATAACAACCATAACAAATACCTCGATGGGTATGAAAATAATTGTTTTAAATAATCTGCCGTATAATAAAACCAAATATGAATTCCCATACATCATAGACAACCAAAGAGGCGTAAGCAACAGTTCAACCAAAACTACCTGAACAATTTTTGCAAAAGCCATTTTCAAAGGTGTGAACTTTCTGTATAAGAAAAGTCCGTAAATAAAACCGTTTAAAAATGCATTAATGGTAAAGCCTATGTTATATGCCCCATGTCCTGCCTGGCTTGTTAAATACCCCAGAATATCTCCTAAAACACCGGTTATTGCGCCAACGACCGGACCAAATAAGGTGCTTGCAATTACAATGGGGATATAAGTAAACGACACTCTTAAAGTGTTCAGTATATAAAAAGTCGAAAAACTAAGTACAACAACCAGTGCTACAAGCATAGACACTACAACTAATGTTTTTATATTCTTAAGCTCCTTTGCAGACTGAGAGATACTGTCAAAAACATTCATTCTATTCACCAATTATAATTTTATGGAATACTTTTTTACCCTTTTTAATAATGATCTGACCGTCATTAAAGTCGGATAATTTTACAATGTGATTAACATCAGTAATTTTGTTACCATCAACAGATACACCGCCCTGTTCAACAAGGCGTCTACCCTCACCTTTTGAAGGTATAATTTTTGCTGAAAGCATAATGTCCATTAATGCCATTCCATCACCGAAATCTGCTTTTGCAATTTCAGTTTTAGGCATTGTTGAATCGTCTCCGCCTCCGCCAAACAGCGCTCTTGCAGCATTTTGTGCTTCAATCGCATTAGTTTCACCGTGAATCATTTTTGTAAGTTCAAATGCAAGGATTTCTTTTACTTTGTTGATCTCACTGCCTTCTGCTTTTTCGTATTCCGCAATTTTTTCAAGAGGAATAAATGTAAGCATTTTCATACATCTGATAACATCAGCGTCATCAACATTTCTCCAGTACTGATAAAATTCAAAGGGAGTAGTCTTCTTAGGATCCAACCATACTGCACCTTTTTGAGTTTTACCCATTTTAACGCCTGCACTTGTTGTAAGTAATGTAAATGTAAGACCGTAAACTTCATCACCAGTTGTTCTTCTCACAAGGTCAATACCACCTAAAATATTTGACCACTGGTCATCACCGCCAAGTTCAAGAACACAGTTGTACTTATTGTGAAGCATTAAAAAGTCGTAACTTTGCATTAGCATATAGTTAAACTCAATAAACGAAAGACCTTTTTCAAGTCTTGATTTAAAACATTCAGCAGTTAACATTCTGTTTACTGAAAAATGTACGCCGACATCACGCAAGAACTCGATATAGTTAAGTCCCATTAACCAGTCGCCGTTGTTAACCATTATTGCTTTATCGTCAGAAAAGTCAATAAACCTTTCAAATTGTTCTTTAAAACAACTTACATTATGAGCAATAGTTTCAACAGTCATCATACTTCTCATATCAGTTCTGCCTGACGGGTCGCCTACCATCGCAGTCCCTCCGCCAAATATAGCAATAGGTTTATGACCTGCTTTTTGCATATGAGACATAACAACCATCTGCAGAAAATGACCAACATGCAAGCTGTCTGCAGTAGGATCAAAACCAATATAAAATGTAACATTATCGTTATTAAGCATATCTCTTACTTTCTCAGTATTTGTGCACTGAGCAATAAGACCTCTTTGCTCTAATTCTTCATATAAACCCATTTTGAAACCTCCATAAAAATTGTACGAATATATATTATACAAATAAGCCCGTTTTGTCAACTTATAAAGGCATTATTTTTTAAATATATCTGTAATGCTGTCAATAATATCAGGAGCAGATTCAATCAGTCTTTCAACAGGGTTCATACTATCAACATTAATCATTTTTGTTTCACCCTTTGAAATAATTAAAAAGCCGATAGGTGTAACGGTAACACCTCCACCGCTTCCGCCGCCTATATCATTTTCGTTTAAGTTTGCACCTCCCATACCATATCCAAAAGATACTCGTGAATAAGGAATGATTGTTGTTCCGTCAGGAGTTGTAATTGGGTCTCCTACAACAGTACTAATATCAATCATTTTCTTCAAGCCGTCCATAGACGCAGTAAATAAATCTTGTAATTGTTTTTCAGCCATTCTCAATACACCGCCTTATATAAATTTAAATTTGTGTCGTTTAATAATTTTTAAAATTCTCTTTGTTATTTTAAGGTAATCAAATAATCTTATTTGACAAACAAGTTTTAATTTATAATCAAATCTGCTGTTGTTGTAATCGGGAGTTATCGCAATATTAACAATGTCATTTAATAAATACTTGTTAATGAGCGTTTTATAAACAACGGTAATTACCTGCCATATTATTCCGTAGCTTATCGCAGTAACAGCCGCATCTCCTGTGCCGTAGTCAATGGCAATGTCAAACCGTTTTACATTTCCCGATTTAAAAATTTCATTAACTATGCAAATTATTTCATCTTTTTCAGTAAGATATACACTTATTCCGCCTTTTATATTAGTTTTTACTGTATCAAACTTGGGAACTTTAATATAACTTTCTTCCTTATTTTTCTTCTTTTTCTTCTTTTTAGGCTTAATCTTAAATATACCAAATTTAAAATATGTTGTTCCGGAAGAAATACATATCTCCATTTTGTGAGAAATAAATACAGTATAAACCACAGCAAACAAAAGAATAAGTAATATTATAAACACAATAAGCATTTAATCACTTTCCTTTAACATATTAACTATCTCAAAACTATCAAGAGGTTCTAACTCTTCAAGGGAAGATAATCCAAACTGCCTTAAAAACTCGTCGGTAGTCGAAAGTAATGACGGCCGTCCCGGAGCGTCAAGTTTACCAATTACTTCTATTAATCCTAATTCTATCAACCTGTTAACAGAGTTGTCGCTGTCAACACCTCTAATGTGTGAAATCTGCGAACGGGTAACAGGTTGCTTGTATGCTACTATTGACAGGGTTTCGATAGATGCTTTGGATAAAGGCAATTTCTTTTGAGGTGGGACAATTTTTTGTATGTACTCGTAGTATTCCCCTCTGGTACACATTTGAAATTTTGTACCTACCTTAATAATTTTAATACCTCGTTTTTCATAATTTAATTTGTCCGATAATTCAAGAATTATGTTATTTAATATTTCAGGATTTATATCAATTATATCTGCAAGTTCTTTTAACTCCATTGCATCTCCTGATGCAAATAACAGAGCTTCAACTACAGACTGCACAGTACTCTTATCCATATTATTTTCCCTTTCTTTTTTCACGGTATTTAATCAAATACCCGTCATTTGAGTCCTCTATACTAATTCTGTCCATTTTGGCCATTTCAAGTACAGCAAGAAACGAAGCAACAACTTCTTCCCTTGTTTTAACACCTTTAAACAAATCGGTAAACATCAATTTTTTTAGTGAACGGAGCTTAAAAACAAACTTTTTAAGCAGGTCAAAAACAGAAATTGGTTTTTTGCCAACGACACCTTTAAAAGCACCTGCGTTCACGGGCATTCTGTATCTAATGCTCTCGCAAACTTCTCCTAACGCCAAATACAGACTTTCTTTTGTAACCAGTTTTAACGACTCATCAATAACAACAGGCTTTATGGCACTTCTCTCTTTGTAAATCATATACTGTCCCGCGTTTTCCGTTTCGCGAAGCTTGTCCGATGCTAACTTAATTTTTTTGTATTCCATAAGTCTTAAAGCAAGTTCTTCACGAGGGTCTTCCAATTCTTCTTCCTCTTCATTGGGCAATATCATTTTTGATTTAATATATAACAGATTAGATGCAATTACTAAAAACTCGCTGGAAACTTCTATGTCAAACTGTTCCATTTGCTTTAAATACAAAATATACTGTTCTGTAATTTCCGCAATAGGAATATCATATAAACTAACTTTGTTTTTACTAATAAGATGCAATAATAAGTCCAGAGGACCTTCAAAGGTTTGCAACTTTAACGCTATTTGATTCATAAACCGTTTCGGTCCTTTCAGAAAATTTTAGTGTATAAATATTTCTACAAAAGATATAAGTGCCTTTTGAAGATTGTAAACACCGTTTGATAACACTCTGTTAAATATCGGAGTATTTATAATAAGTATTAAAATAATAAATCCGTATCTTTCAATATACATAAGTTTGCTGTAATACCTGTCAGGCAAAAGGACAAACAGTATCTTTGACCCGTCAAGGGGCGGTATGGGTATTAAATTAAACATTGCAAGACTTGTGTTTGCATAAAACATCATCTGCAAAAAGTAAAATAAAATTTCATTATAAATATTAAACCTTACAAGAATGTATATAACAAAACAACTTATAAATGCTAGTATTATATTCGACAAAGGGCCTGCCAGAGCAGTTATAGCCATTCCCTTTTTGGGATTTTTAAATCTGAACATATTAACGGGAACTGCATTTGCCCAGCCAAACCCCGCCACAAGCATCATTAAAAAACCAATAACATCAATGTGTCTTAAAGGGTTTAACGATAACCTGCCCATTGATTTTGCTGTATCATCACCTAAAACATAAGCAACATAACCGTGTGCAGTTTCGTGCACCGATAAACTTATCAAAACAACTACTATTGTTACTAATATAACTATAATGCTATTGCCTCTGAATAACAAATAATCACCTTCAAATATCGTTTCTTATAATGTCATCATAAGTTTCTCTTTTAACCGCAAGATATGCCTTGCCGTCTGAAACCATTACTACAGGCGGACGGGGAATTCTGTTGTAGTTGCTTGACATTGAATAATTGTATGCACCGGTAACCAAAACAGCAAGTCTGTCGCCCGTCTTGAGTTTTGGCATTTTAACATCTTTTATAAGTATGTCTCCTGACTCACAGCATTTTCCGGCTATAGTAACAATTTCAGTTTTCTCTGCGTTGGGGTTGGTTACAGGCACCGCTTCATACTGTGCTTCATACATAATGTATCGGGGATTGTCTGCCATTCCTCCGTCAACTGACACATAAGTTCTTACATCTTTAATCTCCTTGATTGTGCCAATGGTATAAACGGTAATTCCCGCTGGAGCAACAATAGAACGACCGGGTTCCATAATAATTTTAGGAACATCAATATTGTTGTCTCTCGCAATATTTTTAACTAACTGTGAAACTTTTTCAATGTAACTTCCGTACTCAACAGGGTCATCAGTCCAGGTGTATTTTATTCCAAAACCTCCGCCAAGATTTAACTCTGAAATTGTTATGTTATGTTCTTTTTTAAGTGTTGCAATAAAGTTCATCATTTTTTCAGCAGCAACCAAAAATGGCTCTATATCAAAAATCTGCGAACCGATATGGCAATGAACACCTTTTAATTTTATGTTTTTGAGTTCATTTGCTCTTACAGCAAACTGTTCAGCCTCGCCGTTTGAAATTGCAACACCAAATTTTGAGTCTATTTGACCTGTGCTTATAAAATCGTGAGTGTGTGCATCAACACCGGGCTTAATTCTGAATGAAATATTTACAACTTTGCCGTATTTGTTTGCAATACTGTCAAGGCGTTCCAACTCATATAAATTATCAACAACTATTGTGCCAACATTATTTTGTACCGCCATTTCAAGTTCCTGGTCCGTTTTGTTGTTTCCGTGAAAATATATCTTTTCTGGTGGAAAATCTGCCTTTAATGCAGTATATAATTCTCCGCCGGAAACTACATCAATACCCAATCCTTCAGAATTAATTATTCTGTACATCTGCATGCAGGAAAACGCTTTGCTTGCATACAAAATAAGGCCGTTTCCATCATAATACTTATCCATTGCATCTTTATAAATTCTGCAATTTTTTCTTATTTCTTCTTCATCAAGAATATATACAGGAGTGTTATACTGGTCGCAAATGTCATTAACCGAAACTCCGCCTATTGTTAAATTGTCATTACTGTCTGTTGAAAGACATTTCATAATATGCATTTTTTCTCTACTCCTTAAAATTTCTCTATTATATATTATCACAAATAACACAAACTGTCAATTTATTATGTAACTTATTTTATGTAAACATAATATATTATATTGTAATACAAAAACTCAAGGAGGTTATATTTAAATCATGGACAATTTTATGAACTTTATGCCTGAAAACCCTATTTTAGGCTTTGCTTATGTACCTTTTCAAAAGTGGCCTGACAACCTTTATGACTTAGAACAAGGCTTAATGTACGGTACTATTTTTCCGGAATTAAATCAGCCGGTATCAATGTATGAAGTAGGTGAAACAAGATGAACAGAGACAAACAATGCGCACTAAACGAACTTATGCAACTTGATTTCAGATTAAAAGATTTGCATCTTTATCTTGACACACATCCGACAGACCAAAGGGCAATAGACGAATTTAATAAAACCGCATCAAAGGCTAAACTTATGCGTGAAAATTTTGAAAAACTCTATTATCCGCTGACGGTTAATGACAAAGAAAACAACACTTGTCCCTGGCAATGGGTAAAAAGTCCCTGGCCCTGGGAAAACAATGAAAACGGAGGTATGAAATAATGTGGAATTATGATAAAAAACTGCAGTATCCAATTAATATTAAAAATACAAACCCAAAACTTGCACAATTTATTATAAGCCAGTACGGCGGACCCGACGGCGAACTAGCCGCATCTTTAAGATATCTTTCTCAAAGGTACTCAATGCCCTTTGAAATTGCCCGTGCGGCACTTAATGATATTGGCACAGAAGAACTTGCACATTTAGAAATGATTGGAACAATTGTTCATCAGTTAACTAAGAATTTAACTCCCGAACAGGTAAAAGCACAGGGCTTCGGTCCATATTATGTTGACCATGGTTTGGGTGTTTATCCTCAGTCTGCAGCAGGTACCCCCTTTACTGCGGCGGCTCTTCAGGTTAAGGGCGACTTAATTGCCGACCTTAACGAAAACCTGGCAGCAGAGCAAAAGGCAAGAGCCACTTATGAAAATATCTTAAAACTTGCCGATGACCCCGACGTAATTGAGCCAATTAAATTCCTACGAGCAAGAGAAATTGTGCATTATCAGAGATTCGGTGAAGTTTTAAGAAAAGCCGAAGAAATGATAAATCACAAGAAAAAATACGGAATAGGCCTTAAAGACTGCTAAACAAAAAAGCCGAGGATTCCTCGGCTTTTATAATTTGTTATTAGTCTGTATATGGAATTGAAGTATCAATGCTTATAGTATTTGCTTCCTCACTCCAGATAACACCCACATCAAACATACGACATATATCTCTTAGTTTAAAATAGTTGTTATCATTAATTGTATATGCTTTTGCGTAAACTGAAGCGCCGTCTTTATAAATAGGACTTTTGTTTTCTTCAGACATTTTTGCCTGTCCGTCACCTGGAGCAAGTTCTCCCCCTACAACCGTGTAAGGACTGTTTGATGTTAAATAAATTGACTCAAGTTCTTCATCCCAAACAACTTCAAACTGTTTTTCTGTGCCAGATAACACATAAGCCAAATCACGAAGTTTGAAATAATTATTAAAGTGAATGTTATAAGCCTCGAATTTTACTTCTTCGCCATTTACCAAAACCTTTGAATCTGTATATTCAGCATTTATGATTTCAACTTCATCATTATTTATAACAATAACAGCTTCTGCACCGCTTAAATTTTCAATTCCATAGTTTCCGTAAACATAATAAAGGCCGGGCTCTGTCAAGGTGAATTTCATACCATCAGGTCTTTTTGCTTTTGTACCAAACATTTCTTCTTCTGTATAACCATCAGCAACCAAAAAAGTTGATTCAATATACATATCACCAAAAGACGAAAGAGTAGAAACTCCAAAACTTGTTAAATTATCTAAAGAAGTTACTATAACCGGTGCGTTGCAAACATAAGTTTTTACACCGGGAATATATGTAGTAATGTCATTTGAAACTACATTTGTAATTTTAAACTGATTTTCAGAAGTAATTAATTCATTTTCAACACCGGGATATCCGTTGATTTCTACTATTTCAGCAGATAAAACCACTGTAGTTAACATAGTAAATATCATTAACAAACATATCAAATTTTTTTTCATATTATTTCCTCCCTTTATTATAATTTTAACATATACTTGAAATAAATTCAATGATTAATAATTAATTTTTTGTAAATATATTTTTATAAAAACTCTTGCAAATCATTTGATACTGTGCTATAATGTTACAAGTTGTTGATATGCGCCCGTAGCTCAGCTGGATAGAGTGTTTGGCTACGAACCAAAAGGTCAGGGGTTCGAATCCCTTCGGGCGTGCCAAAAAAAGATATTCCTAAAAAGGAATATCTTTTTTTCTTATTAGAATTTAATCTTAAGGGTAAGTATGTATCATTTTCATAAAAGTCCCTTCAAGGATACCAGTTTTATAAAAGAAACATTATACCTCTTTTTAACCCCTTTTATTTCTCTTAATAAAATATATAATCGAAGCTAAAAGCGGAAACAACGCCGCAGTCAACATTCCTATTTTCATTGAAACCTGTTCATGAGTTAAACCGTATTCCGAAGCAACAGAAAATATTTTGCTACTTTCTAGTGCTAAATCAGTAACAACACCTACAACTTGAGGCCCTACAGAAGCACCAAGATCCCCACCTGCTGCCATTATTGCATACATAACAACTCCACCGTTTGGCATATCATCAGCAGCAAGTAATAATGTACCGGGCCATAACATAGATACAGTAAACCCCGTCATTATGCAAGCAACTAAATTGATAATCCCGTTGTTAGTTGATGCCATAATAAAGTACAATACAGCAGAAAAAACAGATGACCAAAGTAAAACATATCTTATATTTTTGCCGTATTTCCCATACAAACTTCTGCCTAAGCCTAATGTAGCAGAAAACAATGCCACACCAACAACATCACCTACTACTTTGGGTATACCGGTAACTTTTTCCAGAAAACTCGAGCTCCACTGTGCCATAGTAAGTTCAGACGCACCGGCAAAAAACATACATAAAAAGCAAGCGAAAAGTTGTTTATTATATATAGTCTTTATGCCAACACTATGTTCAGTTCTCAAAGCAGGAACTTGAGCTTTCATAAACATAAAAGACGCAATAATCGGAACAAAAGTAAGACAAGCAATAAGCCACTGCCAATTATCATAACCGCAAACTGATAAAAATAATGTTGCAAAAATTACTACACCCACAACGCCCCACGCATACACAGAATGGAACTTACTCATTTCTCTTTCAGGATTTTCAGACGGAATAGATGCAATCACAGGGCTTAATAAGACTTCATTAAAGCCTGCCGCGACAGAAAACACGGTAGTGCTGATTATCATACCAACATAAATGAAATCTGGTATTAATTTTGGTAGAGTGGCAAATAGCAAAAGCCCTGTAGTTGTTATTAAAGGAGTAATTTTGACGACTTTTGCAATATTAAATTTGTGGGAGAAAAACGAGAAAATTAAATCAATAACAAGTTGGGAGAAAAAATTAATTACTATCAAAAGTCCAAGTTGGGAAAAAGATAGACCGTAGGTATTTCTAAAAGTAAGAAATAATATTGGCGAAACATTACCCACTATAGACATAGTAATACTTGATACATAACAAGCATTTTTAAGTAGTCTGTAATTCCTCATATTAAACACCTTTAAAACTGTAATAAGCAAAAATTCCTCGTAGAATACTACGAGGAATTAGTGGTGATCCGTACGAGAATCGAACTCGTGTTTCCGCCGTGAAAGGGCGGTGTCTTAACCGCTTGACCAACGGACCATATATGGTAGCGGCAGGTGGACTTGAACCACCGACCTAACGGGTATGAACCGTTTGCTCTAGCCAACTGAGCCATGCCGCCGTTTACATCGTCACGCGACGACAACAGTTATTATAGTATAAAAATAAATGTTTGTCAATACTTTTTTGCAATTTTTCTGCACAAAATTTTAAAATATAGCAAAGGCAAATTTAGTATATATTTATTGTATCAATAAATGATAATTTTATTAATAATTATTAACTTATATAAATGTGCACCACCGGACTGTTTTACTTGACGGCTCCTGCCCTCTCAGGGTTCGAGTCCTTTTTAATCAAAAAAAGATCAACCTATCCATTGGATAGGTTGTTCTTTTTGGCAGGGGTAGAAGGACAAATCCGCTTCGCGTCTTCCTCGCTTGACGACCCAATGCTTCGCATTTGGTACCCGTCTTCGCACCTTTTTGCTAAAAAACAGTACCCCGTACTGTTTTTCTTTACGCAAAAACCCTCAAAAACGGTTTTGGAGACAATGTCATATAAAAAGGACTGTCCAAATTGTTCCCGCCGCTCCGCCGTTTGTGCTACTTGCTCTTTTGAACCTTATGCCGTTTGATGCTTTATTGATGCTATCCAAAAATCTCCACTGTAAAGCTGAAGCTCAACTGCCAAAAACGACGCACTTAACTTTATTTTAGTATAACATATATTTCGTGAAATTTCAAATAGAATCAAACGGAATTGCCCGTTATGAGAACAGTAGAATGAAATAAGCAGAATTCTCGACTGTAAAATTCAAACGCAATACAAAGTGTTTTTGAGCCAATTACGGAAACTTATTCCATAAACACTATATCAAAAAAATGATATACCTTAATCAAAGAAAAACGGCTTTGTGAATAATATACCTTAAATTGCTAAAAATAAAAACAGAAAACTGCAATTGGAGGTAATAATATGTTTAAACATGAAAAAATGCTTTTTCATCCAGTAGAAGTTGAAAGACCAAATCCACAGTATGCCGTACTGCTTCAGGAACAACTCGGCGGTGGAAACGGTGAACTGAAAGCAGCTATGCAATATATGTCGCAGAGTTTTCGTATCAAGGATCCCGAAATTAAGGATTTATTTTTGGATATAGCTGCAGAAGAGCTTGGACATATGGAAATGGTTGCACAAACCATCAATTTACTCAACGGTCATGATGTAGATGCAACTAAGGTACAAGCAGGCGAAATACAATCCCATGTTCTTTTGGGACTTAATCCCGGTCTTATAAATTCATCAGGCTATTCCTGGACAGGAGATTATGTTACTGTAACGGGAGATTTGTGTGCTGACCTTTTAAGTAACATTGCGTCCGAACAGCGTGCAAAGGTTGTATATGAATATCTGTATCGCCAGATTGATGATAAAAAAGTAAGAGAAACCATAGATTTTCTCTTAAACCGTGAAGAAGCACACAATCAGATGTTCCGTGATGC
>JAFQJA010000021.1 GCA_017397315.1 Clostridia bacterium | reverse complement strand
CGCCGTATATAGCGGCGGCGTTAATTGTTTTAATTAAGGGAAAGAGAGAATAACCTGATGAATATTCCTCAATAGCTCAGTCGGTAGAGCGCATGACTGTTAATCATGATGTCGTTGGTTCAAGTCCAACTTGAGGAGCCAAAACAAAGACCAGTCCAAATGGACTGGTCTTTTGTTTTGCCTTTTATGAGTTTAACAGCATTATGATAATATTTAGCGCTATACCGACTGAGCGTTGCGAAGTCGGTAGCAAAACGACCGAGCGCGTCCTGTGGACGATGCAGCGAGGAGGCTTTGGCGCATCGGTCGAAAAAGTGGAGGAGAAGCGAAAGCCCGAACACTTTTTTGGGCACCGCAAGAGTAAGCATGACTGTTAATCATGATGTCGTTGGTTCAAGTCCAACTTGAGGAGCCATAGAAACCGAATGATTTAGATTACATGCCTAATTCATTCGGTTTTTTATCATTTTAAGAAATAACTTATTTTAAACTATTGAAATATGCTCTAAAAAGTGATACAATATATCTAAACTTAATAAACGGGAGCTTGTATTACAGGCTGAGAGGAAGGTGCGACTTTCGACCGAGAACCTGATTTGGATAATGCCAACGGAGGGATGCCTGATACATAGTGTCAGGAGGAACAAAGAACTTTTAGGAAGTTGCCAAATTGGTAACTTCCTTTTTGTTTTGGTAGGTTTGTTATTAAGTTAATAAACAGCCGACAATTTGCGGCAGAAAGAGGTAAAAATGTATAAGACACAAATGGAAGCTGCAAGAAAGGGTATTATTACTGAGCAAATGAAAATTGTTGCGAAGTGCGAATACAAAAAGCCAGAAGAGATAAGAGATTTTGTAGCAAAAGGACAGGTTGTAATTTGTGGAAACAAACTGCACAAGTGTATAGAACCAAAGGGAATAGGTTCAATGCTTAAAACAAAAATCAATGTAAACTTAGGAGTTTCTAGAGATTGTAAAGATTATGATATTGAAATGGAAAAAGTGCAGGTATCAATAAAGCTTGGTGCAGATGCTATAATGGACTTATCATCACATGGAAACACTCAACCATTCAGACAAAAGCTTATAAGAGAGTGTCCGGCAATGATAGGAACTGTCCCTGTTTATGATGCCGTTATCCACTATCAAAGAGATCTTGCAACTTTAACTGCAAAGGATTTTATAGATGTAGTACGGCTTCACGCTGAAGATGGAGTGGATTTTGTAACGCTTCATTGCGGTATTACAAGGAAAACGATTGAGCAGATAAAGAAGCACAAGAGAAAAATGAATATAGTTTCGCGTGGCGGTTCTCTTATTTTTGCTTGGATGTGTATGACTGGGGAAGAAAACCCGTTTTATGAGTATTATGATGAGATACTTGAAATTTGTAGAGAATATGATGTAACCATATCTTTGGGAGATGCTTGCCGTCCCGGATGCATTGCAGATGCAAGTGATGTTTGTCAGATTGAGGAGCTTGTAAGACTTGGTGAGCTTACAAAACGAGCATGGGAAAAGGATGTTCAGGTTATGGTAGAAGGCCCCGGACATATGCCACTTGACCAGATAGAGGCAAATATGAAAATTCAGCAGACAATCTGTATGGGGGCACCGTTTTATGTACTCGGACCTCTTGTAACAGATATTGCTCCAGGATATGACCATATAACTTCAGCAATTGGCGGAGCAATAGCAGCATCAGCAGGAGCAGCATTTCTCTGCTATGTAACACCTGCAGAGCATCTTGCACTTCCGAATTTAGATGATGTAAAGCAGGGAATTATTGCTTCTAAAATTGCGGCACATGCTGCTGACATTGCAAAGCATATCCCTCACGCAAGAGATGTTGATGACAAAATGTCAGATGCCAGAAGAAACTTTGATTGGAATATGCAGTGGGAATGTTCTCTTGATCCTGAAACGGCAAAAGCCATTAGAGAAAACAGAAAGCCGGAAATTGAGGAAAGTTGTTCGATGTGCGGTAAGTTTTGTGCAGTAAGGAGCATAAACAAAGCCTTAAATGACGAATATATCGATATATTATAATTTTATTTGCCTTATGTTTGGTTTTAACAGCATTATGTTAATATTTAGCGTTATGCCGACTGAGCGTGGCGAAGCCGGTAGCAAAACAACCGAACGCGTCCGGTGGACGATGCAGTAAGGGCGACCATGTGGCAGTGGTCAAAATGCAAAGTAGGGAACTTTGCAATTTGAGAACCACAACTGTAAGCATGACTGGAAGTCTGATGTCAAAGGTATCAAGTCCAACTTGAGGAGCCAAGGGGAGTATCGGAGAAAATTTCGGAAATTCAAGAAGGTGAAAGAATATTTTTTAACAAGTATTGAAAAATTAGTTGAAATATGTTAAAATTAATTATAGTATTATTTAATTTTGGGAGGCAAAAGTATGAAAAAAGTTTACGAAGGAAAAACTAAAGATGTTTACAGTCTTGACAACGGCAATGTAATGCTTAAATTTAAAGACGACTGCACAGGCAAAGATGGTGTTTTTGATCCGGGTGAAAATTCAGTAGGTTTAAAAATAGAAGGTATTGGTAAGGCAAACTTGAGAACATCAGTATACTATTTTGATTTATTGAAAAAAGCAGGAATTAAAACACATTATGTAAGTTCAAATGTTGACGAGGCTACTATGGAAGTGCTTCCCGGCAAAGTTTTCGGTAACGGTCTTGAGGTTATTTGCAGACTTGTAGCAACAGGCAGTTTTATACGCAGATACGGTGAATATATAAAAGACGGCACACCTCTTCCGGGTGGTTATGTTGAATGTACTTTTAAAAACGACGAAAAGGGCGACCCGCTGGTTACAAGCGAAGGTCTTGCAGCACTTGGCGTAATGAGTGAAGAAATGTTTGTAAGTATGAAAGAACAAACACTAAAAATCACAAAAATTGTTGCAGACGACTTAAAAACTATAGGTCTTGATTTGTGGGATATTAAATTCGAATTCGGTTATAACAACAACGAAGTTATTTTAATTGACGAAATTGCATCAGGTAATATGAGAGTATATAAAAACGGGGAAATTGTAGAACCTGTTGAACTTACAAAATTAATATTAAACAGATAAAAAAAGAACTGTCCAAAAGTGTTATAATCTTTTGGGCAGTTCCGTTTTTAAGTTTTGTAAATGCTTATCAAAACCTGATTTAAGTATTTGAAGTTTGCCGTCAATATAGTCAATATATGTCAAAGATGCATTTGACACCCAATCAATTTCCTGCATTTTTTTGCCGTTTATATGTGCACAGATAGCACGGATTGGCGTGGCGTGAGTTGCGACATAAACTGTTTTGCCGATATTTTCTTTTGCTAATTTTGTAATTTCATTTACAACTCTCTCTTTGAGTTCGGCTACGCTTTCTCCACCTGTAGCACGGCTGTTGTCTAAGTCGTTCATCCAAACATAAAAGTCTTCACGATGCTTTGTTGCAATGTCGGAGAAAAGCTGTTCTTCCCATTCGCCTGCAGAAATCTCACGAAGTTCTTTTATCGGAGTTATGGTTAATCCCAGTTTGGCACTGAGTACTTTTGCGGTGTTAAACGCGCGTTTTAAATCACTAGCATAAATTCCATCTATTTTATGATTTTTATACACATAGTCAGCACTTAGTTGTGCCTGCTTTTTGCCAAGCTCGGTCAAGTCTATGTCCCAATGCCCTGCAAAACTGTGTGTAAGATTTGCAACACTTTGCCCGTGCCGTACAACTATTAACATATAATCACCTTCTGAAATTTATTCTATATAAAACGACATTAATTGTCAAGTTTTTACTTGATAGAATTCTTGTTTTGTGGTAAAATAAAATTGATGGTATTATTTGAAAAAGGAGAAGAAATTTATGAAGTATAACTTTGAACAGTGGCACGGTTTTAAAAATGGAACCTGGTCAACTGAAATCAGCGTAAGAAGTTTCATAAAACATAATTATACTCCATATGACGGAGACGAAAGTTTTCTTGAAAAGTCCACACAAAATACCGTTGACCTTTGGGATAAGGTTTTAGATTTGTTTGAGCAAGAACGCAAGAATGGCGGAGTACTTGATATGGATACTAAAGTTGTTTCTACAATTACTTCACACGCCCCTGCGTATTTAGATAAAACAAAAGAAACTATAGTCGGTTTTCAGACTGACAAGCCTTTAAAAAGAGCACTTATGCCTTATGGCGGAATTCGTATGGCGGAAAAAGCTTGTGCAGACAACGGATATACTATAGACCCTGAGGTTAAAGAATTTTTCAGCACACACAGAAAAACTCACAATGCAGGTGTTTTTGACGCATACACCCCTGAAATGAGAGCTTGTCGTTCAAGCCATATTATAACAGGATTGCCTGACGCTTATGGCAGAGGCAGAATTATAGGTGATTACAGACGAGTTGCTCTTTATGGAGTTGACAGGCTTATAGAGGACAAAGAGGAGCAAAAAATAACAACCCGAAGTGCAATGTATTATGATGTAATAAGAATAAGGGAAGAGTTGTCCGAACAAATCCGTGCACTTGAAAGTCTTAAAGAAATGGCATTGTCATACGGCTTTGATATTTCAAAGCCTGCGAAAGATACAAAAGAGGCTATTCAGTGGTTATATTTTGCTTATCTTGCTGCCGTTAAAGAGCAAAACGGTGCCGCAATGTCTTTAGGCAGAACTTCAACATTTTTAGATATTTATTCAAAACGCGATTTAGAAAACGGAGTATATACAGAAGCAGAAATTCAGGAAATGGTTGATCATTTTATTATGAAACTTCGTATGATTAAGTTCGCCCGCACTCCTGAATATAATCAATTGTTTTCGGGAGACCCTCAGTGGGTAACGGAGTCAATAGGCGGTATTGCTATAGACGGTCGCCACATGGTTACAAAAATGTCGTACAGATATTTGCATACCCTTATAAATTTAGGCCCTGCACCCGAACCAAATCTTACGGTTTTGTGGTCAACAAGATTGCCTGAAAACTTTAAAAGATACTGTGCAAAGATTTCTATTGAAACATCTTCCGTGCAATATGAGAACGATGACTTGATGCGATTTACTCACGGCGATGATTACGCGATTGCTTGTTGCGTTTCTTCAATGAGATTGGGGAAAGAAATGCAATTTTTCGGTGCAAGAGCAAATCTTGCGAAATGTTTGCTTTATGCGATTAACGGCGGTGTTGATGAAATGTCCGGAAAACAAGTTGGTCCAAAATACCGTCCCGTAACTTCAGAGTATCTTGATTATGATGAAGTAATAGAAAAATATGATAATATGATGGAATGGTTAGCAGGTGTATATGTTAACACCTTAAATATCATTCATTATATGCACGACAAGTACTGTTATGAGAAAATTCAGATGGCTCTTCACGACAAAAATGTTGTCAGGTGGTTTGCTACAGGTATTGCCGGACTTTCGGTTGTTGCGGATTCGCTTTCTGCTATTAAATATGCAAAAGTAAAAGCAATAAGAAATGAGCAGGGAGTAGTTGTGGATTACGAAGTTGAGGGCGACTTTCCGAAATACGGAAATGACGATGACAGGGTTGACACTATTGCTTATGATATTGTTCATAAATTTATGGAGCATATAAGAAAAAATCACACTTACAGAGAAAGCATACCCACCACCTCAATTCTGACCATTACTTCTAATGTGGTTTATGGAAAATATACAGGTGCAACACCTGACGGACGAAAAAAAGGAGAAGCTTTTGCACCAGGTGCAAATCCTATGCACAATCGAGATACAAAAGGTGCGGTTGCTTCTTTGTCATCAGTTTCAAAATTGCCTTTTAGAGATGCGCAGGATGGTATTTCAAATACCTTTTCGATTGTTCCCAGTGCACTTGGGAAAGATGACAGAATTCTTGTTGGGGATTTGATTATAGATTTTGATTGTGCAAACGGTTCATGTGCTACACCTACGCTGTTTGATGACCTCGATGCAAATGATGAATAAGGAGGGAAAATACAATGAAAGCAAAAGACAGTCAGATAGATAATCTGGTCGCCCTTTTAGACGGCTATGTTGAAAAAGGGGGACACCATTTAAATGTAAATGTTTTTACCAAAGAAACACTTTTGGATGCGCAAAAACATCCTGAAAAATACCCCCAGCTTACTGTCCGGGTAAGCGGATACGCAGTTAATTTTGTTAAGTTGACAAAAGAACAGCAGGACGAGGTTATCGAAAGAACCTTCCACGATAGAATTTGATGAAAGGGTATATTCATTCTATAGAAAGTTTCGGCGCCGTTGACGGCCCCGGAATCAGATTTGTTGTTTTTTTGCAGGGCTGTCCATTGAGATGCGTTTACTGTCATAATCCTGACACTTGGGAAGTTGGTAAAGGGACAAAAACCGATGCAGACCAACTGATAGAGCAGTTTATGAAAAACGAAAGTTTTTACAGTAAAGGAGGCATAACCGTTACCGGTGGCGAACCTCTTTTGCAGATAGACTTTGTAACAGAACTGTTTATGAAGGCAAAAGAAAAAGGGATTCATACTTGTGTCGATACTTCGGGGATTACATTTAATCCCGAAGATACTCGCAAGTATGACTTACTTATTAAATATGTTGACCTTGTTCTTTTGGATGTTAAGCATATTGATGGTGAAAAGCACAAGGCTATAGCCGGGGCGGATAACAACAACATATTGGCTTTTGCAAAATATCTTGAAAAGAAAAATATCCCTGTATGGATAAGGCATGTTGTTATAAAGGGAATTACCGATAAAAAAGAAGATTTGTATGAGCTTGGTAAATTTGTGGGCGGACTTAAAAATGTTCGTGCTATAGAGGTGTTGCCGTATCATTCGATGGGAGAAACAAAATACGAAACTCTGGGCATTCCTTATCCCTTAAAAGGTACGAAATTGCTTACAGATGAAGAATATCAAAACGCCAGGAAATATATAACAGAGGGTTATAAAAATGAGCATAAAATTAGTAGGTTTTGATTTAGACGGCACCATGCTGTCCCATAACGGCGGTGTAACGCCTTATACATACGATGTGCTGTTAAAAGCAAAACAAAAAAGGGTTCATTTGGTTCCTGTAACAGGCAGAGCAATGTGCGAAACAAAAAGCGTGCTTCCGCAGTTGCCTGTCAGATATTTGGTTGCGGTAAACGGGACTGTTATTTATGATTTGGAAAGCAACGAAATCATATACAAGGTACTTCCTAATCAAGAAAAATTGCTTGAGAAATTAAAAATTGCACTGACGCTGGACGCATACATAGAAGTGTATTGCGGTGAAATATACACAAGCAACTATTATTACGATAATATGGAAAAACTAGGAATGCGTCCTCACTTGCTTGAAATAATAAAAGGTACAAGAACGGTTGTGCCTGACTTGTATTCCGAAATAGAAAAAAGAAAACAGGCAGAAAAAATCAATATATGGTTTCGTGATGACGAACATAAAAGCAAATATCAGCATTTGTTTAAAGATGAAGAGTATTTTTCTCACACAAGTGCATTTCCCGGTGCACTGGAAGTTGGGGTAAAAAATATGGACAAAGGTATGGGCATTTCTATGATTGCCGACATACTGGGTGTAAGCAAGAAAGAAACTATGGCAATAGGAGATGCGTCAAATGATATTCCAATGCTTAAGTGGGCAGGTCTTGGCGTCGCCATGGGAAATGCTACGGAAGAAATAAAGAAAATTGCTGATGTTGTCGCCTTGTCCAATGACGATGACGGTGCTGCAAAAGTAATTGAAAAATATGTTTTATATAAGGACTAATTTGGCGTAAAAACAATCCGTTGATTTTAACAGGCAATGGAGACGCTTGAACGAGCGGAACGGTAACAGATATTGGGATAATGTATAACATGGACATAAAACGGTATGGAAATTTTTCTGTATCGTTTTTATAATAATAATCATTATAGATGATGTTTTTGTTAATACAAATATGGAAAAAATGTTAAAAACACGATAAAAAATGTTAAATACATAATTAAATGTTTATTGTATAATTAAGGTATAAAAACTATGAATGAGGTGTTTAAGATGAATGTACTGGCAATAGGATGTCATCCTGATGACATAGAGATTGCTTGTTGCGGTACCCTTGCAAAATGCGTGAAGCGAGGAGATAAGGTTACGGTGTGCCATGTATGCAACGGTAATATGGGACATGAGATAATCCCCTCTGATGAACTTCGTATAATGAGGGCAGAAGAAGCAAAAAATGCAGGGAAGTTAGCAGGAATAGATGTAGTAACAATGGATATAGGTGATTTGGTTGTTGATGCTGCAGTGTTGGCACAGCGTGATAAAATTGCGAACTTAATTATTGATGTTCAGCCCGATTTTATTATTACTCACGCACCAAACGATTATATGCCTGACCATACAGCGGTATCGAAACTCGTATTTGATGCGGCGTTTGTGGCAAGTGTTCCTCAGTATAACGGCGGAAGAAAGGCAGCAGTTACACCTATTTACTATATGGATACATTGGCAGGAGTTGATTTTCTTCCTACAGAATATGTAGATATTACAGAAGAAATCGACTTAAAACTTGAAATGCTTGAATGTCATATCAGTCAGCTTAAATGGATGAGAGACCACGACCATATTGATTTTGCTGAATTTGTACGCACTTGTTCACGCTTCAGAGGCTTA
Source organism: Clostridia bacterium (assembly GCA_017397315.1). GTDB lineage: Bacteria > Bacillota > Clostridia > Monoglobales > Firm-18 > RGIG1864. The sequence continues at coordinate 100,231 of JAFQJA010000021.1, read as the reverse complement.
CAATGCGGAGTTGATTATGCAGAAGGTTTCAGGCAGGCTATGGTATGGCCTAAAGTTATCACAAAACGGTTGTTACCGTAAAATATAAAGAAGGAGAGATTTTATTATGGATTTTATGAGCACAGTTAAAGGAAGTTTGTTGGAAAACTACTACCCCCAGGGCTGGGATATGGCGAAAATTGACAAATGTTGCGAAATGGGTGTTAAAAGAGAAGATTTCTGGCACAAGGATTTTAACCCCATTTCATGCAAAGATATTTATGAATTTGACACATTAATGGGACACGAAATTGCATTGCAGATTAAAAATGCACGCGACGAAGGGAAAAAACTTGCTATGATTTTACCTGTTGGTCCTATGGGAATGTATAGATGGGCAGTTTATTTCTTGACAGAATGGAAAGTAAAATGCGACCATGTTTATACATTTAATATGGACGAGTGGGCAGACGCAGAGGGTAACACTTTGCCCAACACAGATAAGGCATCATTTGAATACAGTATGAAAGAAGCGTTTTTCAACAAATTGGGAGAAAACACTATTCCGCCTGCGCAAAGAAACTTTGCTACAAAAGAGAATCTTCCTACATACCCGGAAAAAATAAGAAAACTAAAAGAAGAGGGAGCAAAACTTGTATTGGTGTTCGGTATTGGCAGAATGTGTCATATTGCTTTCTGGGAACCACATTTCGGTGCAGAGTTTGAAACAGTTGAAGAATGGAAGAAACAGTGCTACAGAATAGGTGCAAAACTTCATCCTTTAACAATAGAACAAAACGCTATCACAAGTTTCAAAAGCCGTACAACATTAGTTCCTTGTACAGCAAACACAATCGGACCTGGTCTGTTCTTACAGGCTGACTACATTATAGGAGGTTGCGATGGTGCTTTAGGCAGAGGTATGCAGTGGCAGGGTATGAGTTTCTTGACAACTCTTCATTATGGTCCTGACAAGCACATTACTTCAACATTTATTCCGACAATGCCCGGTAGATTGTTCTACCTTGAAGAATTAGCAGGTCCTTTAACTGCAGAATGTAACTAATATTATTGGTAATTAAAAATCACTTAGGGCAAAAAGACCTAAGTGATTTTTTTTGGTGCACCTGACAGGACTTGAACCTGCATGAAATTGCTTTCACATGGACCTGAACCATGCGCGTCTGCCAATTCCGCCACAGGTGCGAATAAAAATGGAGCTGGTGGCGTGACTCGAACACGTGACCTGCGCATTACGAATGCGCTGCACTACCAACTGTGCTACACCAGCATTGCCATAGTACCATTATACAAATATTTATTTTTTAAGTCAAGGCATAATAAAAACTTATTTAATATATTTTATAGTAGAAGGAGTATGCCTATGTTAAGATTTAAAAAATACAGCGGGAGAATTATATATGCAGTTAATATAAGAAAAATGTTTTGGTTTTTAGTCTTGCTTGTTTTCCTTGCAGGGCTAGTCATAACTACTTTTACAGTTCAAAAATCCTTTTTCCCTGTTATATCAGTTATGGCAAAAACAACAGCTTCTCGTGAGACTGAAAACACAATTAATAATACCGTTTTATCGGTGATTGAACAAAATGATATTTCGTATAGTAGTTTATACAAATTAAGTCAAAACAGTAACGGTATTATAACTGCTATAGAGTCCAACACCAAAAACCTTAATTTTTTAAAATCCCAACTGTCGGTTACCATTAACAGAGAAATGGAGCAGTTGCAGGAAAAAACACTGAATATACCTTTGGGAAGTGTCTTGTCGTCCGCTATGTTGTCTGGTTGGGGGCCAAAAATTCCAATTAAAATTAACAGGGTAGGATATGCCTCCGTTGATTTCGTAAGCGATTTTGTGTCGGCAGGTGTCAACCAGACAAAACACAATATCTCTGTTTCGGTAAACGCCGAAATAAATATTATATTTATGAGGAGAAATATCAAACTTGACATACAGACAACAGTGCCCGTTACTGAAACGGTAATAGTGGGAGAAGTGCCAAGCCTGTATAAAAACTAATTTTTCTTTCTCCTTAACATTGAGTTTTCAGGAACATATTGGGGTAATTTCATATTAACTTCCATTTGCGCATGAGGTGCAGACTGTATGCTATCTCCTTTTTTGTCTGTCATTTTATCTATGGTAAATTTCAAAAAATCGCCTTGAGGTCTTAGTATTTCAATTTCCTCACAAACGGAAAACTTGTTCCGTTGGTATATTGTTGCGTTTCCGTCGTTGTCGCATTTTACAACAGTTCCAACAACATCGTAATCTCTTATATAAGCGCTTGTTTCGTATATCTGACCGTTATTATTACAGTCGTTGTGCCAGAACCCCCTGGAATAATGCCTGTGGCTGATTTTGCACAGTTCTTCCAACTTGCTTTGGTCAAAAACATATTTAGAGGGGTTTTCTAAATATCTGTCAATCTCTTCTCGGTATGCTTTAACAACTGTCGCGACATAGTACTCGCTTTTTACCCTGCCCTCAATTTTAAGACTTGATACGCCTGAATTTATTATTTCAGGCAAGTATTCTATAAGGCACATATCTTTAGAATTGAATATAAAACTTCCGTTTTCGTTTTCAGTAATTTTCATATATTCGCCGGGGCGTTTTTCTTCAACAAGATGGTAATTCCATCTGCAGGACTGTGCACAGTCGCCTTTGTTGGAATCTCTGCCTGTCATATAGTTGCTTAATAAACATCTGCCTGAATATGATATGCACATTGCTCCGTGAACAAACAATTCCAGTTCTAAATCGGGGTGTGTATTTTGCCGTATTTGAGTTACTTCTTCGCAAGTAAGTTCGCGAGCAAGAACAACTCTTTTTGCACCCAAATTATGCCACATATTGGCACTTTGATGGTTTACAATATTTGCCTGAGTGCTCACATGAATATCAAGTTTTGGAGCGGATTTTTTAATAACATCAAAACCGCCTAAATCAGAAACGATAACGCCGTCTGCACCATAATCGTATAACTGTTCCGCAAAGCGTGATAATGGTTCTAAATCACGGTTTTTCATTATTACATTCACTGCTATATAGATTTTTTTGCCATATTTGTGTGCAAAATCTATGCCGTATTTTAACTGCTCGGGTGTAAAATTGTCGCAGGCGGTACGAAGAGAAAATTCTTCTCCTCCTGCATATATAGCGTCAGCACCGTAAATCAGTGCGGTTTTTAATTTTTCAAGGTTGCCCGCCGGGGCCAATAATTCAGGTTTATTCATATTTAACTCCTAATATAATTTTTATAAGTATTATACCTTTATATCGGGCTTTTGTCAACTTGACCGGATGCAAAAGGTGTATTATAATATACTTGAGGTGAATGTTTTGGTAAATATAGGAAATGAGTGGGACACTCTTCTGGCACCCGAATTTAAAAAAGATTATTATTTAAAATTGAGGGAATTTCTGAAATACGAATACAGTAATTTTAATGTATATCCTGCAATGGAAAATATATTTAATGCGCTTCGCTATACATCCTATTCTGATGTTAAAGCGGTAATACTGGGACAAGACCCTTACCACGGCTTTGGGCAGGCACACGGTCTTTGCTTTTCCGTTCAAAAAGGGGTGGAACCACCTCCGTCATTGAAAAATATTTTTACTGAACTGCATAATGATTTGGGAATTAAAATTCCGTCGTCCGGTGATTTGACTGCATGGGCAAAAAACGGAGTACTGCTTCTTAATACAGTACTGACCGTGCGTGAGGGAATGGCAAACAGCCACAGAAATATGGGTTGGGAAATTCTTACCGATAAAATTATTTCGCTTCTTAACCAAAGGGAAAAACCAATGGTGTTTATTCTTTGGGGAAGTCCTGCCAAGTCAAAAATACCTCTTGTTACTAATAAACAGCATAAAGTGTTAACAGCAGTTCATCCTAGCCCTCTTTCAGTTTACAGAGGCTTTTTCGGTTGCAGACATTTTTCTGAAACAAATCAGTTTTTGATTGACAATAAAATACAGCCGATAAATTGGAATTTGTTTTAAAAAAACTATTGACAAATATATAAAATATGATATAATAAAAGAAAACAGGAATAATTACTATTATTAAAAATATTTTGGAGGTCATGAAAATGAAAAAATGGGTATGTAAAATTTGCGGTTATGTTCATGAGGGAGACCAGGCTCCTGAAAAATGCCCGGTATGTAATGCTGGGGCAGATAAATTTGCTGAACAGTCAGGGGAAATGACCTGGGCAGATGAACACAGAATAGGCGTTGCAAAAGGAGTTGACGAAAGAGTTATCGAAGGATTGAAAGCAAACTTTATGGGCGAATGTACAGAAGTTGGTATGTATCTTGCAATGTCAAGACAAGCAATAAGAGAGGGCTATCCTGAAGTTGGTGCTTTTTATCAGCAAGCCGCTTTTGAAGAAGCAGAACATGCTGCAAAGTTTGCGGAATTGCTGGGTGAAGTTGTAACTGAGTCAACAAAGAAAAATCTTGAAATGCGTGTTGAAGCTGAAAACGGTGCAACCGCAGGTAAAGTAGAACTTGCAAAATTAGCAAAAGAATTAGGATACGATGCAATTCATGATACTGTTCACGAAATGGCAAAAGACGAAGCTCGGCACGGTTGCGGTTTTGCAGGACTTTTGAAGAGATATTTTGGTTAATTTAATATAGAAATTGTAATTGTATTACCCCCCCTTGACAATGTCAAGGGGGTTGCTTTTTTGAAGACCGGCGGTGCAATCGAATACATCTTTTTGTCTTGATATTAGTGCAGAAAAATGTTATAATTGAAATTATAAGAGATGTATTGATAATGACTATACCGGACTTTCAAGAAAACATTGGTTTGTATAAGACGGTTAAAAAAATAACAATTGGTACATCCATTAAACTTGGCAAGGGCGTTCTTGTTCAAGAGTGGTTGGTAGCATTATTTGTATGGGGGGATAATAATGAGCGTTGTTGTGTTTATATTACCTTTGATTTTATTAGTCGCAGGGCTTATCTCTATGAAGTTTGACAAATCACGATTACTGGGTAAGATATGGGCTACGGCAGGTCTTGTATTTACTGCTGTAATATACACATTAATTGGTGCACTGTTAATCGCATTTTCATCAAAACACAGCACTTTTTACATATCGTTGACAGTAATTGTTTCAATACTTTTATGTGTTTTGTTTGTGGGTTTGATATTAGGATTTGGGAAGAACAAAAGAGTGTATATGCCTATAGTGATTTGTCTTTTGCTGTGTATGATAGCGTTTTCGGGGCATTACGGCTACCAGAGTTATGTGGACAGTATCCCCACCATTGATGACAGCGGAAATCTTTTGTGGCAGTATCTTCCTTACGGCGAAGATACAAAAGTTGCAAATTTAGACGGTGAGGCAACATTAAAAATTTCTGATGACATACCCCGCCTTGACGGTGCGACAGCGCTTTATCCAATATATTCGGCATTTGCAAAGGCGGTATATCCCGAAAGTGCACTAAACGAAATACAACTCAAAGGAAACGAAATTTTGAATTGTTCTACAACGGGCGGTGCATACGAAAGGATAGTTACAGGTGATGCGGACATTATTTTTGTGGGCGGACCGTCAAAGGAGCAAACTCAGTTTGCAAAAGAAAACAATGTAGAACTGATGTTCACTCCCATAGGCAAGGAGGCTTTTGTGTTTTTCGTAAACAGTAATAATCCTCTTGAAAATATCACTTTGGAACAGATACAGGACATTTATTCAGGCAAAATTAAGAAGTGGGAACAACTAGGAGTTGAGGGCTTTGGAAACATTAGAGCATTTCAGCGAGAAGAAGGAAGCGGAAGCCAGACCGCGATTTTAAAAATAATGAACGGCAAGGAACTGATGACACCTCCTGAAGAAAATGTAATAGCAGGTATGGGCGGAATTATAAGCAAAACTGCAGACTACAAAAATTACAAAAACGCCATTGGGTATTCATTCAGATATTATTCAAATGAGATGGTAAATAACAACCAGATAAAACTGTTAAAAATAAACGGTATTGCACCAACTCTTGAAAATATTGAAAACGGTACATATCCCATCTTTTCAGAGTTTTTTGCAGTAACAAGAAGCGATGCAACAGATAACACTAAAAAATTTGTACAGTGGGCGACATCTTCTCAGGGACAGGAACTTGTTGAAAAAACAGGTTATACACCTTTAAACTAAGTTTGCCCTTACGGGCAAGTGAAGTTATCTTCGATAGTGAAGTTTACTTTCAGTAAGTGAAGTTCTGCCTTACGGTAACGAAAGAAACAAAAGGAGTTTTATTATGATTACTATTTTCAATCGAAAAGAATTGCTTATTACCATGGATACAGGTCGCAGGTCAGCGGTTTGCGGTGTTTTATCTGCCAATGGCATTAATTATACAACAAAAGTAACCAATCTTCAAAGTGCATCGGTATTTGAAAATAAAAGAGGCAGATATGGAAGTTTTGGAATAAATCAGGATTATTCTTATGAATATAAAATCTATGTTCATAAAAAAGATTATGAGAGAGCATGTTATCTGATAAAAGATGTAATTTAATAAAATTGGTATATTGCAGAACAAAGGTGATAAAATGAAACATAAACTTATAATTATCGGTTTGGCAATTGTTTTTGTGCTGGGTTTATTTATATGGTACAATATTCCTGTAAGATTTTTAAGCGGGGCAGACTCGGAAGAAATAAGAGAAATTTATATATTTAACGGTAACACGGGGCAGGGGTTTATAGTTAATGAACCCGAAAGGATAGAGGCAATAGTCCGAAATATAAGTGCATCAAAGTTCAAAAGAACAGAGGTTGCTTTGGGCAAAATGGGTTATAAATACGAACTTACTTTCTTTTTTGGTAATAAAAGCGAAGAACTTATTATAAATTCTCCTACCACCATAAGAAAAGGTGCATTTTATTATTACAATCCTACAGCATACCTTGGTGTGTCATCGATAGAGTGGTATGAGCGAGATGCTTTTATGGAAAATATAACGGATATGGGTTATGCACCTTTATCGGAAATTTACAGAAATTACACCATAGAGCAAGGCAAGAATGATAAATGTGTTGTTATGAAAAACGGATACATCAGTTATGGGCAAGAACAATTTGATGATTTTTTAGAAAGAAAAAGAACGGGTAAAAATGCCTTTTTAAGAGTTGTTAAATATTATTCCGAAAATAATATGGTTTTTGTTTTTGATGTGGGATTCGCAGATGGGAAATACTATGTTTCATATTATGACAATGGTGTGCATTTAGTGGATACCTATACGGATATGTTTATGGATAACAGCGGAGTAAACTTACCGAACAGCCAACAGTCAAAAGATTTGGTATATTATTTGTGTAACGAGAATGCAACCTATCATGACATTGTAATGAGTGGTTTGAGTTCCCAATCTGACGCTTACATTAAGCATTTTGTAATCTACAAAAAGGAGTTGTAAAATTTGGCAAGAACGAGCGGTGTACTTATGCATATTTCGTCATTATACGGAGACTATTCAATTGGCTCATTTGGCGACAATGCAAAAGAATTTATAGATTTTTTAAAGGAATGTGATTTTTCTTACTGGCAGGTTTTGCCCTTTTGTATGGCGGACAGTTTTAATTCCCCATACCAGTCGTACTCTGCTTTTGCAGGCAACCCCTATTTTGTAGATTTGAAAATACTGCATAAAAAAGGTGTTATTACAGATGAGCAATTAAAAAACAGTTATCAGAACACACCTTACAGTTGTGAATATGCTCGGCTTTATGAAGAACGTTTGCCCTTATTATTTGAGGCATCAAAAAAATGTAACTACATAGAACAAGTGAAAAAATTCGTTGACGAAAATGCTGAAATTTCCGCCTTTTGTATGTTTATGGCAAAAAAAGAGGCGAACGGACAAAAGCCCTGGCAAAAGTGGGACAATGATGAAATAAACCCCGAAATACTGTTTATGTGGCAGTTTATTCAATACGAGTTTTTTGTTCAGTGGGCGGAAATTAAAATGTACGCCAACAAAAACGGCATAAAAATAATTGGCGATATGCCTATTTATGTTTCTTTAGACAGTGCAGATGTATGGAGTAACCAAAAACTGTTTTGCCTTGATAACGAGGGCAAACCGACAAAGGTAGCGGGAGTACCTCCCGATTATTTTTGTGCAGACGGTCAGTTGTGGGGCAACCCCATATACAACTGGGAAGAAATGAAAAAAGATGGTTACAGTTGGTGGGGAAGACGAATTTCTGCTATGGCAAAAATGTTTGACGGAATAAGAATAGACCATTTCAGAGGAATTGAAGCATACTGGTCAGTTGACGGCGACGAAACTACTGCAAAAAACGGAAGATGGGAAAAAGGTCCCGGAATGGAACTTATAAATGTAATAAAGCAAAACGCTGGCAACTGTATGATTATAGCGGAAGATTTGGGTGAAATAACAGAGGAAGTAAATGCTCTTGTAAAGCAAAGCGGTTTCCCCGGAATGAGAGTATTCCAGTTTGGGTTTATAGACGGGTCGGACAGTACAAATATGCCTCACAACTATCCTAAAAACTGCATTGCATACACAGGCACTCACGACAACAACACTCTTCTTGGATACTTGTGGGAACTTGATTCGCAAAGGAAGAAGGATATGCTTTCTTATTGCGGTTTCTTTGGCGGTAACTTTGAAGACGGTTTTGATTATGTTCTTCGCACACTGTGGAGAAGCCACGCTGACACGGTGATATTGCCTGTTCAGGATCTTTTGGGATACGGTTCAGACACAAGGCTTAACACTCCCGGCAGTGCCGAAGGAAACTGGCGATTCAGGATTACAAAAGAACAGTTGCAAAGTATAAACAAAGAAAAGTTCAGAGAATTGAACAGATTATATAAAAGAAAACCGTGAGCAATGCTCACGGTTTTTCTGATAAGGAAAATTATTTGTTGTCAACTGAATACATATGTGTAATCAAGTCAAGAACTTTGTTTGAATAACCCCATTCGTTATCGTACCAAGCAACTAATTTAACGAAGTTGTCGTTTAAGCTGATACCTGCACCTGCATCAAATACTGATGTTCTTGATTCGTGAATGAAATCGCTTGAAACAACAGCGTCTTCTGTGTAACCCAAGATACCTTTCATTTCACCGTCAGCAGCAGCTTTAACTGCAGCTTTGATTTCGTCATAAGTTGCACCTTTTTCCAAACGGCATGTTAAGTCAACAACTGAAACATCAGCTGTAGGTACGCGGAATGCCATACCTGTTAATTTGCCGTTTAACTGAGGAATAACTTTACCAACTGCTTTTGCAGCACCTGTTGATGAAGGAATGATATTGAATGCAGCACCGCGACCGCCTCTCCAGTCTTTCTTTGAAGGACCGTCAACTGTTTTTTGTGTAGCAGTTGTTGCGTGAACTGTTGTCATAAGACCTTCAACGATACCAAAATTATCATTGATAACTTTTGCTAAAGGTGCAAGACAGTTTGTTGTGCAAGAAGCGTTTGATACGATATCCATATCTGCTTTATATTCTTTGTTGTTAACGCCCATAACAAACATTGGAGCGTCTTTTGAAGGAGCAGAAATAACAACTTTTTTTGCTCCGCCTGTGAAGTGTGCTTTTGCTTTATCCATTGTTGTGTAAACACCAGTTGATTCAACAATGTATTCTGCACCGGCTTCTGACCAAGGAATGTTATTAGCATCCATTTCGGCATAAACTTTGATTTCTTTACCGTTTACAACGATAGCGTTTTCTTTTGCTTCAACTGTGCCGTTAAATCTGCCGTGTACTGTATCATAAGATAGCATATAAACCATGTAATCAGGATCGATAAATGGGTCGTTAATAGCTTTGATTTCAACATTACCTCTTTCAATCGCTGCTCTGAAAACAAGACGGCCGATACGGCCAAAACCGTTAATACCTACATTTACTGACATTATGTTTTCCTCCTAAAAAAATTGATATTTTTTTAACTATCATATATTTTATACCAAAATTATGAAATTTACAAGTGTTTTTTTAAAATTTATATATTATTACCATACATATAAGCAATAGCCTCTACTTTTTGGCTAATTTCATCATTGCTTTTAAGCGTTTTATGCCAGTCAAGAAGCGCCTGTGTAATTTTTTGCGGAACACTGGCATTGTCGCCGTTTTCAATATAATCCATCAGAAACTCAACGGCTTTTCGTAAATTCCAGATAAACAGTGATGGGTTTGGATAGTTTTTCATTATTTCCGTAACAACGCGGGCGGTGTATATTGCTATACTTTCTTTTGTTCTTGAATTATCAGGTGTGTGTGATGGATGAAAACTTCCGTCGCAACGCTGGCGTTTAATCAGTTTTATATACTGTGTATCAATATCATTTGGATTGTTTCTCAAATCATAAGATTCCATTGCGGATAAATACCAGTCGTACGGCAACGCCTTGGGCCGAATTATTGAAACACAATCGTAGTACTTTCCGTTGGAATTCATTAAAAGCATATCCAGATAGTTATTGAAAATGCTGTATTTTTTGGACAACTCAATAATTTTATTTGTTATTTCTTTGCTTTCTGTCATAGAACAGTTTGTAAGTTTTTGGTTGAGATTATCAATAGTGTTTTTGGCAAAAAGGTACCTTAAGGAATTTCCGCCGTATTTGTATTTTGTTATATCTATTTCAAAACTTATATTTCTGCCTGCAAATTTCCCATCTACATACATTTTTTCAGGCATAGCGTCATACACCTCTGCAATGGCGGTAATTGTATCGCCGTAGTGTATTTTTTTTATTCCGGTTGTTGCTATGCTGTTTACCGTATTATCAAAAGTAATTGTGGCGTCTGTAATACAAGGTGCAGACACTATGTTAAAAGCACCTATAATTTCTTTTGCCACTTTGTTTTTGGGTGAAATAAATCTGTATTTACCACCTGTATTTTCAGCCAGTGCTTTTAAAAAGCCCATATCGTCTTTGTTGTCAATTTCCAATGTGTAATATGTGTTGCTTTTGTGGTTTTCAATATATTTTATGATGTCCTTGTTTTGCGATGTCTTTTCGTCTGTAATAAGCATGGCAACTGTGTTTCCGTTGTGCTTGTATGAAGATATCAGGTCGGAGAACAGTTCTACGGTATCTCCTAATTCGTATGAGTTAAACCAGTTGGACACTGCGTATATCTGGTCATCGGTGGGGTGCACATAACTGTCAGAGAAAACAGAATTTTGTCTGTTTAGCATCATTAGATTGAAAGTATCATTTTTGTGCATTGCTTTAAGACAGGCAATAACTGCGTTCTTTATTTCTGCCTTATGCTTTTCCCCTGTATTTAACATAAAAAGATACCTTTTGCCGTGTCTTGAGTACAGGTCTATTTCAGGCTTGACCGTACAGTAAATGAGATTGTTGTATCTGTATATTGCAGGAGAGTTGGTGTTGTCCTTTTCTATAATAATTTCTATTTCATAGTTAGAGGAATTGTTATCGATAAGAGTTGCAGTAACAGTGCTGTCTGTAATATTGAATTTTAAGTTGTGAGTGTTGGAATAGGCTTTTGTAATGTTACTGCCGTAATATGTAAAGTCAAGTGCCGTTGGATAATCAGGAGGGTTTGAAAAGTCGCCAAAGGAGTATTGTGTGCTTTCTACTGCAAAATTAGGCACAACAACCGTGGGTATTGTTATTTTACAATATCCATCTTTATTTTCCGTATGTTTAATGTATTTAAGTTCTGTTTCTATTATTCTTCCCGGTGCAAGTTTACCTATATGCACTTTAAAACTGGAAAAATCGTTGGCGTTGGCAAAAGAATACTGCTCAAAAGAGTCTGAATCCCGCTTGCTGGTAAGATGGGATATAATTGCTTCTTTGCCAATATATACTTTAAAGTCAACAATTATTTCACAGTCGGCTATCGGGAATATATAACTTGCGTCTGCAACCTCGTCGGTGTCATTTAAAAACTGCTGTTTTAATGTGAAAACACCAAAGTCCTCTGTTACTTCAACTGTACAGCTAACAGATTTAACACATAAACTCTGGTTGTATTCGTCAACTAATCCTACTGACATTTATTATCATCACCTTATTTTGTAATTATTGCAGTGTTTGTCGCTTCGTCGTAATCTACATTAAAGCCCATCATGCTGTACATAATTCTTACAGGAACAAATGTTCTTCCCTCTAAAACTATGGGAGCAACATCAAACTGATAGGAAGACTGTCCAGATGTATAAGTTTTGTTACCTATCTGCATAACAATGTAATGATTGTTCAAGGTGTTTATTGCAGAAATTGTAGCGGTTTTTTCGTCATAATTAATATAGTAACCGTTTTGCCCTAAAATCTGTCTTACAGGTACATACATTCTGTCGTTTTGCATAAAGGGAGCAGGGGCGTATTCCATAACTTCACCGTTTACATTCACAACAGGTGCTTTCTCCGCCTGCAGTTTTAGTTCAACGGTAAAAGAAGAATTGCCGGACTGTATAACTTCTGCGGTTAACTGGTCTGCAAAAACAACACAGTTAAATAAAAGAATTAATGCCACAATCATTATTGAAAGTTTTTTCATAATTATCCCTCCATTATTATTATACCAAAAGGTATTAGATATTTCAATATGTTATATTAAAGATACAAGTTAATATTTTAAGATTTTAAATACTTTAAATAAAAGTAAATAAATGTTAAACTTAAATAAAGGTAGGTGTTAATGTTTTGAACTATGAATTACTAGGGAAAAATATACGAAAACAAAGAAAGGCAAAGCAATATACACTGGAGCAGTTGGCGGAGAAACTTGATGTTTCAACAACTTTTGTCGGACAAATAGAAAGGGCGAAAGGAATTCCGTCTCTTGATACATTGGTAAAAATTGCGAATGTTTTGGAAATATCAACGGACAGTTTGCTTTTCGGAGATTTAAATTCCAAATCAGGAAGCAGTTATTTTGTAAAGAAAGTTGCGGAACTGACAGATAATTTTACATCTAATGAAAAAGAGTTGTTGATAAAAAACATTGAAATTATTAACAGTTTCAGAAAGTAAACAGGGGGAATTCATATGAATTTTGAAGAATTAAGTAAAGTAATCCACGATATAAAGCAACCTGTTTCAAACATTAAAGCATCCGCTTCAATGATTGAAAATGTAATAAAAGATGAGCCTGTTGACAAAAAGGCTATTGAACAGTTTTGCGGTATTATTCACAGAAGCTGTAACTCTATAAATCTTCTTGCGACAAATTTTCACGACATAATCAATTGCAGAAACAGAGTTATGACTGCAAACTATTCATCATGCAATCTTGAGGAATATATCACAATGTATATTTCCTCTGTCAAACCTTATGTTGACAGTTGCAATGTCAATTTGCAAACCAATATCTTACACGGAGATGTTGTGTTTTCATGCGATTATGAAAAGTTGACGCGTGTGCTTAATAATCTTATCACAAATTCAATTAAATATAATACAAATGAAGATAAAACAATTAAAATTGATATTGATGTAGTGAAAGGCAACCTGATGTTAAGTGTTACCGATAACGGAATAGGAATACCAAAAAATGATATAAATAAAATATTTCAGTGTAATTACAGGGCGAAAAACGGAATATCGATAGCCCGGGGTTGCGGACTTGGTATGGCTATAGTAAAGGAATTTGTTGAATGTTTGAACGGAACGCTTGAAATTAAAAGCAAAGTTAATAGTGGAACGAAAATTACTTTGACCCTTCCGGAAGGTTCGGTAGTTGCACTTAACTCCGTTTTGAAAATCAATGAATTTGACCCCGACAGAATAAAAATTGAATTTTCAACTGTTATAGAATAAAAAAGAGTACCATAAGGTACTCTTTTTTTATTCTAATTCAAACATACCTGTATACAACTGATAGTACTTGCCTTTTTGTGCCAGAAGTTCGTCGTGGTCTCCGCGTTCTATAATTTCCCCATGTTCCAATACCATAATAGCGTTTGAGTTTCTGACCGTTGAAAGTCTGTGGGCAATAACAAAAACTGTTCTTCCTTCCATAAGACTGTTCATACCTTTTTCAATAAGCCTTTCTGTTCTTGTGTCAATAGAACTTGTGGCTTCGTCTAAAATCAAAACAGGCGGGTTTGCAACTGCCGCACGAGCTATGGCAAGTAATTGGCGTTGTCCCTGGCTTAGGTTAAGTCCGTCTCCGGTTATAATGGTGTCATAACCGTCTTTTAGCATTTCTATGAAAGAATGGGCATTGGCGAGTTTCGCCGCTTCTTTTGCCTGCTCGTCTGTAGCGTCAAGTTTGCCGTATCTTATATTGTCCATTATCGTTCCTGTAAACAAATGCGTATCCTGTAATACCATTGAAAGAGAACGGCGGAGGTCTGATTTTTTGATTTTGTTTATGTTTATGCCGTCGTATCTGATTTTGCCGTCGGGCACATCATAAAATCTGTTAATCAGGTTTGTGATAGTAGTTTTACCTGCACCTGTTGAGCCTACAAAGGCAATTCTCTGGCCCGGTTTCGCATATAAAGAAATGCCTTTTAAAACTATGTTGTTTTCTTCGTATCCGAAAACAACATTGTCAAAGGTAACTTCACCTTTGACTTCTTTGTAAGTTACCGTTCCGTCATGGTGAGGGTGCTTCCATGCCCATATTCCTGTGCGGTTTTCACATTCTTTCAGTTCACCGTCTTCGTATCTGGCATTTACCAGTGTTACATAGCCGTTGTCAATTTCAGGTTGTTGGTCTAACACCTCGAAAATTCTTTCTGCTCCCGCAAGGGCGGACAGAATAGAATTGAACTGCTGGGACATCTGCGTAATTGGTTGCGAGAATGAACGAGTGTACTGTAAAAATGATGCTAAAGAGCCGATGTCGAAACCTGTATAAATAGTCAACACAGACCCTACAATGGCAGTCAGTGCATAGTGGACATAGGAAAGGTTACCCATGATTGGCATAAGCACATTGGCAAAAGAGTGAGCACCGTATGCTGCATTTTGAAGTTCCTCGTTTAACTTATCAAATTCTGACTTTGCTTTATCCTCGTGACAGAAAACTTTTACTACTTTTTGTCCCTCAATCATTTCTTCGATGTATCCGTTTACTTTTCCAACCGCTTTTTGTTGACGCCTGAAAAACATACCGCTCTTTGAGCCTACAATCTTTATAATTTGTGTAATTATTACAAGCATTACAATTACAATGATGGTTAATACGGGGTTTAGTATAAGCATTGCCGAAAATACTCCTATTACCGTAACCCCCGAAGAAATAAGGTGTGTTATGGTGTTGGAGAGCATTTCCCTGATAGCATCAATGTCATTTGTAAATCTGCTCATTAATTCTCCATGCGTGTGAGCGTCAAAATATTTAATTGGCAAAGTTTGCAGATGGTTGAACAAATCCTTACGGAGATTAAGAAGCGTACCTGTTGACACTGAAATCATAATTCTGTTGTAAATGTATGCGGACAAAGCCCCGAGGGTATAAACAACAGCCATTGTGCTTACACCTTTTACAAGCCCTGACAGGTCAGGGTTTTCCTGACCGATAAAAGGTATAATATAGTTATTGATTAACGGTTTCAAAAAATATGTTCCTGCAATAGAAGTGGCGGAACTTACAAGGACCAGAATACCAACAATTATAACTGATATGCGGTATTGTTTCATATACTTCAGAATTCTGTTTATTGTTCCTTTGATGTTTTTCGGTTTTCTTACAGGTTGCATATTATGCCTTGCCATTCTCATCTGCTCCTTTCTGCTGGGATTCATATACTTCTTTGTATATTTCGTTTGACGAAAGAAGCTCATCATGTGTACCAATCTGGTCAATTTTCCCATTGTCCATTACAATTATTTTGTCTGCATCTATAACAGACGAAATACGCTGGGCAATAATAATTGTAGTTGTTTCTTGTAATGATTTTTTTAAAGCGTTGCGTATTTTTTTGTCAGTAGCCGTATCTACTGCAGAGGTGCTGTCATCAAGAATAATAATTTTCGGCTTTTTCAGTAACGCTCTGGCTATGCAAAGGCGTTGTTTTTGTCCGCCTGAAAGGTTTACACCGCCCTGACCAAGCATTGTGTTATATCCGTCAGGAAAAGAAGTAATAAAATCGTGTGCCTGAGCGTTCTTGCACGCCTCTGTTATCTGATTTTCGTCTGCATCAGGATTGCCCCAGCGGAGATTTTCCATAATAGTACCTGAAAAAAGCACATTGTTTTGCAAAACCATTGCTACGCTTTGCCTGAGGGCGCTGATTTTATAATCTTTTACATTTATGCCTCCGACAGAAATTTCGCCCTCAGTTGCATCATAAAGGCGGGGGATCAGTTGTACCAACGAGGTTTTCGAAGAGCCTGTTCCGCCTAAAATGCCTACAGTTTCACCTGATTTAATGTCAAATGAAACATCTTTTAATACTTTTTTCCCTTTTATATATTCGAAGCAAACATTGTTAAAAGTAATACTTCCCGAGGGCACAGCGGTTTTTGTTGCTGTTTCATCGGATATGTCGGGGATTTCATCAAAAACCTCTGTTATACGCTGTATTGATGCACGGGAAATTACAATATTTATAAAGAACATCGAAATCATCATAAGCGACATAAGTATCTGTGAAACATAACTAATAAAACTTATTAACTGTCCTGTTTTCATTTCCCCAACAACTATCATATTACCGCCAAACCAGAAAATTGCAATCATACAGCCATACATAATGAACTGCATAATGGGCATATTCCAAATTATTACTTTTTCTGCGTGCACCTGTGCGTTTCTTACATCTTCAGCGGCTTTGCGGAATTTTTCGGACTCGTGGTCCTCCCGCACAAATGCCTTAACTACTCTTACGCCTATAAGATTTTCCTGAATTATGGAGTTTAATGTATCAAATTTTTTAAGCATTTTCCCGAAACGGGGAAATGACACACAGGCAATGATTGCAAGTAAAAAGCCTAAAATTGGTAGTGCAACCAAAAACACCATAGTTAATTTTTTGTTAATGAAAATTGCCATACAAACTGCGGAGATAAGCATAAATGGTGCGCGTGCCATCATTCGTATAATCATCATAAAGGAGTGTTGAACATTTGTTACATCAGTAGTTAGCCTTGTGATAAGAGATGAGGTGCTGAACTTGTCTACATTGGCAAAAGAAAAGTCCTGAATTTTGTGGAATAGTTTTTGTCTTACGCCTTTGGCAAAACCTGTTGCGGCTTTTGATGAAGTAAACGCCCCCAGAGCACCTGTTACAAGAGATAAAATCGCAAGAAGCACCATGAAAAGACCGTATTTGGTTATAAAACCAACATCTTTGTTTGCCACACCTATATCAATTATCTGGGACATTAAGTAAGGAATTCTTACTTCAAGCACAACCTCACAGATAACAAGAAGAGGAGTTAAAAATGCAAAAATTTTATATTTGCCTACGCAAGATGCAAATTTTTTAATCATTTTGTTTTCCCCCTTTATTAAGTATAGTAGTGATTTTGGCCATTTCTTTTTCGTTTAATACTTTTGTGCAGTTGTTTAAGGAATTGTCAACTGCTTTCTTAAGATTTTCGTTCAACTGTAATATAATTCTTTCCGGAAGTCCTTCGAACAATATCCTGTCTACTTTACGAAAAATTTTTATATTGCTACGGTACAATTCTTCTGCCAAATTGGTGGCAAAAAGTTTTTTGCACCGAAGATTGTCCCTGTCAACCTCTTTGGTTATA
Organism: Clostridia bacterium; assembly: GCA_017397315.1. Classification (GTDB taxonomy): domain Bacteria; phylum Bacillota; class Clostridia; order Monoglobales; family Firm-18; genus RGIG1864. The sequence goes on along the minus strand of JAFQJA010000021.1, from coordinate 82,510 downwards.
AGACCTTGTTTTTCCATTCGTTTTGTGGTGAGCGTGATTGACGCGGGAGTTACCATCATTTTGTTGGCAATCTCAATCTGAGTACTTCCCGGATGGTCTAAAAGATATTCGATAATTTGCATCTGACAGGGGTTAAGGCGGTTTTCTTTTGCCATACTGTGATACAAATTATGCTTTATTATATTCAGTTTTGCAAATGTGTTTGCAATATCAATAAATGAAGTATCCATAATTACCTCCTATAGTTAACTGTTTAACTATTATACACTTAATTATTATTTTTGTCAATAAACTTGAAATTATTTTTAAAAAATGTTACAATAAAAAAAGATACTTAAAAAGGAGAAATAATGCTATGAAGCACAACATAAATGTTGACACTTTGTATAAAGCAATATTGAAACTTGAAACGGTGGAGGAGTGCCGTAATTTCTTTGACGATTTATGCACAATTATGGAACTTGAATCAATGTCTCAACGCCTTTTGGTTGCAAAACTTTTAAGCAAAAACGAAGTTTACAGCGAAATTGCGAAGAAAACGGGTGCAAGTACGGCTACAATAAGCAGAGTTGCAAGATGTCTAAATCACGGTGCGGAAGGTTACACTATGATTTTAGACCGTATGGACGAGGAAGAATAAAATGAACAGTTACACAATGTTTGCCGAAGTATATGACAAACTGATAAATGTTGATTATATCGGTATGGCTGACAGGATAGAAGACATCTTTATAAAGTATGGCAAAAAACCAAATCTCGTTTTAGATCTTGCCTGCGGTACGGGAAATCTTACTATGGAACTTTCACGCCGTGGCTATGATATAATTGGTATAGATTTATCGGAGGATATGCTGTCTCTTGCTACAGAGAAAGCACCTGATATTCGTTTTTTGTGTCAGGATATGACGGAATTTGAACTTTACGGTACAGTTGACGCCATTGTATGCACATTAGATGCAATAAATTACATTACTGACAAAAGACGCCTTAAAAAAATGTTTAAACTGGTGCATAATTACTTAAATCCTGACGGTATTTTTATTTTTGACATAAATACTGAGCACAAATTAAAAAATGTGCTTTCGAACAATACTTTTGTGTATGATGAAGATGATATTTTTTATACCTGGGAGAATTATTATAAAAACGGCATAAGCACACAGATGCTAAATTTTTTCGTAAACACGAAAGAGGGGTATAAACGGTTTTTTGAAGAGCATATACAAAGGGCATATACAGTATCTGAGATTAAAGAAATGCTAAAAGATGCGAAACTTGATTTGCTGCAAACTTTCACTTGGGAACAACAAAAGAAAATAGTGAAAAATACAGAAAAAATAGTGTTTGCGTCGAAAAAAATTTGTTGACAAAAAATACCTCCTATGTTATACTGTTTTGGTAGTTAAATATTGGCTATGTATTTTGTTTAGGAGGAAATGACGCATGCAAAAAGGTAAAGTAAAATGGTTTAACGCAGAAAAAGGCTATGGATTTATTGAAAGCGAAGATGGAACTGATGTTTTCGTACATTTTTCAGCAATTGTAATGGATGGCTATAAAGCATTGGAAGAGGGCGCTGAAGTTTCATTTGAAGTAATCGAAGGTGCAAAAGGTCCACAGGCAGCAAATGTAACAAAACTTTAATTCGAAGTTGTGGACTTTATATATAAAGTTGCAATGTAACAGAATTGACAGAAGTTAAACAGCCTTCAAATATATTTGAAGGCTGTTTTTTTATGAAAGGAAACGGAATATGAGTGATAGAATAACAGTTGCACTTACGGACAACGGAGGTTTTCGTATATATTCAGCAATTACTACTGATTTGGTGAACGAGGCACAAAAAATCCATAAAAGTTACCCTGTAGCAACTGCGGCGTTGGGCAGAGTTCTTACAGCAGGGGCTATTATAGGATTTATGGGAAAAGAAGACCAGACGGTAACTTTGCAGTTTAAAGGGGACGGTCCTTTAGGCACGGTTCTTGTTGTAGGTAATACAAAGGCAGAGGTAAAAGGATATGTTGCCAATCCTTATGTAGATTTACCTTTGAACAGCAAGAACAAACTTGATGTGGGCGGTGCGATAGGGCAAGGCTATTTGTCTGTAGTAAGAGACAACAACGGCGGTGTTCCATATACAGGGCAGGTGGAACTTGTATCCGGGGAAATCGCAGAAGATTTGACTTATTACTACGCTACAAGTGAACAGATACCCACTGTAATTGCATTGGGAGTTAAGGTTAACCCTGACAATACCGTAAAAAGTGCAGGCGGATATGTAATTCAGATGATGCCCGGGAATGACCCTGACGATGAAAAAATCATTACTCAAATTGAAAATGCGGTGGCAACACTGCCGTCAGTGAGCACTATGATTGAAAACGGCAGTGATGGAACAGAAATTATATCCGCCCTTATGGGTGATATAAAATTTGGTATTTTAAATGAAATAACACCGAAATATAAATGCGATTGCAGTATCAAAAGGGTTGAACGAGCACTTATTTCAATAGGCAAAGATGAACTGCAATCCATAATAGATGACGGAAATGGAACAACGGTTGACTGTCATTTCTGCAACAAATCATATTTTTTCACAACAAAACAGCTGGAAGAATTAAGCATTAATCGTAAAACCAAATAATATAATTAAGTAAATGTGTTAAACGCATTTACTTTTTTTATAGGTGATTTTATGTATTATTGTATGAAATTCAAATATATTGTCATTATTATAATTACATTGGTGTTGGTTTTTGCTGTTGTGGGGTTAAAACCGCACATTGAACGAAAGGAAATGATAAAGGAGGAGGCGGAATTCAAAAAAAAACTGAATGTCCCGGCAAAAGAACAAGAAACTCAGCCTGAGAAAAAAGATTACATAAAATGGGTAGATTTTGATGTTTCAAAAAATGCTATGGATTACGCATATAAGTATGATGTCAGCTCTTACGGTGATGAAAACCATGTAAAAATGGTAGAATTACTTGCATATCTGGGGGCAAAATACGGAGGAGATTTTTCCAGATTCAAGTACAAGGATATATATGATTTAACTTCTAAAATTAATAATGAAACAAGTTTTTCCGAAATAGTGGGCGATATGAAGTATTATTCTTACTACCGTGAAGCATACGGTGCTGTTTTAGATGGTTTTGTAGGAGAATTTACAATAAACGGAGAAAACAGGTACGGATTAAAGGTGTTTTCCCCAATCGGCGGAGGATACGGTTATTCGCATTTTGACGATTTTGGAGTTTCACGCAGTTACGGTTACCGAAGAAAACATTTAGGGCACGATTTAATGAACGGAGTTGGAACGCCTGTTATTGCCGTCGAAAGCGGATACATAGAGGCGGTTGGTTGGAACCAGTACGGAGGATGGCGGATAGGAATAAGGAGTTTTGACAAAAAAAGATATTACTACTATGCACATTTAAGAAAAGACCACCCTTATGCACGGGATTTTAAAGAGGGAGACTGTGTTATGGCGGGAGATGTTATCGGATATATGGGAATGACAGGTTACAGTACAAAAGAAAACGTCAACAATATTAACACTCCACATCTGCATATTGGTTTACAGTTGATTTTTGATGAAAGCCAAAAAGACGGAATAAATCAGATTTGGATAGACCTATATGACATAACAAATTTTCTTGCAGTTAATCAGTCTTATGTAAAACGCGAGGGAAATGAACTTGTAAGAAAGAACTCTTTTTCAGAACAAAGCGTTGTTGATTATAATAAAGGAGACAAGAATGATTATCACATTACGCCTTAAATATATTGTTCTATTTGTGTTAGTGTTGGGTGTGTTGCTTACGACTATTGCTTTTGTTTTTGCTAAAGATAATGAGGTGGTAGTGCCTATAATAATGTATCACAGCATTTTAAAAGATGCATCAAGTTCGGGGAAGTTCGTAATAACTCCCACTGAGCTTGAACAGGATTTAATATATTTAAAGGAACAAGGATACACTGCAATTTTTATGGAAGAACTTATAAATTTTGTCAAAAAAGGCGAAAGATTGCCTGAAAAACCGGTAATACTCACCTTTGATGACGGTTGTTATAACAACTATGTTTATGGGTATCCTCTTGTAAAAAAGTATAATATGAAAATGGTGATGTCAGTTGTAGGCTCTTATGCGGAGCGGTATTCCGAAACTCAGGAAGAAAATGCAAATTACTCCTATCTTACCTGGGAAAGAATTAAAGAACTTAAAGATTCCGGATATGCAGAGATACAAAACCATTCGTTTGATATGCATACGATAACTGCAAAACGAAACGGAAGTAAGAAGAATAGAGGAGAAAGCAAAGAGCATTACAAAAAAGTTTTTATGGAGGACACTTTAAAAAACCAAATTCTGCTTAAAGAAAAAGCAGGAGTTACTGCTACCACTTATACTTATCCTTTTGGAGGAATAAGCGACGATTCTGAAGAACTATTGGAAATAATGGGGTTTAGCGCATCTCTTTCCTGTGGTGAAGGTATGAATTATATAAAGGAAGGAGACAGTTTGTATCAACTTAAAAGGTATAACAGAAAACACGGACAGGGTGTAAGTAAAATATTAAATCGACAATAGTCGACAAAACATTGTAGTAATTTGACGCCGACTTTTCGTTGACCATAGCGGTTTTGCAGGGATATAATGATTACACAAGCTTAAAGGAAAGGGATGTACGATAATTGCTTAAATATACGATTTGCGAAACTGCAACTAAGGCAGAGGGAAAAGATATAATTGATTACGGGATATGTGTTTATGTTGACGACAATCTGGTTGACGGAATATTACATGTATCAAGTAATAAGAAATTTGTGATGAAATTAGTCAAAATGTTTAACAGGGGAGGCTTGTCTCTCATACATTTTAAAAGCGTTGTAGAAGATTTTATAAGCAGAGTAGGGTGAAAAAATTTTAAAATGTTGATTTTTATTTAATTTTAGGTTATACTAATACTAGTCCCTGGGGTGTCCGTGAATAAGTTTCTTTAATTTATAACCAACAGATTTTGATAGGGAGCCGACTCTCTGAGGCCTGCGTGTATGCCCAAATTTATTTGGGAAACCCATAAAGTTTCAGGAGGCACCCACCTGCTATAAGCAGGTTGTAAATTACGAAACTAACGGCACATTTGGGGATATTTATAAAAACAAACGGTAGTCTACCTGACTACCGTTTTTATTTCGTTATAAATTCTTTCACACCCGTCTTTAATTCCTATTTTCTGTGCGTTATTACTCATTCTCTCCAACGCCGTTTTATCTTTTAAAAGAGAAGTAATTGTATTGTTTAAAACATTGGGGTTTTCTTTTAACTGTTCCTCTGTAACAAGCACCGACGCTTCTCTGTCCGACAGAGCTTTCGCGTTATAATGCTGATGATTGTCAGTTACATTAGGCGACGGAATTAAAATTGAAGGTTTCCCAAGTGCTGCGATTTCACAGGTTGTTATTGCACCGCTTCTGCAAATAAGAAGGTCGGCAGCATTCATAACCTGGTCCATATTATATATATAAGGAACAACTTTTATATTGTTATTTTTATTTATGATTTTTTTCTTGACGCTTTCATAACTGTTTTCTCCGGTTGCAAACAACACATTGTAATCATTCCCTGCACAGTTGTTTATAAAGTCTGTCATAGCATTGTTGATAGTTTCTGCACCAAGACTTCCTCCAAAGCACACAACAAAGGGCTTGTTGTCAATTCCTATAGTTTTTCTTGCAGTTTGTTTGTCTGTTAAAAACAGTTCATCACGGATAGGGGTCCCTGTTAAAACTACATTTTTCGCATCGGGGAAAGACGCTCTTGTTTCTTCAAAACCCAGACAAACTGTATCTACCAGTCTGGAGAGCATTTTGCTTGTCATACCTGCAAAAACATTTTGCTCAAGAATAACTGTGGGAATTTTCATCAAAGATGCCGTTAAAAGAACTGGGCCGGAAACATATCCCCCTGTGCCAACTACAATGTCAGGTTTGAAATCTTTTATAATTCTTTTGCATTTCAAAACAGCTGTAAGTGCTTTGAATACCGTTTTCAAATTATATAAGGAAAGACTTCTTTTAAAACCGTTTACATCAATAAAAGTTATGGGAAAACCGCTTTTCGGAACAAGAACTTTTTCCATTCCGTTGTCAGTTCCCACAAACAGAAATTCACTTTCCGGATTCTTTTGTACTATGTGTTTTGCAATAGCGATTGCAGGGTTTATGTGTCCCCCCGTTCCGCCTCCTGCACATATTACACGCATACTTTTTAGTCCTTTCTTTATTTTTTGCCCTGTGCGGAAACATTAAGCACAAGGCCCATACAACCCATTATTACAGTAAGTGCAGTACCGCCGTAACTGAAAAACGGCAACGGCATACCGGTAACAGGCATTGAAGATGTTACAACGGCAATATTAATAATTACCTGAAAAGCAATAAGCATAGTTACACCCATTGCAAGATAACGCCCAAATTTGTCTTTTGCCAAAAGGGAAATACGAACTCCCCTCCATATTAATATACAAAACAGAAGAATAACAAGTATTGCACCTATCAGACCGAGTTCCTCACAAATAATTGAGAATATAAAGTCATTGTGTGGCTCGGGAATATAAGAAAATTTTTGCCTGCTTTGACCAAGTCCCAAACCGAAAAGACCACCGCTTGCGATGGCGTAAAGGGATTGGATAATCTGATAACCGTCGCCAAGTCTGTCTGCAAAAGGGTCTAAAAACGCGGTTATTCGTTTCCATCTGTACGGCTCCGCTACTATAAGACCTACTGCACCCGCTACTCCGGCAATGCCGAACGGTATGAGATGTTTCCATCTCATACCGGCTATAAAAAGGAGTCCTACAGAAACAAGAGTTACTAAAACTGTAGCACTAAGGTGTTTTTCCAGAACAATTAAAACATCGGTCAGTAAAATTATCCCGAGGTATGGCACAAGACCTGACCAAAATTTTGCTAGAGGGTCTTCTTTTTTTGCCAAATTCCATGAGAACCATATTATCAGTCCTACTTTTGCGAATTCAGAGGGTTGCAACTGCATAAAGCCTAAATCAATCCAGCGTTTACCCCCGTTAACTTCTGTACCCACCAGAAGTACAAGAAGGAGTAGTAGGCCTACAACGCCAAGGATTATATTGGAAAACTTACCCCATACATGGTAATCTACAAGAGCAAAAAATGCGAATACAAATGCAGAAATAACTGCCCATACCGCCTGCCTTTTGAAGAAATAAAGGGCGTCTCCGTTTGTATAACTTAAATTCCTTGACCATTCTGAACTTGCTGACATTACCATAATAAGCCCAAAGCCCAGAAGTACAAAAACTGTTATTAGAAAATACATATCAACATGTCGTTTTTTCACAATAATCTTCCTTTTAAAATTATAGTACACCAAGTATAGAAACCACACTAAGCAATGCAGTTACTACGGAAAAAGCCAATACTATCTTTTTTTCGTTCCACCCGCACATTTCAAAATGATGGTGTATGGGAGTCATTTTAAATACTCTTTTCCCCGTCAATTTAAAAGAGGTAACCTGAATAATTACGGAAAGCGTTTCTGCGAAATAAACAAAGCCTGCCAACACAAGAATTAAGGGGTTTTCACAAATTATTGCCAGCATTGCAACGGCACCGCCCAAAAACAGCGAACCGGTATCACCCATAAATACTTTTGCAGGATTTTTATTAAAAAGCAAAAATCCGATTAATCCGCCCAAAATTGCATTTACAAAGACGGATAACGATGGATTGTCAACCAATATACAACCAAAAAATATCATTACGACAATCGTAACAGAAGTTGCAAGACCGTCAATTCCATCAGTCAAATTAACGCTGTTTACAACGCCTACTATAACAAAAAGAGCAACAGGTATGTAAAACCATCAAAGGTCTTTGTAAATCTTTAAAAATGGAATAAATATATTTGTGGATATGATACCATAATTTAATCCCGTTACCAACACAACGGCAGCAACAAGCACCTGAAGAAATGACTTTTGTTTTGCCGTAAGGCCTAAATTTCTTTTTAAAACTACTTTTATGTAGTCGTCAATAAAACCTATTATACCAAATGACACCGAACTGACTAAAACCAGTAACAGTTTTGGAGACAGCAGTTTGTAATTGAATGCTGTTGCAACAAGAACTGAAAATATAACAACAATACCGCCCATTGTGGGGGTACCTCTTTTTTTGTTGTGCCACTCTGGTCCTATTTCACGAATTTCCTGACCAAATTTCAGTTTGGTTAAATATTTAATAGCAATAGGCGAAACTGCCACCGTTACAATAAATGATATAAGTGCTGTTAAAATATTGTTTGTCATTACGGTTATCCTTTCATATACAGATGAATTACCTTTTCCAGTTTCATTCCCCGCGAGCCTTTGAATAAAATCGTATCTCCCGCTTTTATATGTTTTTCCATATAATCTGCCACTTCTTCGTGAGTGTCAAAACTATGTGCTTCAACACCTAAAGAGGATGCTGTTTGTGTAGTTACTTTACAATTTTCACCTAAAGTCAGAAGTAAGTCAATCTTGTTTTGGGAAACTATCTGACCTAATTCCCTGTGGGCTTCAAAAGAAAAATCACCTTGTTCTAATATGTCGCCGAAAACTGCAACGGTTCTGCCTTTTGAAATATCCTTTAAAACTTCGATTGAAGTTTTCATAGAGTCAAGGCTGGCGTTGTAGCAGTCTTCAATTATTGTTACATCACCATATTTTGTAATGTTTTGCCTCATACCGCAGTTTTTAAACTGCATAATACCGTTTTTGATTTTGTTTATAGAGATGCCCAGGTGTTTTCCAATGGCAATACCGGCAAGAGCATTAAGAATGTGGTGCCTGCCGGGTGCATTTATTGTAAATTGTGTGTCCAGCGCAACAAATGTTACCTTTTCGCCTGAAGTTGTTATATCATCTGCAACAATGTCTGCATCTTTGTTCTCGATACCGAAATATACCTGCTTAAACGGCAGTTTCCCTTTTAATCCATACAAGAGTTTGTCGTCGGCATTTAAAACTACCAGGGAATTTTCATTCATACCTTCTAGTATTTCAAGTTTTGCTTTTAGTATGTTTTCTCTGCTCCCAAGATTTCCTATGTGAGCAGAACCTATATTTGTAATAACCGCAATGGTTGGCTTTACTGCACTTGTCAGCCTTTTCATTTCGCCAAGGTTGCTCATTCCCATCTCTACAACCGCACAACTATGATTAGATTGAAGATTAAAAAGAGTAAGAGGAACACCTATTTCGTTGTTAAAGTTTCCTTCGGTTTTCATAGTATTGAAGTGCTGGGATAATATACTTGCAATCATTTCTTTTGTACTGGTTTTGCCGACACTTCCGGTTATTCCGATAACCGGAATATCAAAAAGAGACCGGTAATAACCTGCAAGTTTAATAAGTGCACATCCTGTATTTTCAACATATATTATGTTTTTGTTTTCCATAGGAGGTATATTTTGGCTTACTATTATGCTTTGGTTATTTTTTAAATACTGTAAAGCAAAGTCATTGCCGTCAAAGTTATCTCCTTTTAGTGCAATAAACATACCGCCGTCTTTTTCTCTGCTGTCGGTAGTAATTTTATCTACTGTGGAATTTTCAATTTTACTGATGACAGTGCCGTCAACTGCTTTAATAATATCGTCTATAAAAACAGGTACCAAAGCAAATTCACCTCAATACTATCTTAAATATTTTGCAATGATTTCTCTTTCGTCAAAGTGGATTGTTTTGTCATTTAATATCTGATATGTTTCGTGGCCTTTGCCTGCTAAAATTATAACATCATCTTTTTGTGCGTTTTTAATTGCATATTCTATTGCGTTTTCTCTGTTTTCTATTACAACATAGTCAGCAGTAGCATTTTTCATACCGCCTAAAATATCTCTTATAATTGCTGCAGGTTCTTCGCTTCTGGGATTGTCAGAAGTGATTATGCAAAAATCAGCAAGTTCTCCCGCAACTTTACCCATTTGCGGACGCTTTTTGTCATCGCGGTCCCCGCCGCAACCAAACAGAATAACGACTCTGCCTTTTGCAAAGCCTCTTACTGTTTCAAGTATTTTCTTTATGCCGTCGGGAGAGTGAGCATAATCTATAATAACTGTAAAATCGTCTTTTACGGGATATACTTCAAATCTTCCTTTAACGCCGGTTGCTTTTGCAAGGGTATTTCTTATTAACTCTTTATCTACCCCCAACGCCGTGCAGATGGAAATAGAAGCCAAAGCGTTGTAAACTGAAAACAATCCGGGAATATTTAATGTAAAATGCGTATCAAGACAGTCAAACTCAACCCCTGTGGGATTTAAGATTATTTCTGTTGCGGTAATGTCTGCGTCGCATGTTCCGTAAGTAACTTTACTGCAAGCAACATCTGACGCAATTTTCTTGCCTCCGTCATCATCAATATTAATAACAGCCTTGTTGCATATTTTAAACAGTTTTGTTTTTGCTTTCAGATAATTTTCCATAGTGATATGGAAGTCGAGATGGTCTTGTGTAAGATTAGTGAAAGCACTTACTTCAAACTCGCAACCATGAACTCTGCTTAATTCCAGTGAGTGAGAGGAAACCTCCATAACAACATAAGTGCATCTCTCTTCTGCCATTTTTGCAAATAACTGAACCAGTTCCAAAGAATCGGGAGTTGTTCTGTCTGTTTCGTATGCTTTGTCGCCAATCATATTCTGGTTCGTACCGATAAGGCCTACTTTTTCACCTGCGGCTTCAAGTATGGATTTTACAAGATATGTTACGGTCGTTTTGCCGTTTGTACCTGTAACACCGATAAGTTTGAAGTTTTGTGTGGGTTTATTATAAAAATTGTGAGCAATCTGTGCAAGTGCAACTCTTGTGTTTTCTACAACAATCACAGGAATATCAAGGTCGTTTATTTCATGCTGGGCAACAACACATACTGCACCTTTGTTTTGTGCATCTTTTGCAAATTTATGCCCGTCTGTTTTAAAACCGCTTACAGCAATAAACACATCACCCGGTTTTGTAACTGTTGAGTTGCAACATATTCCGGTAACATCAATATCAAATTTAGTTTCAATCAGTTCATTAATTTTCATATTTTATTCCCCTTAAAAGATGTTTGCTATTCGCCTATTTCAAGTTTTCGGAATTCCACCGTAACAACACGGCCGATTTCTACCTGCGTACCTGCCACAGGGTCCTGCTTGTAGGCTATTACATTTGTCGGATTGGGATTTGCACCTGCACCCACAATGTTAATATTAAGATTTGCCTGTCTCATAAGTTCTGACGCTTTAATTGTAGAGCAGTTCAGTACATTGGGGACAGTAGTCATAGTTGTAGTTTCTTCCTCGTTTGTGTAAAGCATAATTGTAGAAGACTGATTAACTTTAACTCCGCCTTTGGGAATTTGGTTAAGCACAGTATCATTATCGCCATTAACACTGTATTTTAGACCAAAAGCAGTTAGAACTTTCTTTGCCTCGTCAACCGGTTTTCCTGTTACATTGGGAATTGTAACCTGCAGGGTTGACAGTTCTTCCGGCGTATAAGCGGGTTCTATGTTAAGATAGTTAAGAGAATCTTCGAAGATATTTCTTGCAACCGGTGCGGCAATAGTTCCGCCATAATATGCGTTGCCGTTTGGTTCGTCAAGCATAACTAAAACTGCAATTTCAGGGTCGTCGGCAGGAGCAAAGCCTATAAATGATGCAATGTACTTTCCTGTACCTCTCGGTATTTTTTCTGCAGTACCTGTTTTTCCGGCTACACGGTATCCTTTTATATATGCACCGCTTCCGCCACCTTCTGCTACAACCGACTCCAAAATACTGCATAATGTATCGCATGTTTGTTCCGAAATAATTTGCCTTACCACTTTATCTTCGTATGTAGTTACCACATTGCCGTCTGAATCTGTAAGTCGTTTTACAAGTTTTGGTTGCATAAGCTTTCCGCCGTTTGCCACAGCGGATACCGCAGAAATCATCTGAAGCGGAGTTACATTAAAACTTTGACCGAAAGAGGCAGTAGCAAGTTGGATTTCGTGAAATCCTGATTTGTTGTGGAATAACGCCAACGCCTCACCCTCTAAATCAATACCTGTTCTGTTTAAAAAACCAAAACCGTCAAAATACTGGTAAAATTTTTCCGGGCCAATCTTTGCACCTATTTCAATAAATGCAGGGTTGCATGAGTTTTGAGCTGCCTGAACAAATGTTTCTACACCGTGGCCCCCTGCTTTCCAGCATCTTATTGTATGAGAACCTACTTTTTTTGAACCTCCGCAATAGAAGGTGTCATTTAATTTGCTCGTGCTCTCTTCAAGTGCCATTGCCATTGTAAATATTTTGAAAGTAGAACCTGGCTCGTAGGTGTCTGAAACTGCTTTGTTACGCCACATTTTTTGTAATGCTTCATTATAAAGTTTTATCTTTTCGTCTCCTGTTGCAACATCAATTTGTTCTTTTGCGTCGTCATTATTTTGTATTGCGAAAGCCTGATTTAAGTCGAAGTCGGGCTTTGTGCTCATAGCAAGAATATTACCTGTTTTTACCTCCATAACGATACATGCAGCACCGTTGTTCAATTTGTTTTCCAACATAGCGGTTTCAAGATGCTTTTCTACAATTCTTTGTATGGTTTCATCAATAGTCAGCATCACATTTAGACCATCTTTAGGGTCTATCATGCGTTCGTATTTAAAAGGCATATCCTTTCCGCCGGCAGTTTTTGAAGATACAACTCTGCCCGGAGAGCCCCTTAAGTATTTATCATAAATCATTTCAATCCCAAATAAGCCCTGATTATCAGTTCCGGTTGTACCAATAACCTGAGAGGCAAAATTGCCGTAAGGATAAAATCTTTTTGTAGACTGGTTAAGATTTATGCCTATTATTTTATTATCGGTAATAAATTTACGCACCTGGTCTGCCTTGTCTTTTTCTATTTTTTCCTTGATTGATATATATTCTTGCTTTTTAGAAATTTTTGCGAGAGTTTCCTCGTAGTCGAGTTCTAATATTTCGCTTAAGCCTTTTGCCACGGTTTCCAAAGATACATTTTTACTGTTTGCTGACAACTGACTGGGAGAGGCAGATACAGTTTCCACGCTTGCGGATACTGCAAGTTGTTTGCCGTTTCTGTCTAATATATCTCCTCGCTTAGATGTAATAAGACTGTCGCGTGTTTGTTGCTCCACGGCCTCCATCTGATATGTTTCTCCATGAACTACCAAAATATAAGCAATTCTTGTAATAAGGAGCAAAAGCACAGCAACAAAGCACAGACCTATTACGGCTGTTCTTCGTTTTACGATTTTTCTTATGGGAGTTTTTCTGTTTTTATGGTTTTCCGTTGACATATTATTCATTCTCCCCCGATAAAATTTATATCCCTTTTGACGAAAATAGTATAAGAAGAGCGTAAACTCCCCTTATACCTTATTTTTTCATTATTTCAAATATTCCAAGGCTCCGGAAAATAATCCGAATAATCCTCCAAATACATCTTTTTCGTTGTGAGCAATTTTTGTCATAGTGTCGTCTGTTGTTTGATTTAAGTAGACTATCTGGTTTGTATCCATCTTTTTAAGATTTAAATGTGCTATCGCATACTGCTCCATTATGGAACTGTCTGTTTGCTTTTTTATATCAATGGCGGTTTGTTCGTTTTCCATTTTCAGTGTATTAAGTTGCAATGTCTTATGTTCTATTTCTGCATGCTGGCCATATATGAAAACAGAACGGCTTATGGTGATGAACATAAACATAAAAATCAGTGCTGTATATAAAATCAGTTTGAAATCATTTTTTGATTTCTTTTTAACTGATTTTCTTTTGGTTTTCCGTCTTGGAGAAACAATCTCCGGTTTAAATGCACTTGTTCCTGTGGTTGGATAATACATGTGCAAAACCTCCATTAAAATTATTTTTTCATAAGTACACGCAATTTGGCACTTGCGCTTCTTGGGTTTCTTTCAAGTTCCTCGTCTGATGGAAGTATGGGTTTTTTGGTAACAACTGTTGCTTTTGGCTGTATTCCGCAAACACAAACGGGGAAATCAGGCGGGCATTGACACCCTTTTGCCAGTTCGTTAAATGTAGTTTTGGTAATTCTGTCTTCCAGTGAATGAAAAGTGATTACGGCAAGTCGTCCGCCTTCTTTTAACACATCGCAGAAATCAGTGAAGGTCTGTTTTAATACTTCCAGTTCTCCGTTCACTTCAATTCTGATTGCCTGAAAAACTTTTTTGGCAGGGTGTTTGTCTCGCTTGGCCTTTGCAGGGACAGAACGCGAAATTATGTCTGCCAGTTCGGTAGTTGTTTTAATGGGGGACAGTTCCCTGGCTTCTATTATATTGGAAGCAATTCTTTTAGCGTACTGTTCTTCTCCGTATAGAAAGAAGATTTTTTCCAACTGTTCTTTTGAATACCCATTAACAACATCATAGGCGGTTTGTCCTTTGCCTGTATCCATTCTCATATCAAGCGGTGCGGTGAATCGGTAACTAAATCCTCTCTCGGGAGTGTCCAGTTGATATGATGAAACTCCTAAATCTAACAATGCACCGTCAATTTTATCTATGTTAAGTTTATTAAGTATGCTTTTTATATTACAGTAGTTATCATAAACAGGAGTAATTTCGGGAAAGTTCGTTTTTGCATTTTCTATTGCAACCATATCTCTGTCTATGCCGATAACCTTTCCACCCAATTTTGCAATAGCGGAGGAGTGTCCGCAACCTCCCATTGTTCCGTCAACATATATTCCGTTTTGTTTGATGTCAAGTGCTTCGATGCACTGTTCAAGCATAACAGGTATGTGTTTAAAGGTAATATTACTCATATTCCCAATTCTTCCATCTGCAAAGCAACTTCGTCAGAACTGTCAACAAATTCTGCGTTCTGTTCATTCCATTTTGCTTTGCTCCATATTTCTACTCGTGTGGAAACTCCCACAACAACTACTTCTTTTTCAATCTGTGCAAATTCTCGTAGCGGACCGGGAATAAGTATTCGTCCGTTGTTGTCAATTTCACAGTCCGTTTTGCTTGCATAGAAAAACCTTTTGATTTTTCTGCTTGTCGAAATAGGTTTGTCTCGCAGTTCGTTGTCAAGTTTAACCCATTCCGGAGTGGGAAGAACAAACAAACAACCGTCAAGCCCTTTTGTCATTACAAAAGTATCCCCAAGTTGTTCACGCAGTTTGGCAGGCATAATCATTCTGCCTTTTGCGTCGATATTATGTTGATATTCGCCGGTTAGGTCGTGATACATTTCGCCCGCCTCCTTTCAAAATGGGTAAATCAACCACAAATAACCACTTTTTTACCACTTGGTTTTATTATAAACTAATTTTTTTAAAAAATCAATAGTTTTTGTAAAAAAAAATTTAATATTTCTTTTTGCGAGAAAATGGCTATATATATTGGAAGAAAGAGAGACAAACAGTACTTTTTGGGGAATTTCTGTGTTTTTTACCAATTTATTTTTGAAAATGTTGTTTTTTTCTTTGCTTTGTATTGACTTTTCTGTTTTTTAGGTGTATAATCAAAATGAAACCTAAATAAAATAACATTTTTACATATAGGAGGTACTGCTGTGAGCAATGGGATTTATACGGAAATGATTGAAAAAAGTCCGAGAATTGACAAGCTTTACGATGCGTTGTTTCAGGCGAAACCTGAAGTTGTGGCAGACAGAGCTGTGCTTTTAACCGAAAGTTACAAACAGACGGAAGATTTGCCTATGATTACAAGGCGAGCGTTGGCGTTTGCTCATATTTTGGAAAATATACCTATTACAATTCGCGACAATGAACTTGTTGTAGGAAGCACCTGCTTGAAATCAAGAAGTTGTCAACTTTTTCCTGAGTTTTCTTTCCAATGGATTTTGGACGAACTTGATACTATGGGAACGAGGTCTGCAGACCCGTTTTATGTTTCTGAAGAGACAAAGGAAAAGATAAGAGAGGTTTGCAAGTACTGGAAAGGTAAAACAACAAGTGAGTTTGCGACTTCACTTATGGGTAAAGAAACATTACTTGCAATAGAGCATAACATTTTCACGACAGGCAACTACTTTTACAACGGCGTAGGGCATGTAACTGTTGCTTACGGAAAAGTTTTGGAAGTAGGCTTTGAGGGTATAGCGAAAGAGGCTGCTGAAGAACTTGTGAAATGCAAAGTTTCTGATGCAGATTATGTAACAAAGAGTGCATTTTTAAAAGCCGTAATTATTTGTTGTGATGCGGCTTGCAAATATGCAGAAAGATATTCGGCACTTGCAACTGAAATGGCACAAAACTGCAATGACCCGATAAGAAAACAGGAACTTTTGACTATTGCCCAAAACTGTAAGCGAGTACCAAGAAAGGGTGCGACAAGTTTTTATGAAGCGTGCCAGTCTTTCTGGTTTGTGCAGATGCTTATTCAGACTGAGTCGAACGGACACTCTGTCTCGCCGGGACGCTTTGACCAATATATGAATCCTTATTTCAAAGCGGACTTAGATAAAGGTGCGATTACAAGAGAATTCGGTCAGGAACTTGTTGACTGTTTATGGATTAAGTTAAACGATATGAACAAAATAAGAGATGCTGCTTCGGCGGAAGGCTTTGCCGGATACAGTCTGTTCCAGAACTTAATTGCAGGCGGTCAGGATTCGCAGGGGCTTGATGCGACGAACGATATGTCATATATGTGTATCAACGCCACTATGCATGTGTTGTTGCCTCAGCCGTCATTCTCGGTGAGAGTATGGAATAAATCTCCTCACGAATTTTTGATAAGAGCCGCTGAACTTACAAGAACAGGCGTAGGGCTTCCTGCCTATTATAATGATGAAGTTATTATTCCTGCCCTTGTAAACAGGGGGCTAACTCTGGAAGATGCAAGAGATTACAATATTATCGGTTGTGTTGAACCGCAGAAAGCGGGCAAAACTGACGGCTGGCACGATGCAGCATTCTTTAATATGTGCAGACCTTTGGAACTCGTATTTTCTAACGGTGTTGACAAAGGAGTGCAGATTTCGAAAAAAACCGGCGATGTAGCAGAGATGTCAACTTTTGAACAGTTCTACGATGCTTATAAAACTCAGACAAGTTATATGATAGAACTTATGGTAAACGCAGATAATGCTATTGATGTGGCTCACGCTCAAAGATGTCCATTACCTTTCTTGTCAGGTATGATTGACAACTGTATAGAAAAAGGAAAATCGGCACAAGAGGGCGGTGCAGTTTATAACTTCACCGGACCGCAAGGTTTTGGTGTTGCAAATATGGCGGACTCCTTGTATGCAGTAAAGCAACTTGTGTTTGACCAGAAGAAAATTACAATGGCAGAACTTAAAGAGGCACTTGACAATAACTACGGATACGGCATGGATGATGACAAGGCTCAGCAGTTGACGGTAGGCATTATGGCGGGACTTAAAGAAAGAGGAATAGAAATCACAGAAAAACTGATTGCCGAAGTTTACAACAACATCAAAGGTCAGAACACGGGCAAGTATCAGCATATTCTTGATTTAATAAATCAAGTACCAAAATTTGGCAATGACAATGATGATGTTGATAGTTTTGCAAGAGATGTTGCTTATACATACACAAGACCTCTTGAAACATATAAAAACCCAAGAGGCGGTGTTTATCAAGCGGGACTTTATCCTGTATCTGCAAATGTGCCTCTGGGTAAACAGACAGGAGCAACTCCTGACGGCAGACTTGCTTACACTCCTGTGGCAGATGGCGTTTCACCATCGGCAGGTAAAGATATAAACGGTCCGACTGCCTCTGCTAACTCGGTTTCAAAACTTGACCACTACATAGCGTCAAACGGTACATTATTCAATATGAAGTTCCACCCATCGGCATTAAAAGGCAGAGCAGGTCTTGAAAGCTTTGTTTCACTGATAAGAGGATACTTTGACCAGAAAGGCAGTCATGTTCAGTTTAATGTTGTAAGTAAAGAAACATTGAAAGATGCTCAGGCTAACCCCGATAAATACAGAGGCCTTGTAGTTCGTGTAGCGGGTTACAGTGCGTTGTTCACCACTCTTTCAAAATCTTTACAGGATGATATTATTAACAGAACAGAGCAAGGAGGATTTTAATGGAAAACTACCTTGACCAGAAAGGCAGAGTTTTCAATGTCCAGAAATTCTCTATTCATGACGGGCCGGGCATAAGAACTATAATATTTTTAAAAGGTTGTTTCTTGCGGTGCAAATGGTGTTGCAACCCCGAATCACAGTCTCACGAAATACAGCAAATGACTGTGGGCGGTGTAACAAAAACCGTTGGCGAAGATGTAACTGTCCGTGAAATGATAGAAAAAATCCTGAAGGACAGAATTTATTACAGACGCTCCGGCGGAGGAGTAACTTTGTCGGGTGGCGAAATGCTTTATCAACCAGAGTTTTCGTCGGCACTGTTAAGAGCATGCAAGGAAAACGGTATAAGTACTGCGGTGGAATCAACTGCCTGTGCAAGTTTCGATAAAATTGAAAAATGTTTACCTTATATAGATTACTATTTAATGGATATAAAACATTTTAACAGCGATAAGCATAAGCAGTTTACTGGTCAACCAAATGAGTTGATTTTAGAAAATGCCAGAAAAATAGCAAAGTCAGATGTAGAACTGATTATAAGAGTCCCCGTCATTCCAACATTTAACGATACTGTAGAGGAAATAACGGATATTGCAAAATTTGCAAAAACTCTTGACGGAGTTAAAGAGTTGCACTTGCTTCCGTACCACGCATTTGGTTCGGATAAGTACAAAGGACTGGGAAGGAAATATCTTATGGAAGATATTGTCGCTCCTGCCAGCGAAAAAATGGAACAGTTAAAGTCGGCGGTTGAAAACTGTGGACTAAAATGTCAGATAGGAGGGTAATATGGATTTTTTACAATTACAGGATAAAATGAGAATAGTTCAGGAACTTGTTCCGGGCAAACAGATTACCCTTGCACACATTATTGCAAACCCTGACGAAATACTGTATGAGAAACTTGGTCTTGACAGAGCGGTTGATTACAGCGGTGATGCAATAGGAATCATAACAGTAAGTCCTGCTGAAACAGCAATTATTGCTGCAGATGTTGCTATTAAAGCATCGGGTTCCGATCTTGGATTTGTTGACAGATTCAGCGGCACACTGATTGTAACGGGTACGGTTTCTCAGGTACAGGCGGCAGTAACTGCAGTGTGTGATTACTGTAAAGAATCTCTCGGCTTTACAGTTTGTCCCGTAACGAAAACATAATGAAAAGGATAATGTTGGTAGGCAGAAGCGAGGCGGGTAAAACTACTCTCTTGCAAGCCCTTATGAACAAAGAGTTTAAATACGAAAAGACTCAAAGCATAAGTTATGACGATGTGATTATCGACACCCCGGGCGAGTACATACAGACGAAGCAACTGGGAAGCGCCCTGGCAGTTTATGCATACGAGTCAGATGTTGTAGGCCTTTTGGCAGGGTCGGACGAACCGTATTCGTTATATCCGCCCTGTATAACTGGAATGTGCAACAGAGAGGTAATCGGGATTGTAACAAAAATCAATGATGAGAGAGGAAATGTAAAGCAAGCAGAAAACTGGCTTAAACTTGCGGGTTGTAAAAAGATTTTTAAAGTAGATTCTAAAACCGGCGAGGGAATACCGGAATTAAAAGAGTATTTGGAAAGAAAAACAACAAAAACAAAGAAAAACAAACAAAAAACAACTTGACATTTGACAAAAATATGGTAAAATAAAGATATAACAAAGAAAACAAAAAAATAATATACAAAAAGGAGAAATGAGACATGGCTTCAGAATATGAAATCAAGAAACAGATTTGCGAAATCGGCAAAAGAATTTATGACAGAAACATGGTTGCTGCAAATGACGGTAACATTTCGGTGAAAATTTCTGACAACGAATTTCTTTGCACACCTACAGGCGTAAGTAAAGGTTTTATGACACCTGATTACATCTGTAAAATTGACGGAGACGGTAAAATTCTTCATGCTAATCCAGGGTTTAAACCTTCTTCTGAAATTAAAATGCACTTAAGAGTTTACAAACACAGACCTGATGTAAAATCAGTTGTGCACGCTCATCCTATTTATGCAACAAGTTTTGCTATCGCAGGTATTCCGCTGACTCAGCCTATTATGCCTGAAGCAATTATCGCTCTTGGTTGCGTTCCGATTGCTGAGTACGGCACACCATCAACGGATGAAATTCCTGACAATGTTGAAAAATACTTACAATATTATGATGCAGTACTTCTTGAGAATCACGGTGCATTAACTTATTCAGATTCATTGCTTGCTGCATACCACAAAATGGAATCTGTTGAATTCTATGCTGAATTATTGTTCAAAGCAAAACAACTTGGTGGACCAAAAGAATTCTCAAAAGAACAAATCGAAAAATTATATGAAATCAGAAGAAAGTTCAACTTAAGCGGTAAACACCCAGCAGACCTTTGTGCAAAAGTTAACAATGGCAAGGCTTCTTGCCACGGTTGCGGTGGTTCTTGCAAAGGTGATTGCAAAAGTTCAGTAATCGGTAATGCAGATGCTGATTTGGTTTCCGCAATTACTAAAAAAGTTATCGAACAATTAAACAAATAAGGTGATATAGTTGGAAAACGAAAAATTATCCAATATAGTAGCCGAGGTTTTAAAACAGGTAATGAAAGAACGAAATAAAAAACTTACCTTGGAAATTGCTGACGAGTTAATTAATGCGGTTAATGAAAAGGCAAAGGAAATGGGCGTCAATGCGGTTTGTGCAGTGTCCAACAGCGAAGGAAACATAATTGCAGTAAAATGCATGGACGGTTCTTACATTGCAAGTTACGATATAGCAGTTAATAAAGCCTATACGGTTACAGCACTAAAGATGTCTACAAAGACGCTTAAGCCTATGGCTCAACCGGGACAGCCTCTTTACGGAATACAGTTTACCAACAACGGCAAAATTGTAATTTTCGGTGGTGGAGACCCACTTTACTGTAATGGTGAAATAGTGGGTGGACTTGGAGTCAGCGGAGGCACAGAAGAACAGGACACAATCCTTTCGGAGTATGGCAGTAAAATATTTAAAAAAATATATAAATAAACAACGGAGGTGTAAAAATGGATTCACAGCAAATAGAACTTTTGGTAAAACAGGTTCTTGAGGGCATGGCGTCATCTGCAACATCTTCCGCACCAAAGGCAAGTGGAGAAATCCCTGCAAAAAGCCGTGTGGCAGTTTTAACAGGACTTGAAAAAGTGGAAATCAAAGAATTTCCGATTCCTGAAATCAGCGACGACGAAATTTTGGTTAAGGTAGAAGGTTGCGGTATCTGTGGTACAGATGCTCATGAGTACAAAAGAGATCCATTCGGACTTATTCCTGTAGTGCTTGGTCATGAAGGAACAGGTGAAGTTGTAAAAATCGGTAAAAATGTCAAAAAAGATAGTGCCGGTAAACCTTTGGGTGTTGGCGACAAGGTTGTTACAAGTATGATGTTTGACGACGACCCCGATATTACAATGTATGATTTAAACAAACAGAATGTTGGCAGTGGCGGTGTTTACGGACTGCTTCCTGATGATGACATTCACTTAAACGGTTGGTTTGCTGACTACATAGTATTAAGAAAGAATTCAGTAGTATTTAATGTTAGCGACTTAGACCTTGACTCAAGAATTTTAATTGAGCCCTGCGCAGTTTTGATTCACGCAGTTGAAAGAGCAAAAACAACAGGCATTTTAAGATTTAACAGCAGAGTTGTGGTTCAAGGTTGCGGACCTATCGGTCTTATCTGCATAGCGGTTCTTCGTACATTAGGTATCGAAAACATAGTAGCAGTTGACGGCGAAGAAAAGAGGTTAAACTTTGCTAAAAAGATGGGTGCAGGAAAAACAGTTAACTTTAAAGATTATAAAGGAATTGAAAATCTTGCAGGCGGTGTGAAAGAAGCATTTGGTGGATATTTAGCCGACTTTGCATTCCAGTGCACCGGCTCACCGGTTGCTCACAGTAACATCTATAAGTTTATAAGAAACGGTGGCGGTTTATGCGAACTTGGTTTCTTTATAAACGGCGGAGACGCTACAATTAATCCGCACTTTGACTTGTGCTCAAAAGAAATCACATTAGTAGGGTCATGGGTTTACACTTCAAGAGATTACGCTACAACATTTGATTTCTTAAAACGAGCAAAAGGCATCGGATTACCGATTGACGAATTAATTACCCACAAATATAAATTGGAAGATATTAATGAAGCATATCAAACCAACCTTAAAATGGAAGGTTTAAAGATAGCAATAATAAATTAAGGAGGATATAAAAAATGGCATTAGAAGCATTAGGAATGATTGAAACAAGAGGTTTGGTTGCAGCTATTGAAGCGGCAGACGCAATGGTGAAAGCGGCAGAGGTTGTACTAATCGGAACAGAAAAAATCGGTTCAGGTTTAGTAAGCGTTATGGTTAGAGGCGATGTAGGTGCTGTTAAAGCAGCAACAGAAGTTGGTGCTAACGCTGCTCAAAAATTAGGCGAATTAGTGGCTTCACATGTAATTCCAAGACCGCACACAGATGTAGAAAAAATTCTACCGAAGTTATAATTGGTGATTATTATGGAAGAAAAGAAAGTAAGTAAAGTGTCAGCAGGTCAGGTGAAACCTGCAAAAGCCGAAGCGAAAGCGGAAGCAAAACCCGAAGTTAAACAAGAAATTAAAAAAGAAATAATTAAGGAGGAAGTAAAAATGACACAAAAAGAAGCATTAGGTATGGTTGAAACAAGAGGCTTAGTAGCAGCAATAGAAGCTGCAGATGCTATGCTTAAAGCCGCTAACGTTGAATTAATCGGAACAGAAAAAATCGGTTCAGGTTTAGTAAGCGTTATGGTTAGAGGCGATGTAGGTGCTGTTAAAGCTGCTGTTGAAGCTGGTAACGCTTCAGCTCAGAGACTTGGCGAAATCATTGCTACACATGTAATTCCAAGACCTCACAGTGATGTTGAGAAAATTTTACCTGCTATTAAATAATAGTGCATTATTAAAAGGACTGTGTCGCAGTTCATTGTGGCACAGCCCTTACATAATAATGAAAGGAGAGATATAAATGATAATCGGAAAGATTACCGGAAGTATTGTCTCAACAAGGAAAAACGAAAGATTGTTAGGAAACAAATTTTTAATTGTAGAGCCAATGGAAAAAGGTCAGAGTTCCTTTATAGCAATAGATAATGTTGGTGCAGGTATAGGTGAAACAGTACTTGTCGCAACAGGTAGTGCCGCAAGAATAGGATGCGGTATGGAAAATGCTCCTATTGACGCAGCAATTGTTGGAATTGTTGACGAAGAAAATTAAAACCTAAAAGGAAGGTAATACGGTGGCAGATATAACTTCTTTAGCAGAACTACTTAAAAAACACGGTGTTGTAGGTGCCGGTGGCGCGGGATTTCCGTCATATGCTAAATTGAATAAGAAGGCAGATACTGTTATATTAAACTGTGCCGAGTGTGAGCCACTGTTTAAAGTACACAGACAGGTTCTTGCAATGTATACCAATGAGATTTTGCACGCATTAAATGAAGTTGCAAAAGCGGTAGAAGCCCAACAGGTGATTATTGCTGTTAAAAAATCATATAAAAACACGATGAATGCCTTATACGAGCACATTGACAAGTACAAGAATTTTTCTATTAAAAGACTGCCGGAAGTTTATCCGTCAGGCGACGAGGTTGTAACAACCTTTGAAGCAACCGGAAGAATTGTTCCTCAGGGGCAGATTCCTATCTCGGTTGGCGTTATAGTTTATAATGTTGAAACAATGCTTAACGCATATTATGTTTTGACAAAAAACAAACCTGTTACTTTAAAATATGTTACAGTTGCAGGCGAAGTTTTAAATCCGCAGACATTTTTGGTACCGCTGGGTACTGAGATTTCACAGCTGATTGAGGCGGCAGGCGGAGTAACAAGAAGAGATGTAGCTTATTTAAACGGCGGAATAATGACAGGTAACATTACTAAAACAAATATGCCTGTTACAAAGACTACAAATGCAGTGTTGGTACTTCCTAAAGACCACATAGCAATAAAAAGACGACTTACAAAAACAAGTATTAATTTAAACAGAACGAAAAGTGCATGCTGTCAGTGCAGAATGTGCACAGACCTTTGCCCGAGGTATTTGTTAGGGCAGGATTTACAACCCCACAGCATTATGTATGGTGCATCAAACGGAAATACAAAAAATGTTGATATTTTTGTTAATTCTGCGTTTTGTTCTCAGTGTGGGTTGTGCGAACTGTATTCCTGCGGTCAGGGATTATCACCCAAAATGATGATAGGTGTGTTTAAAACTGAGTTTGGCAAAAAAAGCGTCAGACCGCAAGTTGCAGATGAAACACCAAAGGTTCATCCGGCAAGGGAATATAGATTAGTTCCTATGGAACGATTGATTACAAGATTAGGGCTTAATGTTTATGATGCAGAGGCACCGATAAACGAAAAAGTCTTAAAACCAAAAAAAGTGAAAATAATGCTTAACCAGCATATAGGCGTACCTGCCGTTGCTGTTGTAAAAACTGGCGACAAAGTAAACGCAGGACAGGTAATCGGAGAAGTGGCAGATGATAAACTGGGAGTTAATATCCACAGTTCAATAGACGGTGTTGTTGGTGAAGTTAAAAACGGATATATAATTATAGAAAGGACTGACAGTTAATGGGCAAGTCAATAGGTATGATAGAATATACAACTGTTTCTGCAGGTATAAAAGCAGTAGATACCATGGTGAAAACATCAGCCGTTGAGGTTATTGAAGCCCAAGTTGTTTGTCCGGGTAAATACATAGCATTAGTAAGCGGTGAATTAAGTGCTGTAAAAGCGGCAGTTGAAGCCTCAGTTGCCTTGTGTGGCGATAAACTGATTGACAAGTTTATTCTTGGTAATCCTCATGAAGCGATTTTTCCCGCAATCTACGGTACAACGCAGGTTGAAAATCCAAGAGCCCTTGGAGTATGTGAAACATATTCTGCAGCGTCAATTATAGTTGCGGCAGATGTGGCGGCAAAAACTGCTATGGTAGATTTAATTGAACTGCGAATTGCAAGAGGTATGTGCGGTAAATCGTATATGCTTATAACAGGGGAAGTTGCAGCAGTTGAAGCGGCGATTGAAAAAGTTAAGAAAGACCTTGCAGAATCGGGAATGTTTTTAGACAGTGAAGTAATTGCAAGTCCCGATATGAAAATATGGAAAACGATATTATAAGGAATGGAGATAATAACAATGGTAGATGAAAAGTACATAAGCGAAATAGTTGAAAATGTTATTAAAAGTATAAAACCGGAATTACCTGAAAAGCAGTTAAAAGGCGTATTTCCTACAATGACTGAAGCTTTGGAAGCAGTACAAAAAGCATATAAGGAATTAAAGGGATATACTGTCGAACAACGCGAAAAAATGATACAGAAAATAAGAGAACTGACACTTGAAGAAGCAGAAACAATGGCGGTAATGGGTGTCGAAGAAACAGGTATGGGTAATGTTCCTCATAAAATTATAAAGCATCAGCTTGTTGCAAACAAAACTCCTGGTACTGAAGATTTGTCTGCAAAGGTTATGACAGGGGATTGCGGTATGACTTTGGTTGAAATGGGACCTTACGGCGTAATTGGAAGTATTACCCCATCAACAAACCCGAGCGAAACTGTAATTTGCAACTCAATGGGTATGATTGCTGCTGGCAATGCAGTAGTATTTAACCCGCACCCCAATGCAAAAAATGTTGCTAATTATGCGGTTGACCTTGTAAACAGAGCAGTTTTAGAAGCAGGCGGTCCTGAAAACCTTGTTGTTTCAGTATATAAACCCACTATGAAAACATCTGACGAAATGGTAAAATCACCTATCGTTAAGTTGTTGGTAGCGACAGGTGGACCCGGTGTTGTAAAAATGCTGTTGTCATCAGGCAAAAAAGCAATCGGTGCAGGTGCAGGCAACCCACCTGTTATTGTTGACGAAACTGCAGATATTGCAAAAGCTGCAAAAGATATAGTTGATGGTGCAAGTTTTGATAATAACTTGCCCTGTATTGCGGAGAAAGAATGTTTCGCAGTTAAATCTATTGCAGACGAACTTATTTCAAATATGACAAAGAACGGTGCTTACCTTTTAAGAGGTCAGGATGTTGAAAGACTTAAAAATTTCTGCCTTGTTCAGAAAGACGGTAAGTACGATATTAATAAAAACTGGGTAGGCAAAGACGCAAAATTGTTCTTAAAAGAACTTGGTATTAATGCAGATGCAAAACTTATCATCTGCGAAGTTGATAACAATCACCCATTTGTTCAGGTTGAAATGATGATGCCTGTACTCGGCATTGTTCGGGTAAACAACATTGACGAAGCAATCGAACTGGCAGTGAAAGCAGAACACGGAAACAGACACAGTGCACACATTCACTCTAAAAATGTTGATAACTTGACACGCTTTGCCAAAGAAGTGGAAACAACAATCTTTGTTAAAAATGCACCATCTTATGCAGGTATCGGTGCAGGCGGTGAGGGGTATACAACCTTTACTATTGCAGGACCTACAGGTGAAGGTTTAACAGCAGCTCATTCATTTACTCGCCAGCGCAGATGCGTTTTGGTTGATGGTTTCCATATTGTATAAAAGAGGTGTATTAAGTGAAGGCACTTGGATTAATAGAAGTTTACAGTTTTACAACAGCGGTATGCGTGGCCGACATTATGGCAAAAGCGGCAGATATAAAAGTAATTGCGTTTGACAGAAACAGACCTATAAGACCTGATGTTCCGGCGCCTCTTGTAATGGAAGTAAAAATCGAGGGCGTTGTGGGTGCAGTAAATGCAGCAATCGAAGCAGGTGTAAATTATGCTAAAGAAAAGGGTAAATATATTGTTTCCCATGTAATCCCTGCTCCAGATACGCAAACAGACAAAATGGCATACCTCCTTGATATTAACAGAGATAAATACAACAAGAAGTTACCTAAAAATTTAATTGATTATCCTGAAGAAAAAGTAAAGGACATAGACGGAGCCTTTGGTATTTTGGAAATAGAAGGCTTGGTTGCGGCAATAGAAGGTCTTGACGCAATGGTGAAAGCGTCAAGCGTAAACATTGTTCATACTGAAAAAAGACTGGGCGGACGCTTGGTAACACTTATAGTAAAAGGCAATGTTTCCGCAACAAAAGCGGCAGTAGAGGCAGGTCAGACTGCGGCACTTAAAATAGGTAAAATATTTGGTGCCGAAGTAATTGCAAGGCCGTCTCGTGAATTAAGTAAATTTTTTGATATCGAATAAGGTGATTTTATGTTATTAGTAGATGAAAAGAAAATTGAGCAAGCCGTTAAAAACGCCATTGCAGATGCAAACGGCGAAATAAGAATAGGCGTATCCCAGCGTCATATTCATTTGTCCGAAAAAGACTTATATACTCTTTTCGGTGAGGGCTATCAACTTACAAAAAAGAAAACTTTAATGGGCAGAGAATTTGCCTCGGAAGAAGTTGTAACTTTGGTAGGCCCCTCACTTAAGTCGATAGAAAATGTTCGTGTTTTAGGCCCTGTAAGAAAAAATACTCAGGTCGAAATTTCTAAAACAGATACTTTTATTTTAAAAGTAAGTCCTCCTGTAAGACCGTCAGGCGAAACAGCAGGTTCCGAAAGACTTGTAGTTGTCGGTCCTAAAGGAAGTATATACTTAAACGAGGGCGTAATTATTGCAAACAGACACATTCATTTAACACCTGATTACGCAAAAAGACATAACATAAAGGACAATGACTATGTAAATGTTATGGTCGAAGGTATTAAGCCTACAAAATTCTATGATGTTCAGGTACGAGTAAGAGACGACTTTAATGTAGAGATGCACATTGATACAGATGATGCTAACTCTACAGGGCTTAAAAACGGAGATTTAGTTAAGATTATAGACAAAGACTAGCATTACACAAAAGTATTGTGAGGTGTAACAGATGTTTGCTTTAGAAAGGCAAAAGAAAATCCTTGAAATGCTGAAAACTGATGGGGCGGTTTGGGTTAGCAAACTGGCTGTAACTCTTGATGTTACAGAAGAGACAGTCCGTCGAGATTTGGAAAAATTGGAAAAGCAGTCCTCCTTAAAGCGAACACACGGAGGTGCAGTTCCTGCTGACGAGGGAACTTATGAATTATCTCTTGAAATAAGAAAACATACAAATGTTGAGGCTAAGAAAAAACTTGCCAATATTGCCTTGCAGTTTGTTGATCCGGGAGATACCATATTTTTAGATGCGTCAACAACTACATTCTTTATGGCGAAAGAAATAAAGAATATGAATAATGTTACCGTAATTACCAATTCTTTAAGAATTATTGCAGAACTTGAGGGTGCAGAAAACATTAAAGTTATTGCAATAGGCGGTATTGTTAGCCAAAACCAATCTTTTGTGGGAAGTTACGCTGAAAACAGTATAAGCGAAAATTATTTTGCGAGTAAGATGTTCTTTTCAAGCAAAGGTATTGCCGAAAGCATCGGACTTATGGAAAGTAATGAGGGCGAGTGCGGAATAAAAAGAAAGATGATTAAAAATTCCACAAAACACTTCTACATTTGCGACAAATCCAAAATAGGAAAAATCGGTTTTGAAAAACTGGCGGATTTTGATGCGGTGGATTATTTTATAACAGATGCAGAACTTGACAAATCATTGAAATACAAGTTTGAAGAACTAGGGATTGAGATTATTAAGGAGGATTAAGGTATGAATAAGGTACTTGCTTTTGACCTTGGTGCATCAAGCGGAAGAGGTATTGTTGCAACACTTGATAACGGGAAAATCACACTTTCTGAAGTTCATCGTTTCCCAAATAACGGAGTAAGCGTTAGAGGTACTCTTTACTGGGATATATTATATTTGTTTGACCAGATTAAACAAGGTATTGTAAATGCAAAACTTGCTGGAGGTTTTGATTCAATAGGTATCGACACCTGGGGTGTTGACTTTGGTCTTATAGATGAAAACGGAGACTTAATAGGCAATCCCGTTCACTACCGTGATACACGCACAGCAGGGATGCAGGAAGAAGTTTTTAAAGCAATCAGCAAGGAAAGCCTTTATGAAAAAACAGGTATCCAGTTTATGGATTTTAACACCTTGTTCCAATTATACTATTTAGCAAAATACAAAAGCGATTTGCTAAAACGCGCAGATAAAATGTTGTTTATGCCTGACCTCTTAAGTTATTTCTTAACAGGTGTTAAAAGAAATGAGTTTACCATTTCTTCAACTTCTCAAATGCTTGACCCATATAAAAAAGATTGGGATACAGAACTTCTTGACACCTTGGGTATCCCGAAAGATTTACTTTGCGAAATTATTAAGACGGGTGAAGTTCTGGGGACAGTTACAGACGAAATTTGCGAAGAACTGGGAATTAATCCTGTTCCCGTAATTGCTGTAGGTTCACATGATACGGCGTCAGCGGTAGTGTCTGTACCTACAACTGCAGATGACTTTGTGTATATCAGTTGTGGTACTTGGTCGCTTTTCGGCACAGAATTAAAAGAGCCTCATATTAACGAAAACAGCCTTAAATCATCATATACAAATGAGGGCGGTTATAACTACACAACAAGATATTTAACAAATATAATGGGACTTTGGTTGATACAAGAATCAAGACGCACCTGGAAAAAGCAGGGGAACGACTTAAGTTTTAACGACCTTGAACAAGCCGCACACAAATGTGAGCCATTTAAATGCTTTATTGACCCCGATTATCCTGAATTTGGCAGACCGGGTGATATTCCTAAGAGAATTGTGGAATTCTGTAAAAAAACAGGTCAGTATGTTCCCAATAGTATTGGTGAAATTGTAAGATGTATTTATGAAAGCCTTGCAATGAAATACAGGTATGCATATTTAAATCTTAAAAAAGATACCAATAAAGATTTTGCGGGAATTAATATCGTGGGCGGAGGTACTAAAGACCCATTTCTATGCCAACTTACTGCAAATGCTTGCAATACAACTGTTATGGCAGGGCCTATCGAAGCAACTGCTCTTGGTAATGTAGCAGTTCAGTTTATGACACAAGGCGTAATATCTGATATTAAAGAAGCCCGTTCTATTATAAGAGATTCTTTTGATATTAAAACATATACCCCTGCTGACATAGAGGCGTGGGATACGGCATATACTAAATTTAAAGAAATATTGTAATTGATTAAAAAAACAGACTATCAGTCTGTTTTTTTAATAGGAGGTATAAAGATGGACAGAATACAGATGGTGCTGAAAAAGTATAAGGGATGGTGCGAAAAACTGGGTATTGTTAACATTAATGATGTTAACAGAATTGTAAAAGAAGGAAAAACAAACCAACTCATAAATGTAAGCGAAATTTGGCACGAACAGAATATTTCAGAAATTGCAGAGCAAATACTTGAAAATATAGATAAAAAGAAAATAGTTCTTATAAGCGGTCCGTCGTCGTCGGGGAAAACTTCCTTTGCAAACAAACTGCAACTGCACTTAAAGGTGCTTGGACTTAATGCCGTTTCTGTATCTATGGACGATTATTACCTGGACCCCGAAAATATACCGAAAGACGAGTTTGGTGTATCTAAAATAGAGGATTTGGAAGCACTTGATTATGAAAGGTTTAATTGCGATATGGCAGACCTTGTGTCAGGTAAGACCGCATATATACCTGCTTTTGATTTTGAAAAACTTCAAAGTAAAAAAGGGGAAAGACTTCTTAAACTTCAGGATGATGAAATAATTATTGTTGAGGGTATCCATGCCTTAAACAGTAAAATTACCGATAACATAGCGGATGACAGAAAGTATAAGGTGTATTGCTCTGCCCTGACTGCATTGTCCCGAAACGACGGCGAAAGAATTAAGTCCCAGACAACAAGACAGATAAGACGACTTATTCGAGACAATAGTTTCAGAAACACGGGCTATAAAAGAACTTTCGAGATGTGGCCTGAAGTGGAAGCAGGGGCGAAGAGAAATATATATCCTTATACAGACAGCGCAGATATAATATTCAACTCATCACTTCTGTACGAACTTGCAGTGTATAAAAGTTATATAGGATCTCTTTTTGCAGGTAGCGAAAATGATGCGGAATATATTGACAAGATAAATAAAATCCGCGAACTTCTGGACGGCTTCGAAGAAATAAATACAAATATGATACCTCCATTTTCTCTTATTCGCGAATTTATAGGAGGAAGCACTCTGGATTTGTAATCACTGTCCTTTTTATAGTACACTCCTTTTGGTACAATTAAGAAAAAGGGAGTGAATTATATGAAAAATTTGAAGATTATTTGCAACACATTAATTACAGCAGGAGGGTTTTTGCTGATTGGAACAGCAGGGTATTCAGATAACAATTTTATCGAAATCGCCGACCTTGTGAAACGCGTAATAATTTGTTTTAACCTGATTTTTGCAGGTACAGCGGGGAAATTTGCTGTACGGTATGCTGAGAAGTATGTTAAAAGAATAAATATGCGTTATAAAAGAAATGTTGAAGCAATTATGAAAATGCAAAATGTATAAAAATTTATTTTTATAAAAACTATTGCATATTTATAAATAATGCTGTATAATACATTCATCAAGAGTTGCAGAAAGGTTATGATGATAAATGAAACACTTGTTAACAATAGGAGATTTGACCGTTGAGGAATTTGAAAATCTTATGACTTTAACGGAAAAATTGAAAAAACAACAAAAGTCCAAAATGGCTAACAGGCAGTTGGAGGGAAAAACCCTTGGTATGATATTTGCGAAATCATCAACAAGAACAAGGGTATCTTTTGAAGTTGGTATAAGTCAGTTGGGCGGGGTAGGCTTGTTTTTAAGTTCTGCCGATATTCAGTTGGGCAGAGGAGAGACTATATACGACACAGCCAATGTTTTGTCCCGTTATCTTGACGGAATTATGATTAGAACATTCAAGCAATCAGATGTTGAGGATTTGGCTAAATACGGTCAGATTCCTATTATAAATGGTCTTACTGATGACCACCATCCCTGTCAGGCTTTGGCTGATTTGTTCACGATTTACGAACACAAAGGTAGTTTGAAAGGGAAAAAACTCGCATATATTGGTGATGGAAATAATGTTGCTCATTCGTTGGCAGAGGCTTGTGCAAAAGCAGGAATGGATTTTGCAATCGGTGCACCCAAAGGATATTGGTGCAACGGTGAAATTATGGAAAAAGCAAAATATCAGGCGAAATTAACAGGCGGAACTATTGTTGAAACAACAGACCCAACAGAAGCAATTAAAGATGCTGATGCAGTTTATACAGATACATGGGTAAGTATGGGACAGGAAGAAGAAAAGGCAAAAAGAAGAGAAATATTTATGCCGTATCAGATTGACAAAAAATTGTTCTCAAATGCTAAAGAGGATGCAATATTTATGCACTGTCTTCCTGCATACAGAGGTTATGAAATGACAGAAGAAATAATTGATGGACCAAACTCCGTGGTATTTGACGAAGCGGAAAACAGATTACACGCTCAAAAGGCAGTAATGGTTACACTAATGGCGTAAATTACAAGGGATGTAAAAATAGGCCAGAGCGTAAAAAAGCGGGGCTAAAAGTTAAACCAAATTAGCAAAAAACACAAGTGATTATGACTGATTGTAGGAAAATATCTTTTATAAAGATATTTTCCTTTTTTGCTTTTTTACTACGAAAAAACCTTACCTCTCGATGTACCTCTGTACGCCTTCGGGTTATCACCGCAAGGCGATGCCTTGCTTGTTCGGGGTTTCCGTTCTGACCAATTTTTCCTATCCCTGTATGAAACATTATATGTTTTTAACATATATATTTACAAATAGGTGAAGTTTTGGTAAAATATATGTAAGGAGGAAACAATATGGAGATATTAAAGACAATTATACTTGGAATTGTAGAAGGTATTACCGAATGGCTTCCGATAAGTTCGACGGGTCATATGATACTTGTTAACGAACTGATAAACAACAACGGTTTTACAAACTCCGATTTGTATTTATATGTAATACAACTTGGTGCAATTTTAGCGGTAGTTACTCTTTATTTTCATAAACTTAATCCTTTTGCACCATCAAAAACCAAGGTGGAGAAAAAAAGCACTTGGGATATGTGGTTTAAAGTTATAGTCGGTTGCTTGCCTGCGGCGGTAATCGGACTTTTACTTGACAACATTATGGAAAAGTTCGAAAACTGGCAGGTAGTATCTACTATGCTTATTATTTACGGTATATTATTTATATGGGTTGAAAGAAAAAACAAAAAGCCTGTAATTAACAATATGCACGAAATGACTTATAAAACTGCGCTCTTAATCGGCTGTTTTCAGGTGTTGTCCATAATCCCCGGCACATCAAGGTCAGGGGCAACAATATTGGGTGCAATGCTTGTAGGTTGTGGAAGAGCAGTTGCGGCAGAGTATTCTTTCTTTATGGCAATTCCCGTTATGGTTGGCGTAAGTGTTCTTAAGATTTTAAAATACGGACTTGTGATGACAGGTTTTGAAGCAATAGTTTTATTAACGGGTATGGCGGTTGCCTACATTATTTCTGTTATTGCGATTAAGTTTTTGATTTCTTATGTTCAAAAACACGATTTTAAAGCATTTGGTCTTTATAGAATAATTCTTGGTCTTCTGGTTATTTCGTACTTTTTAATATTTTAAAGAATATAAGAGAAAATAATAAAGGAGAAAGGAAGAAAAAATATGTTTATAATTTATTTACTTGTAATACTTGCGATTATTGTAATTCCAAACATCAAAATTGTTCCCCAGGCGCATGAATTTGTTGTAGAGTTGTTGGGGAAATACAGAACAACCTGGTCAGCAGGAATTCATATTAAGTTACCATTTATTGAAAGGATTGCAAAAAGAGTTACTTTAAAGGAACAGTACCTTGACTCACCGCCACAGCCCGTTATTACAAAGGATAATGTAACTATGCAAATAGACACAGTAATATATTTTCAAGTGTTTGATGCAAAATTATATGCTTATGGTGCTGTAAACCCCATTTCTGCTCTTGAAAATCTTGCGGCAACAACCTTAAGAAATTTAGTTGGTGAACTGGAACTTGACGGAACTTTAACATCAAGAGATACAATTAACGGAAAAATGACAACAATACTTGATGAGGCAACAGACAAGTGGGGTATCAAGGTAAACAGAGTTGAACTTAAAAACATTATTCCGCCAACAGAAATTCAGAATGCTATGGAAAAGCAAATGAAAGCGGAACGCGACCGCCGTGAAACAATGCTTCAGGCAGAGGGACATAAAGCCGCTGCCATAACACGAGCAGAGGGCGACAAACAAGCAATGATACTTGCGGCTGAAGGTGAAAGAGATGCAAGAATAGCCCGAGCAGAAGGCGAAGCAAAGGCAATATTACTGTCAAAAACTGCAGAGGCAGACGGACTTATAGCATTAAAACGCGCAGCGGTAGATGCATCTGTTTTGGAACTTAAAAAATACGAAGCATTAATTGCTATGGCAGACGGTAAGGCGTCAAAAATCATTGTGCCCACCGATACTGTAAATATGGCAAAATCAAATGTTGTGTTTTCCGAAACAACAGGTCTTGGAGACACTACAAAATCTGATGATGCTATAGACATCCCTGAAGAAAAAATTGATTATTGCTGTGAATAAAAATATGCAGTTTATTAAAATTAAAATGCTGAACGAAATAAATCGTTCAGCATTTTTGTTGTATGTGTTCTTGTTAACATTGTTCAGTTTTATACATCTTACAAAAATTAGTTTTTTGTGAACTCAACTTTTAAATCCCCACCTATTTTTACAACATCCCCGGTTGCTAAACGCAAATTACTGTAAGTTGCGCAGTCATCATAAAATTTATGGCCTTCTTCTGCTAAAATTTCATTTAGACCAAAAAGACCCAAACTTTCAACATCGCCCATAAAGTTGCCGCTACCGGATACTGCTCTGCAATCATATTTCCCCGGAGCAATATCTTCGCCGACGATGTATTGGCCTGCAGCAAGTGTAAAGGGTGCTGATAAAGCATTCGATAAAATAACAGTATTGGTATTACCGTCCCAATTAACATCCATACCTAAAGCACTTGCAACTGCGCGAACGGGAAGATAAGTAGTACCATTGATAGTAAATGGCTCAACATAATTGCCGTTAGCATCTTTTGGCAGTAATTCCTGACCATTTAAGGTAATTTTAATGTTGTTATAGAGTAATTCTGCTGTTGCAGTTATTTGTTTCGCAAAAACTACTCCACTTGTTAGTATTGCGCATATAATCACACCCGCAATCATTCCTTGTAATCTTCTTCTCATTTTGTTTACCTCCATTGTTATTAATATAAGCAGATTATAACACATAAGTATTCAATTGTCAACATATGTGTTCATAAATTGAATTAAAATACTATATACTATTTTTGGGGTGAGTGTAGAAGATATGTATATAGCCACATTAGATTCTATCAAAGTAGGAAAAACAGTTGCCTATTTCAGGCAACAAAAAGGTATTTCGCAAGAGGTGTTAAGCGGATTAGCGGACATAGGAAGAAGTCATTTGAGTGCTATAGAACGGGGAGAACGAAAACCCACATTGGAAACATTATACAGAATTTGCAATGCACTTGATATTAAAATGAGCACATTTGTACTAAAATTAGAAGAAATATTATAAAATAAAAAATCCGCAACATAAGTTGCGGATTTTCTTATTTATATTAGTCTTGTACCGGAGCACCTACTGGGCAAACACCTGCACAAGCGCCGCATTCGATGCATTCATCAGCGTTGATAACATATTTATCATCACCCTCTGAAATACAACTTACCGGACATTCACCTGCACATGCACCGCAGTTGATGCATTCATCTGTAATTTTGTAAGCCACAAAAAACACCTCCTGTAAATTTTTATATATTATCTTTGCTGTGCAAAGTATATACCTATTTGTCTTCCAAATCTTGTAACGCCTTGATTTCTTCTTTTGTCAGTTTAATAGCAGCATCCTTAATAATAGTTACATCTTTGTAACTGTAGACTTGCGGAACAGTTATATCAGAATCGTCAAGTTTTACTTTAATCATTCCTGATAATACATTGTTGTCAACAACAACACCTTTGCCGTCGGGAGTGCTTACTATAGCATCAACTTTAGGAACATACTTAAGCATTTCCTCGTATGTGTCATTTTCATATTTCAGACAACACATAAGACGACCGCAACAACCTGAAATCTTAGTTGGATTTAACGACAGATTTTGTTCTTTTGCCATTTTGATTGAAACGGGGTGAAAATCGTTTAAAAATGTTTTACAGCAAAGTTGCCTTCCACATATACCGATACCGCCTAAAAGTTTTGCTTCGTCCCGAACACCTATCTGACGGAGTTCTATTCTTGTTTTAAATATACTTGCCAATGATTTTACCAGTTCACGAAAATCAACTCTTCCATCTGCGGTAAAATAGAACAGCACTTTACTTAAATCA
The DNA here is from genome assembly GCA_017397315.1 of Clostridia bacterium. Lineage (GTDB taxonomy): Bacteria > Bacillota > Clostridia > Monoglobales > Firm-18 > RGIG1864. The sequence goes on along the minus strand of JAFQJA010000021.1, from coordinate 45,916 downwards.
AATGTGTATTCCACATCGATTAAGGTCATATCAAGTTTGTGCTCTTTTATTTTTTCCTGACAAAGGTCAAAGGCTCTTTTTTCCTTTTCCTCGATTTCAGAAAGTTTTTGCATATCTTCCTTTGTAGCCATACGAATAACAGGTCGAAGGGGGGGAACAAGTTCTTCTTCCGGAACAAGTCTGTTGTCAAGGGCGATTTCGCCTATCTCAACGCCTCTTGAAGTTTCCACAATCGCCATATCGCCAATTTTGAATTTGATATTTGTAGGGTCAAAGTAATATATTTTTCCAACCTCTTTAAATCGGACACCGATTATTTCTACCATAATTACATCCTTCCGTTATTGTGTTAATCCCAACACGAGTTCGCTGACGGTCATATTATAGTTCGCATTGCTTTTGAGGGCTTTTCTGCACCTTTCAATATGCCCGATGCAACGGGCACTTGTCTTTCCGTCAGGTACTCTTAAGGATATTGTAACATTTTTTTCTGCAAGTTGCAACAGTGATTGTTGAAAAAACACAACAAAAGTATCTAAAATCACATTAATATTATCTTTGTTTTGTTGCAAAAAGCCAATTAATTTGTACTTTTCATCACCTTTTTTGTAAAACAAATCAGACAGCATACCAATTGTCTGTTCGCACAAATTAAGCATTTCGTGGTTTTCGCAAAAGGTTACTGCTTTTTTTATACTACCGTCAGCAAGGGCGGTGATAATATCGGAACTTTCATATCCCTTGTCCTTTAGACAATTGTCTATTTCCTGCTCGGTAAGTTTGCCGAAACGAATATTTACTGCTCGCGAACGGATAGTAGGAAGAAGTGCCTCGTAATTATCGGTGATAATTATTATTACGCAATAGCGGGGCGGTTCTTCAAAGGTTTTTAAAAGTGCATTCTGGGCAGAAACGGACATAGTTTCCCCCTGTGGCACTATGTAAACGCTTTTATCCGCAATAAATGGCTTTAAATACATATCTGCAGTTGCGTTTCTTACGGCATCTACTGACAACGAGGCGTTCTTTTTAGACGGACAGTAATTATCATTGGTTACTTCCTTTATGTCCGCAGTGTGCCCTTTTGTTATCATTTCTGCCCAGACTTTAGCAAAATCATATTTTCCTACCCCGCCGGGGCCTGAAAAAATATAGGCGTGGGACAAGGTGTCGTTTTGTAAAATCCCTGTTAATCTTTGTTTAATTTTGTGATTTCCGTATAATTTTTCTAAACTCATATTTTTTTGAACTGGTCTACATCAACAACAAAAATTGTTGCACCGCCGACTATAACTTCCATAGGCATACTGATACCGGCATTGAAGCCGTATGCAGGAGTTGTAATTGTTTCTTTTCTTGAATGACAAATTTCTTCTATAATAGCAATAATTTCTTCCACTTTGTCTTCTTCTGTACCAATTAAAAGTGTGCAGTTCCCCGCTCTTAAAAATCCGCCTGTTGAGGATAATTTAGTTACTCTTACTTTGTTTTTTGCCAATCTGTCAATTAATTTGTTGCTGTCCTCTGTGTGAACAATTACCATAATTAATTTCATAATGACACCATCCTTTTAATTCTTAATACATAAAATATATTCGTCTATATAATCCAATACATCTTCTGTAACAATTTCACCCGGGCACAAGACCGGCATACAGGGTGGGAATTTATATATGATTTCAGCACAAATTTTGCCTGTTGCTTCTTTTTTAGGCAATCTTACAGTTTCCATATTGTATGCTTCATAAGGTGCCATAAAAACATCTGCATTTGGAAGCACCTTATTATTAGGCGATGGCTCCAAAGTACAATCAGCGACAGCATTTATAAGTCTTTTAAAATCTCTGTTTTTGTTATACGGAGTAGGGATTAAAACCGCATTATAACCATCATACATTTCTATTATAATATTTTTTTTTGCAAAATGCAAATCTATATTTTTGCCGTTAAAGACAAGCCTTGTTTTGTCATAGTCGTAAAAACCGTCGCACAGGGTTTTTATTTTGCTTTTTTCGCGTACTTCTTCACATATATCAATTAGTTTTTTGTAGTCGCACTTCTTTGCATCATATACCGACTGCTCCACGGACTGCATTAAAAGGTACGAGGGGCTTGTGGTTTGTACCATATTAAGATGTTTTTTAAAACTGTTGCAATCTATAATATTACCGCTTATGTGTGCCAAAGCACCTTGTGTTAAGCAATTTAATGTTTTGTGTGTGCTGTGAACTACAATGTCTGCACCTGCCTCAATACTGCACTCCGGTAATTTTTCGTCAAAAGCAAAATGGGCTCCGTGAGCAGCGTCAACAATAACAGGGATACCGTGATTATGTGCAATTTCGCATATTCCCTTTATATTACTGCACACTCCATAGTAGGTGGGGGAAGTAATCAAAACCGCTTTCGAGTTCGGGTATTTGTTTATTGCCTCTTGTACCTGATTTGGCGTTATACCCATACCTACACCAAAGAAACTGTGTATTTTTGGATATATGAAATGAGGCACGGCACGGCTTAAAATAACGCCGTTTATTGCGGAAATGTGGCACTGTCTGTCCATTATTATTTCGCCGTTTTTACATGTCGAAAGGATAGACGCCAAAACAGCCCCTGTTGAGCCGTTTACAGAGATGAAACTGTTTTTGCTTTTATAAATATCCGCAATATTGTTCTGTGCTGTTAAAATCTCTTGTTTCGGGCATGCAAGGTTATCTGCACCGTCAATTTCTGTTATGTCGTAAAAGGAAATCTTCCCTTTATGTCCCGGCATACAAAACCGTGCAGAGTTTTTATTCAGTATTTTTTTTGTATTGCTCTTTATACTCATAATCAAAAAAGTTGCAAAGAATGTTAACGGCTTTGTCTTTAATTAAGAATTCCCCATTCTCTGCAAGCACTCCTTCAAATTCATTTCCGTATTTTATTTTATCTCCGTAATCACACAAAAGGGTTTCGCAATCCTCGGACACGAAGTTGTTTACGCCTTTTAAAGACATATAATAACTGTTTTTGTATTTGTATAAACTGCTTATTCCGTTAAAGAAAACATCTATTCGCTTACAGCCCATTACCGCATCTTTTATACAGGGGAACTTATATACCATCGTTTTTTCTTCGGCACATTCAATCCTGGTTATGAAAAGTACAAAGTCCTGACCCTTTTGTATTTCCACCTTTAATTTGCAGTCTCCTTTTAAGAAATCAAGGTTATTGTCGGTATCGTTGACTAAATAATCAATAAAATCATAAGCCAGATCGTAATTACGGCAAAACTCGTTACAGTCTATTCCGTAATCTGACATTTCATCGTATGTAAGGGTTATTTTTACTCTGTTGTACGAAAGTTTTTCGACCTTCATATATATCCCTCCCTACATTATACTACAGTATATGCAGTTTGAAAAGAGAAATTTGAAAAGACTGTTGTTTTTTAAAAAAAAATATAGTATAATATTTATAACTGTATTTTACATAAAGGAGGTGTCCTTTTTGCGTGGGAAAACATTTAAGGGCGGGATCCATCCCCCGTATAACAAACAGTATTCAAAAGATATTCCGATAGAAGTATTAGATGGAGCAAAAGAAATGTTTTACCCTTTGTCCCAACATATAGGTGCTTTTGCAGAAGCGGTTGTGAATGTGGGTGATAAAGTCTTTTGCGGACAGGTGATAGCAAAGGCAGGAGGATTTGTTTCTTCAAACATTCATTCGTCCGTTTCAGGCACAGTTACGGCTGTTAAACCATATCCTCATCCAAACGGAACGGAAGTAATGACGGTAGTTGTGGAAAATGACGGACAGTACACAACTCACGAAAGTATTAAGCCAAACAAACCTCTGGAACAGCTAACCCCTGCGGAAATAGTTGAAATTGTAAAAGAAGCAGGTATCGTAGGTATGGGCGGTGCAACTTTCCCCACTTACATAAAACTTATGCCTCCTAAAGACGGCGAAGTTGACTGCGTAATTGTAAACGGTGCAGAGTGTGAACCGTACCTTACTTCTGACCATAGAGTGCTTGTGGAAAACACTAAAGGTGTGCTTGATGGTCTTAAAATTGCAATGAAAGCCTTGGGAGTAACAACAGGGTATGTCGCAATAGAGGACAACAAACCCGATGCTATAGAAATTATGAAAACCTTTGCACAAGAGTATGACGGGATTACGGTGGTGCCTCTTAAAACAAAGTATCCCCAAGGCTCTGAAAAACATATTATCAAGGCGGTAACGGGAAGAACTGTTTTGTCAGGCGGATTGCCTTCAAGCGTAGGATGTGTTGTTATTAATACAGATACAGCAAATGCTATTGCCACTGCAGTTACTACAGGTATGCCTCTTATAAGCAGAATTGTTACAGTGGGCGGAGATGCCATAGAAAATAACAAAAATTACAAGGTGAGGATAGGCACACCTATAAGTTTTGTAATTGAATGTGCAGGAGGGTTTAAAAAGGACCCCTCAAAAATAATACTTGGCGGACCTATGATGGGAACGGCTGTTTCCAATACAGATGTCCCCATTATCAAGGGAACGGGAGCCATTTTATCTTTCACCGACGATGCACTTATTGAGACTGCTTCAAGCAAATGTATGAGATGCGGAAAATGTGTGGAAGCATGTCCTATGTTTTTACAGCCTTTTTTGCTTGGTGCGTATGGCAAAAAAGATGACATTGACAAAATGAAAGAGTTAAATGTAATGGATTGTATAGAGTGCGGTGCGTGTTCTTATTTGTGCCCCGGACATCAAAATCCGTTGCAGTATATAAGAGTTTCCAAATTGAAAATCGGGAAGGCGGGAAAAAAATAATGAATTTATTAAAAGTTTCAGCACCTCCCCATATAAGTACAAAAAATGACACGAATGTTATAATGTTAGATGTAATTATTGCACTTATGCCTGCATTAATCGTGGGTGCTTATGTTTTTGGATACAGAGCAGTGCTTGTTGTTGCAACTTGTACCATTTCTGCCGTACTGTTTGAATATTTGTGGACAAAGTTAATGAAACTTCCAACTACAATCGGAGATTTAAGTGCTGTTGTGTCAGGCATTATGCTTGGGTTTAACTTGCCACCTACTGCACCTTTATGGATGTGTATTGCAGGTTCGTTTTTTATGATGATTATAGTTAAAGCCTTTTTTGGCGGATTGGGACAGAACATTGTTAACCCTGCTCTTGCGGCACGAGTTTTTTTAATGGCGTCATGGCCAACCCGTATGATTGCTTTTGTCTCGCCGTTTGCAAAAGTGCCGTTAATATCAAAAATTGATGCGGTTACTTCACCTACAGCCCTTAGTATTATCAAAAACGGACTTGAGGGCGAAATCCCTACATATATGGAATTGTTTTTGGGTAATGTTTCGGGGTGTATAGGCGAAGTCTCTGCTATTGCATTAATTATAGGATTTGTATATCTTCTTATAAGAAAAGTAATTTCTTGGAGAATACCTGTTGTATTTATCGGCGTTACAGGGCTTTTGTCTTACGCTTTCGGCGGAAACAATGGTCTTTTCACAGGTGATTTTCTCTTTTCAATATTAAGCGGAAGTTTGTTTTTAGGTGCAATATTTATGGCGACTGATTACACAACTTCTCCTATGACAAGTCTTGGACAGTACATATATGCAATAGGTTGCGGAATATTGGTGTTTATTATAAGAAAATGGGGTGGCTATCCGGAGGGCGTATCTTATGCAATACTTCTTATGAATGTAGCAACTCCTCTTATTGATAAAATTACTCCTCCCAGGAAGTTCGGAAGGAGGAAAGCACAATGAAGTTGTTTGTGAAATACGGCGGGATACTTTGTGCCATTACACTGATTATGGGTTTGCTTCTTGGCTTGGTTAACAGTGTTACGGAGCCTGTTATAGAACAACTGGCACAACAGACGAGGTTGCAGTCAATTAAGGAAGTTTTATCAGGCGATATTACAGGCGACGAAATAATATATGAAGTGCAGTCTTCACGATATATTGAAAGTATTGCGGAATATCCTACAACAGAAGGTCGTGGCTTTGCGGTTACCGCAGTTCCGAAAGGGTACGGCGGAACAATCAGTCTTATGATTGGTTTAAATCAGGAGGGTGTTGTTACGGGCGTTTCTGTTATGGATATGAGTGAAACTGCGGGACTTGGTGCAAAAGCCAAAGAACAGAAGTTTTTAGAGCAGTTTAAAAACAACAATACGGAAATCACGGCAATAACAGGTGCCACAGTTACTACAAATGCTGTTAAACTTGGTGTTTCCGAAGCCATAAAAGAAGTTGGTATTATTTTGAAAGGTGTGGTGAAATAAATGAATAAATTTAAAATTTTCACCGCAGGTCTTATCGAGCAAAATCCTGTTTTGTTTCAACTTCTTGGTATGTGTGCAACTTTGGCGGTAACTACCACTGTTGTGAACGGAATAGGTATGGGTTTGTCCACAACGGCAGTGCTTGTTATGTCAAATCTGCTTATTTCTCTTTTAAGGAAAATAGTCCCGCAAAAAATCAGAATAGCGTCATACATTGTCATCATTGCGGGTTTTGTTACCATTGTAGATATGGTGTTAAAAGCGTATGTGCCATCTGTTTCAAATTCTCTTGGCATTTTTATACCACTTATAGTTGTTAACTGTATTATACTTGCAAGAGCAGAAATGTTTGCTTCTAAAAATGGAGTTTTCCCAAGTGTTTTAGACGGTCTTGGTATGGGACTGGGTTTTACGATTGCGTTGGTTATTATTTCTGCAGTAAGGGAAATACTTGGGAACGGTACATTTTTGGGTATATCTTTATTCGGTGCAAACTACGAGCCGGTTATTATGGCTGTTATGCCACCCGGTGCATTTATCATACTTGGTGTAGTAATTGCAGTTGTAAATGTTATTGCAAAGGGAGGTAAGAGAAATGCTTAAAGATGCTAATATCTTTGTGTTGGCTATTACCGCTATCTTTGTTGAGAATTTTGTTCTTGTAAAATTTATGGGTATATGTCCTTTCCTCGGGGTTTCTAAAAAGACAGAAACCGCATTTGGTATGGGTATGGCAGTTATATTTGTCATGACCATATCCTCCCTTGCTACATATCTGGTTTACAAGTATCTTTTAGTAACACTTGGACTTGAATACTTAAAAACTATTGCCTTTATTTTAATTATTGCTGCTATTGTGCAGTTGGTTGAAATGTTTTTGCAGAAAATTACACCCGCTCTGTATTCGGCTCTTGGCATCTATTTGCCGTTAATAACAACAAACTGTGCTGTTCTTGGTGCAGCAATACTTAATATTGACAACGGCTTTAATCTTTTGCAGTCGGTACTGTTCGGTTGCTTTTCGGCAGTAGGTTTTACTTTGGCCATTGTTTTGTTTGCAGGAGTGAGGGAGCGACTGGAAACAAGCGACATTCCTGAATTTTTACAAGGAACTCCCATTGCTCTTGTATCTGCCGGTTTGGTGGCTATGGCATTTCTGGGCTTTTCAGGATTATCTTTTTAGACGGGAGGAACAGTTGTAATGATAATACTTTATGCAGGAATTACATTAGGCGGAATTGGACTTTTGTGCGGTCTGTTGTTGGCTGTTGCTTCTAAATATCTGACAGTAGAGGTTGACGAAAGAATTGAACAGATAAACGAATTACTTCCCGGGGCAAACTGCGGAGGATGCGGTTATGCTGGATGCGGTGCTTATGCAACTGCTGTTGTGGAAGGCAATGCACCTGTTGACGCCTGTGTTGTTTGCGGTAATGAAGTAATAAAAAAAATAAGCGAACTGATTGGCGTTAAAGCACAAGGAAAAGAACATAAGGTTGCAAAAGTTTTGTGTTTTGGAACAACAGAGTGTGCAAAAAACAGATACATATATGAGGGCATTTGCGACTGTGATGCAGCTGCAAGACTTGGCGGTGGTTTCAAAGCGTGTGCTTATGGATGTTTAGGGCTTGGAAACTGTGCGAAAATTTGTCCTTTTGATGCAATAGCCATCGAAGACGGAGTGGCAAATGTTAACCCCGACAAGTGCACAGGTTGCGGGAAATGCACGGCTGTTTGTCCTAAAAATGTTATAGTATTAATACCTAAAACTGCGAAATATTATGTAAGTTGCGCATCAAAAAACAAAGGTGCGGAAATGAAAGATAAATGTTCGTCAGGTTGTATTGGTTGCAAAATCTGCGAAAAGAACTGTTCTGCCGGAGCTATTTTGGTAGAAAACAACCTTGCGGAAATAGATTATGACAAGTGCACGAATTGCGGACTGTGTGCTGAAAAATGTCCGAAAAAAATTATTAGGAAAGGAATTTTGGGATAATGAGAAATCAAATTTTATCATTACTTGAACAAAATGCAGAACTTAAACATGACCAAATAGCAGTAATGCTTGATATGTCAGTTTCAGAAGTGGAAAAAGAAATACAGGCGATGACGGAAGAAGGAATTTTGTTAAAAAGCAAGGCTCTTATAAACTGGGAAAAAACAGACAGAGAGTTTGTTACCGCTCAGATAGAATTGAAAGTTACTCCTCAAAGAGGCGAGGGATTTGATAAAGTCGCAGAACGAATTTACCAGTATCCTGAAGTAAAAAGCGTTTATCTTGTGTCGGGAGGGTTCGATATTGCAGTTACCATTGAGGGTAAAACAATGAAAGAAGTTGCCTTGTTTGTGGCTGAGAAACTGGCTACAATGGAGTATGTGAATTCCACAAAAACTCATTTTATACTTAAAAAGTATAAGCAGGATGGAGTAATTTTCAGCCAACAGGGTAAGGACGAAAGAGTAGTGATTTCATTATGATAATTAAAGATAAAATAAACAAGGTAATAACTGATATGAAACCGTCAGGTATAAGAAAGTTTTTTGATTTGGTAGCACAGATGCCCGAGGCTATCTCTTTGGGCGTAGGCGAACCTGACTTTGTTACACCGTGGCATATAAGAGATGCAGGTATTTACTCTCTTGAAAAAGGACACACTTATTATACCTCTAACAGCGGTCTTGCTTCTTTAAGGGAAGAAATATGCAATTATCTGGACAGGCGTTTTAACTTAAAATATAATTACAAAAATGAAGTTCTGGTTACGGTGGGCGGAAGCGAAGCTATTGACCTGACAATCAGGGCACTTATTTCAAATGGCGACGAGGTACTTATTCCACAGCCCAGTTTTGTGTGCTATGTGCCTTGCGTTCAGATGGCAGGCGGAGTTCCTGTTCCTATTGTTACAAAGGAAGAAGATAATTTTAAGTTAACTCCCGAGGCACTTAAAAAAGCAATAACCCCGAAAACAAAACTTCTGGTACTGCCTTATCCGAACAATCCCACAGGTGCTATTATGACTTATGACGAGTTAAAAGCCATTGTTGATGTTTTAAAGGATACCGATATTTTTGTTATGTCAGATGAAATATATGCAGAACTTACTTACGGCACAAAGCATCGTTCTATTGCAGAGTTTCCTGAAATGAGAGACAGAACAATTCTGGTAAGCGGTTTTTCAAAAGCCTACGCAATGACGGGTTGGCGTCTTGGTTATGTATGTGCTCATCCCGATATTATTGCACCATTAACAAAAATACACCAATATGCAATAATGAGTTCTCCTACTGTCAGCCAGTATGCGGCTCTAGAGGCAGTTAAAAAAGGAGATAACGACATCGATGCTATGGTTTCTGAATATAACTACAGAAGAAAAGTAATATTTGAAGCATTTAACCAGATTGGACTTGAATGTTTTGAACCCCTTGGTGCTTTTTATGTATTTCCTAGCATTAAATCCACAGGCATGAAGTCCAATGATTTTTGCGAAAATTTATTAAAGGAACAAAAAGTAGCGGTAGTGCCGGGAGATGCTTTCGGCGAAAGTGGCGAGGGATATATAAGGTGTTCTTATGCGTATTCCATAGAAGCCATTAACAGAGCACTTGACAGAATAGATAAATTTGTATCTTCTCACAAGTAATTACGAAAGGGATAAATAATGGAAAGACTTGACAAAATACTTGCCAATATGGGTGTAGGTACGAGAAAAGAAGTGAAAAAACTAACAAGAAAAGGTGCAGTCAAAGTAAACGGGGTTACAATTACAGAGTCGGATATTAAAATTGATGAAGAAAATGACGAAATTACCGTTTTTGACCAACCCTTGGTTTATAGAAAATATGTGTACCTTATGCTTAACAAACCAAGTGGGTATGTAAGTGCTGTTACAGATAACAGATATCCTACAGTTGTAGAATTGGCAGATGATTTTTATTCTAACTATGATTTGTTCCCTGTCGGCAGACTTGATGTTGACACAGAAGGTCTATTGGTGCTTACCAATGATGGGGCACTTGCTCATAAAGTGTTGTCGCCTAAAAATCACATACCAAAGAAATACTTTGTTAAAACAAAACGACGGGTTACGGATGAAGATGTGAAGATGCTGGAGAGCCCTATGGATTTGGGTGATTTTACTACTATTCCCGCAAAGGTGGAATTTGAGGGAGACGGAGTAGTAATATGTATATACGAGGGTAAATTTCATCAAGTAAAAAGAATGTTTGAAAAAACAGAAAACGAGGTTACTTATTTAAAAAGGATAGCGATGGGAGGACTTCGACTTGATGAAAATCTCCCATTGGGTGAAATTAGAGAACTTGAAAACGAAGAGGTACAAATGCTTGTTTCTGACAAAATTTAGTTGGTTTATGCAAAATATATAAAATATCTTAAAAAAATTTGTGAATTTGGGTGGTAACATTCTTTGCAAAATTATGTTATCATATTACTGTTATAAAATATTGCAAAAAAGGGGAGGCAATAAAATGGCAAGTTTAAAATTAGATGGAATTTATAAAATATTTGCAGGCGGTGTTACTGCTGTAAATGATTTTAATTTGGAAATCGAAGATAAAGAATTTGTTGTGTTGGTTGGACCATCAGGATGCGGTAAATCAACAACGCTTAGAATGATTGCTGGTCTTGAAGATATTTCAAAAGGTGAATTATATATTGACGATAAAATGGTTAATGATGTTCCACCGAAGGAAAGAGATATAGCGATGGTTTTCCAGAGTTATGCTCTATATCCTCATATGAGTGTTTATGATAATATGGCTTTTGGCTTAAAACTTCGTAAAACACCAAAGGCTGAAATAGACAAGAGGGTTCACGAGGCTGCTAAAATTCTTGACATTGAACACTTGCTTGATAGAAAACCAAAGGCTTTATCAGGCGGTCAGAGACAGCGTGTTGCTTTGGGTCGTGCTATCGTGCGTGAACCTAAAGTCTTCTTGATGGACGAACCTCTTTCAAACCTTGACGCTAAACTAAGAGTTCAGATGAGAACTGAAATCAGTAAATTGCATAATAAATTACAAACAACATTTATCTATGTAACACACGACCAGACAGAAGCGTTAACAATGGCATCAAGAATTGTTGTTATGAAAGACGGTATTATTCAACAGGTTGCATCACCAATCGAATTGTATGCAGAACCTGCTAACTTGTTCGTAGCATGTTTCATTGGTAGCCCTCAAATGAATACATTTAACTGTATTTTGGAAAAAGACGGCGAAGGATATGCGTTAAACTTTAACGGCACAATGCTTAAAATTCCTCAGGGTAAAGTTTCTGACGCTTTTGCAGATTATGTTGGCAAAGAAGTTATTGCAGGCGTAAGACCTGAAAATATCCATGATGATGAAGCACACATCAGTGCAACTGAAGGTGCAGTTTTGGATGCAGATGTTGAAGTTACAGAGCCTATGGGTTCAGAAACATATTTGTATCTTGTTATCAATGGTACAAACTTTACTGCAAGAGTAAATCCTCGTACAACTGCTAAACCTCATGACAAAATTAAGGTTGCATTTGATATGAACAAATTGCACTTGTTTGACAAAGAAACTGAAAAAACAATTATTAACTGATATATAAAAAGGACTTGGTACACCCAAGTCCTTTTTATAATTTATTCTCTATCGACCAGTCGCGTGTTTGCTCTACCGAGGTGTCAGAAGGTCTTTTGGTATTTGTTTTTTTATCGGTCTTTTGATTGTCCGCAAGACCTAATGTTATATTTTTTGGCACTATATTTTTTTTATTTTGTTTCACATTATCACCTCATTATTATTTTCGCAAAAAACAACAAAAATAATACCTATAAAATATTGACTAAATGCCATAAAATTTGATATAATATTAAAAATATACATATTTTTGATGAAAGGGTGTAATAAAATGGATTACAATAAGAAGTTTATAAAAGAGGCACTTACATTTGATGATGTTTTGCTGGTTCCTCAAAAGTCAAATGTAACACCTGATGAAATCAAATTAAACACTGTTTTAACTAAAAACATAAAGTTAAATATTCCTATTATGAGTGCGGCTATGGATACTGTTACCGAATCACGCCTTGCTATTGCAATCGCCCGTGAAGGCGGAATAGGTGTAATTCATAAAAATATGACTATTGCTGACCAGGCAACAGAGGTTGACAAGGTTAAGCGTTCAGAAAACGGCGTTATTGTTGATCCGTTTTCTCTGGCTCCTGACAACACTTTGGAAGAAGCAGACAAATTAATGGCAAAATATAAAATCAGCGGTGTGCCGATTACTGTTGACGGCAAATTAGTTGGTATTTTTACAAACCGTGATTTGCGTTTTGAAAAAGATTTTTCTAAAAAATTAAAAGATTGTATGACAAGTACAAATCTTGTAACTGCTCCTGAAGGCACAACTCTTGATCAGGCACAGGAAATTTTGCAGAAAAACAAGATTGAAAAATTACCTATCGTTGATAATGACGGCTATTTAAAAGGTTTAATTACAATTAAAGATATTGAAAAAGCAGAGCGTTATCCAAATGCTGCGAAAGATGACAACGGCAGACTTCTGGTAGGTGCTGCGATTGGTGTTACAAAAGATGTTTTGGAACGCGCAAAAGCACTTGTTGACGCTAAAGCGGATGTATTGGTTTTAGACTCTGCACACGGACATTCCAAAAACATAATTGAATGTTTAAAACTTGTTAAATCTAATTTTGATATTCCTGTAATCGCAGGCAATATTGCAACCGCAGAAGCGGCTGAAGACCTTATCAAAGCAGGTGCAGATGCGGTTAAAGTTGGTATAGGCCCCGGCTCAATCTGCACTACCCGAGTAGTGTCAGGTATCGGCGTTCCGCAGATTTCTGCAATTTATGATGTCGCTACAGTTGGCAAAAAATATGGTGTTCCGGTAATTGCGGACGGCGGTATAAAATTCAGCGGGGATATTGTTAAAGCGATTGCCGCAGGTGCAGATGTAGTTATGCTCGGCAGTTTGTTTGCCGGTTGCGAAGAATCACCGGGTGAAAGTGAAATTTATCAGGGCAGACAGTTTAAAGTATATCGCGGTATGGGTTCGTTGGCTGCTATGGCTAAAGGAAGTAAGGACAGATATTTCCAGACGAACAGTAAAAAACTTGTGCCCGAGGGCGTTGAAGGCCGTGTGCCATATAAAGGCGCTCTTTCTGATACCGTGTTCCAGTTGCTTGGCGGACTTCGTTCGGGTATGGGCTATTGCGGTACTCCTGACATTAAGTCATTAAAAGAAAACGGCAAGTTTGTTAAAATCACAGGTGCAGGGCTTAAAGAAAGTCATCCTCATGATATTTATATTACCAAAGAAGCACCTAACTATACAGTTAACGGAGATATATAAAACGAATACCGGCGTCTTCGCTACGCGAAGACGCCGTATGTATTTTCAAAGGAGATGAATTTTTTGTGCGTGTTGCAGTAATTGACCTTGGTTCAAATGCCGTAAGAATGTCTTTGGCTGATGTTTCTGACGGAAAAATAACAGTGCTTAATCGTTACAGAGAAAATGTTCGATTAAGTGAAAATCTGTCCTGCGATATGATGCTTAAACACGCACCTGTTGCACGAACATTAGATGCTATAAGGCTGTTTAAAAACTATGCCGACAGTTTCAAAGCCGAGAAAATTGTTGCGGTTGCAACAGCGGCTATGAGAATGGCAAAAAACAAAGAGGTAATAACAAAGCCACTTTTGGAAATGGGTATTTCTTTAAAGATAATTGACGGTGTAGAAGAAGCACGCTATGATTTTCTGGGGGTGATGTATTCTTTGTCTGTAAACTCTTGTGTTATACTGGATATAGGAGGAGCAAGTACAGAAATTATTGCGGTTAAAGACGGCGAAATTAAAGGAATGACAAGTATGCCTTTTGGGGCTGTAAGCATAACGGAAAATTATATTAAAAATTATGACGAACCGGACTGCACAGAAAAAGCATATTCGTATCTTGAATGTGAACTTTCAAAACTTGATTTTTTAGAAGAAGTAAAAGGCGTTCCACTTGTGGCTCTTGGGGGAACGGCAAGTGTAGTGGCACGAATAGACGGCGGAAATGATGATTACAATTACAGACTAACGGCAAATCGCACAAAAGAAATAATTAATTCTGTTAATAATATGACATTGCAAAATATACAAAATAATGTTAAAATAGAAAGTAAGAGAGCAGATATAATTAAAGGCGGATTTGCAATTGCAAAAGCCGTGATAGAATGTGTGAATTCAAAAGAAATATATGTAACCCGAAGCGGAGTCAGGGAGGGAATACTTTATGAACTTGCCCGTTAAATTGTGTCTTGCACCTATGGCAGGAGTAACGGACAGGGCGTTTCGCGAATTAGCAATGGAGTACGGCGCAACAATGTGTACAACAGAGATGATAAGTATAAAAGGACTTTATTATAACGACAAAAAAACTGCTGACCTTCTTGAAAACGGAGAAAGGGAGCACCCTATTGCCATACAACTTTTTGGCCATGAGCCTGAAATTTTTCGTGAGACTGTTCCAAAAGCTCTTTCTTTTGGCGGGGATTATATTGACATTAACTGCGGTTGTCCCGCAAAGAAGATAATATCAAACAGCGACGGAAGTGCTTTGATGAAAACCCCTGAACTGATAGGCGAAATTGTTAAGGCGGTAACTGACAGTTGCAATGTTCCAGTAGGTGTTAAAATGCGTTTGGGTTGGGATGAAAATTCCATAAATGCGGTACAGTGTGCAAAGGTTGCCGAAAACAGTGGTGCGTCATATATTACAGTTCACGGGCGTACAACTAAACAGAACTATTCAGGACAATGCAATTATGGTGAAATAGCAAAAGTAGTTAAAAGTGTTAATATTCCCGTAATTGCAAACGGTGATATTAAATCCCCATGCGACGCCCAACGAGTAATAGAACAAACCGGCTGTGCCGGAATAATGGTTGGCAGAGCGACTTTGGGCAACTTGCATTTAATAAAAGAAATTGCTGATTTTCTTGAAAAAGGTTTAGGAATTCCTAAACAGAGTAATAATGAAAAACTGCTCTTGGCAAAACGGCATATCGGACTTATAGTTAAATACAAAGGCGAACAAAACGGCATAAAAGAAGCAAGAAAACATGCTTTGTGGTATGTCAAGGGGATGCCTAATAATGTTAAATATAAAGATATGCTTGTTAGATGCAAGACATATAATGAAATGTGCGAAATTTTTAATGAATTAAACAAAATATGTGAGGATGTGTAATTAATGGAACAAGGAGTTAAAAGAAAGCGTCGTTTTGGCGATAGATATGACGGATACAGAGTAAAAGAACAGGATCCGTTATTCCATGTAATACCCCATATTATGCGTTCAAGATTAGACAGTCAGGTGTTCTTTGAAGAGCAAATTGATATTACAAACTTGAGAAAATTCATAATGGAACACAGAAAAGAAATTCCTAACTTATCTTCATACCATATTTTTGTGGCTGCGGCTATAAGAACAATGGTACAAAAGCCACGCCTCAACAGGTTTGTAAGCGGAAGAAAAATCTTTGCCAGAAGTTATCTTCGTGCTTCTCTTACCGTTAAAAGAGGAATGAGCGAAGATGCAGAAGAGGCACTTGTTATGCCTGAGTTTCAGTCAACCGATACTTTGCGTGAAGTAGTGGAAAGATTTAACGAGACGGTACAGCAGGTAAAGGCGGAAGAAAACAACGAAAACTCAACAGATGTTACTGTAAAACTTATTAATTTACTTCCCGGATTTACAAAGAAGTTTTTCGTATGGGTAATGAGAAATCTTGATGCTTTTGGTAAA
The DNA here is from genome assembly GCA_017397315.1 of Clostridia bacterium. Classification (GTDB taxonomy): domain Bacteria; phylum Bacillota; class Clostridia; order Monoglobales; family Firm-18; genus RGIG1864. The sequence continues at coordinate 29,792 of JAFQJA010000021.1, read as the reverse complement.
ATGCCTAAAATCATCAACAAAGTAAGTCCGTTCCATTCAAGTCTTTTTGTTACAAATGTAGGTTCTATCGGACTGAATTCGATATACCATCATTTGTATGAATTTGGAACTACTTCGGTCTTTCTTGCAATCGGTAAGAAAACAGTTGTCAGGGAATTACAGGCTGACGGAACAGTTGTAAATAAAAATGTTATTAATGTACGCTTTGTACTTGATGAGAGAATTTGCGACGGTTATTATTTTGCAACTGCGATAAAACTGTTTAAGCAGTTGATGAAAAAACCCGAATTATTACTTCAGCCTCCCGAATACATAGGGAAAGATTATTAATGTTTTATTTATGCAATACTAATGAAGGAGAAAACTTATGGCAAAAGTTGATGCGACTGTTATAAAAGAAACAAAATACATCAGTGGGTTTGTTATAATTTTAAGTGTTTTAATGCAGGCGGTGTTTCTAATCCTTAACAAATGGGATTACACTGTGCTTTTGGGTAATTTGTTTTCCGATTTTTTTGCTGTGGGGAATTTTTACCTTATGGGACTGTTTGTGCAAAAAGCACTTGGTAAAGAACAAGATGAGGCTAAAAAAATAATAAAAGCATCACAGCAACTTCGAACATTAGGTATGTTTGTTGCTATTGCAGTTGGAGTTTTGGTGCCGTGCTTCAATATAATTTCTGTTGTTGCACCGGTGTTTTTTCCAAGAATTGCAATAAGTTTCCGTCCTTTATTTAAGGACAAAAACAGTAAGGATGTGATAGACAAGTGAATAAAATATCCCGTCGGTTTAAAATAATTGACATTCTTTTAATTATTTTAATGGTATTGCCGATTTTGTCCTGCATAGTGATTAAGGTTGTTACTACACCGTTAAAAGAAGGAATAGTTATATCGGGTGCATCAATATTTTTTACAATTAAAATGCCATTTCAGGACTTGCCCATAACGGAATCCCAGATTAATTCTTTGGCGGTAATAATTTCAATCTTGTGTTTATGTTTGTACCTAACCCACGGAATAAGAGACGGCGTGTGGTTAAAAAGGCATCATTTTGCTGAAATTATTGTTGAAATGAGCAAAAAGATGGTGTCAAACAATATGGGAGATTACTTTATATCCTTTGCACCGTTTATCGTCGCAATAATAGGGCTATCTGCATTCTCAAGTCTTGTTACTTTGTTCGGGTTATACCCTCCCACTTCGGACTTGAATATTGTTGCGGGTTGGGCAATACTGGTGTTTGTTTTAATAACATATTTCAAGATGAAATGCGGACCAATAGAATATGCAAAAAGTTTTGCAAACCCCGTTTTAATGGCACCCCTTAATGTTATAAGCGAAGTTGCAACACCAATTTCTATGGCTTTTCGTCATTACGGAAATGTGTTGTCGGGTTCTGTTATATCGGTCCTTGTTGCTTCGGCACTTGGAGGACTTTCTAAAATGGTTTTTGGGTTTCTTCCCGGATTTTTAGGTGATATTCCGTTTTTACAGGTAGGTATACCTGCAATATTATCTGTTTATTTTGATATATTCAGCGGTTGTCTTCAGGCGTATATTTTTGCGATGCTTACAATGATGTATGTTTCCGGGGGATTTCCTTATGAATTATATATGCAAAGAAAAAAATGTGATGTTTAGGAGGAAAAAATTATGTTAGAAATCGCAGTTGGTATTATTTTAGGATGTTGTGCATTGGGTGCAGGTACCGCTATGATAGCAGGTATAGGTCCCGGTATTGGTGAAGGTAACGCAGTTGCAAAAGCCTGTGAAGCAATAGGTCGTCAGCCTGAAAGCAAAGGTGATGTTACTTCAACTATGCTTATGGGTTGTGCTATCGCAGAAACAACAGGCCTTTACGCTCTTGTTGTAGCAATATTACTATTGTTTGTAGCTCCCGGAATTTTTATAGACATACTTATTTCTACAATCGGTTAATTCGGAAGGGGAAAAACTATGCAATCGTTAGAAGTTATTTCTGTAAATCTGTGGAATATACTGATTTCTTTAATTAACTTAATAATCCTTTTTCTTCTTGTTAAAAAATTCTTGTTTAAGCCTGTTAACAATATGCTTGCAAAAAGGCAGAACGAACTTGATAAAAAGTATCACGATGCTGATGAGGCAAAGCGTGTTGCCGAGAATGACAGACAGTTGTGGGACGAAAAAATAAAGACAGTCAAATCAGAGACTGACGAAATGATAAAACAAGCTCAGGAAGTTGCTAAAAAGCAGGGTGAAACTATTGTTTCAAAAGCAAAAGAACAGGCAGACGGTATAATTCGTCAGGCAGAAAATCAAATTGATTTGGAACGCAAGAAAGCACAGGCAGAAATCAAGCAGGAAATTGTTGTGGTTTCTACTGCTCTTGCCAACAAACTTTTAAAGAGAGAGATTAATGCCGATGACCACAGACAGTTTATTGATTCATTTATCGAGAAAATAGGTGATGATAATGAATGATTTAAGCAGGGAATATGCAGAGGCTCTGTTTTCTTTGGCTATTGAAGAAAATAGCAGTGAACAATACGGCAAAGAACTTGATTTAGTATACAATTCTTTGCGTGAAAACCCTCAGTATGAAGAGTTTTTATCCTCGCCGTCAATTCCTCTTTCGGAAAGACAAAGTGCTTTCCATAAAGCCTTTGAAAGCCATATTTCCGAATATGTTATGTCTTTTGTTAAGTTAATGTGCGAGAAGAGATATATTAAGTATTTCGGCGACTGTGTTTTGCAGTATAAAAAAATGCTTGAAGAGAGTAAAAGTATTGCTAAAGCACAAGTTAAAAGTGCTGTTTCTTTAACAGAAAAAGAAAAGAAGGCACTTAAAGAAAAATTGGAGAAAATAAGCGGAAAAACTGTATTTATGGAGTGCACCGTTGACCAGTCCATAATCGGCGGTCTGATTGTGGAAATGGACGGAAAAGTCATAAATGCAAGTATTCATAAACATCTAAACGATATAAAGGATGTGATTGACAAATGAATCTAAGACCTGATGAAATCAGTCAGATTATAAAAGAGCAGATTAAAAATTACCAATCTAAAATAGAAATGCAGGAAACAGGCACCGTTATTTTAGTAGGTGATGGTATTGCCAGAGTTTACGGACTTCGTTCTTGTATGTCAAGCGAACTTTTGGAGTTTGAGGACGGAAGCTTCGGTATGGCACAAAATCTTGAAAACGAAACAGTGTCTGTCGCACTTTTGTCAGATGATAACGACATTCATGAAGGCTCTAAAGTTAAAAGAACAGGAAAAGTTGTGTCTGTGCCTGTTGGAGACGGTCTTTTAGGCAGAGTAGTAGGTGCTCTTGGCAATCCTATTGACGGCAAAGGTCCTATTGATACCAAGGAGACAAGACCTATTGAGTCTGAAGCACCGGGTATTATCGAAAGAAAGAGCGTTTCTGTGCCATTGCAGACAGGAATTAAGGCTATTGACAGTATGATTCCCATAGGAAGAGGGCAGAGGGAACTTATTATAGGAGACAGACAAACGGGTAAAACTGAAATCGCTATAGATACAATAATGAACCAGAAGAACACAGGAGTTATATGTATCTATGTTGCAATAGGACAAAAAAATACCGCTGTTGTTCAGTTGGCTAATGAACTTACAAAAGCAGGGGCTATGGACTACACTATAATTGTATCTGCTTCTGCATCTGAAACTGCTCCCATTCAGTATGTGGCACCATATTCGGGTTGTGCTATGGCAGAGTATTTCAGAGAACAAGGTAAAGATGTATTAATTATATATGATGACTTGTCAAAACACGCAATAGCGTATCGTGCTTTATCACTTCTGATACGCCGTCCTCCAGGCAGAGAAGCGTATCCCGGTGATGTATTCTATTTACATTCAAGACTGTTGGAAAGAGCAGCGTGTGTTGCCCCGGAATACGGCGGTGGCTCAATTACTGCACTTCCCATTATCGAAACACAGGCAGGAGATGTTTCTGCATACATTCCTACCAATGTTATTTCGATTACCGACGGTCAGATTTTCCTTGAAACCGAGTTGTTCCACGCAGGTATTATGCCTGCTATAAATCCCGGTATATCAGTAAGCCGTGTTGGCGGTGCAGCACAGTTAAAGGCAATGAAGAAAGTGTCAGGAGAGTTGAAACTTCTTTATGCTCAGTACCGTGAACTTCAGGCTTTTGCACAGTTCGGAAGCGATCTTGACCAGGATACAAAGAACAGACTTGCTCTTGGCGAAAGAATTGTTGAGGTTTTAAAACAAAACAGAAACTCACCTGTACGAGCAGGTTGTCAGGTTGCTATTGTTTACGCAGTAGTAAACGGACATTTAAACAGTGTGCCTGTAAATAAAGTTCATTTATACGAGGAAAAACTGTTCTATTTGCTTGAAACAAAGTATGCGTCATTGCTTAACAGATTTGAAAATAATTTCTACGAGGACAGTGATGTAATGGAACTTGAGAAAGCACTTGCGGAAATGAAAGAGTGATATTGTGGGCGTAGATATTAAAAGTTTAAAGAACCGAATAAAGAGCATAAATTCCACTTTGCACCTGACGAAAGCAATGGGACTTGTGGCATCTGCAAAAATACGCGGTGCAACGATGTCAATGCAAAGGGGAAGAGAGTATTCGAAATCAATAGAATCTACAATTGAGATGCTTTGCTGTTCAAAAGTATGCGAAAGAAGTCCCTATATGAACAAGGGTGAACAAGGCAAAATATGTCTTGTAACCGTCGCAGGGGACAGAGGTCTTGCGGGAGGCTTTAACACTAATGTTTTTAAGTTGACCCAAACGGTTCCCTATACAGAAATCATTTCTGTAGGTAAAAGGGCATGCGAAAGGTTTGGCGGAGATTTAATTAAGGCAGAGGGCTTTTCTTACGGAAACGCTATGGAGATTGCACAAAAACTTTGCAATGCCTTTAAAGATGGCAAGTATGAAAAAGTAGGTATCGTTTACACCAGATACAAGTCTATGATGGTGCAGGAACCCGAAATATTGTGGATTTTGCCTCTTAATAAGACGGAGGTAAAATCAAAATCTGATATAATATTTGAACCTGACGAAAAAAGCATACTGGAATCTGTAGTGGAAGAATATGTAGCGTCTAAAATTCTGGAGACAGTAAGAGAAAGTTTCACATGCGAAGTTGTGGCAAGACGCTTTGCTATGGATAATGCTGAAAAGAATGCAGGAGAAATGATAGATAATCTTACACTTGAGTACAACCGTGCAAGACAAGGTGCCATTACTCAGGAGATTACTGAAATAGTAGCCGGAAGCGGTATATAGGTCGACAGGAACTGTCCGAACCACGCCTTAAACAGCGTAATTTCGGTGTATTTCGGCTTGTCATTTTTGCAAGGTGTCAGCCTTGCTGTATCTTCCGCACCAAAATCCTCTCGAAATTCCATCGATTTAAGGTCGAAGAATTTTCAAAGAGGAAATTTTATGACTATGCAAGGCAAAAACGCAGGTAATCCTGACGGATTACCGAGTATTTTAATGTGGCAGAGACAAAAATTAACCTTTGAAAATCGAGGTTCGGACAGCTTCTGTCACCCTAAGGAGACGAAATTATGTCAAATGAATTAAAAGGCAGTGTTGTGCAGGTTATGGGACCTGTTGTTGATGTTTGTTTCGAAGAAGGTAATTTGCCGGACATTTACAACGCTCTTACTATGAAAATAGGCGAAAGAACGCTGACGGTAGAGGTTGCACAACACATTGGTGATAATACAGTAAGATGCATTGCTATGGCGTCAACAGACGGTCTGGCAAGAGAAACAGAAGTAAGTGATACAGGCAAGGCAATAAGTGTACCTGTGGGAAGAAAAACATTGGGAAGAATTTTCAATGTTTTAGGAGAGCCTGTGGATAATAAACCTGAACCACAAGATGCAGAAAAGTGGGACATTCACAGACCTGCACCTAAGTATTCTGAACTTTCAACATCTACTGAAATTCTTGAAACGGGAATTAAAGTAATTGACCTTTTGTGCCCATACTCAAAAGGCGGAAAAATAGGACTGTTTGGCGGAGCCGGAGTTGGTAAAACAGTATTGATTATGGAACTTATCAACAATATTGCAAAAGAACACGGCGGTTTGTCGGTATTTACAGGGGTTGGAGAAAGAACCCGCGAGGGTAACGACCTATATAACGAAATGATGGAGTCTGGCGTTTTGGCAAATACCACTTTGGTTTACGGACAAATGAACGAGCCACCGGGTGCGAGAATGAGAGTAGGCCTTTCAGGACTTACTATGGCGGAATATTTCCGCGAAGAAGAAGGTCAGGATGTACTTTTGTTTATAGATAATATTTTCAGATTTACACAGGCGGGTTCCGAGGTTTCTGCACTTCTTGGAAGAATGCCGTCGGCGGTTGGTTATCAGCCTACTCTTGCAAACGAAATGGGTATGTTGCAGGAGAGAATTACATCAACTAAAAAAGGTTCAATTACTTCTATTCAGGCGGTATATGTACCTGCGGATGACCTTACTGACCCTGCACCGGCAACTACATTTGCCCATCTTGATGCAACAACGGTTTTGTCAAGAACTATTGCATCGCAAGGTATTTATCCTGCAGTTGACCCGCTTGAATCTACGAGTCGTATTTTGTCTGCAGATATTTTGGGAGAAGAACACTATACAGTTGCCCGCGAAGTACAAAGAATTTTGCAACGCTATAACGAACTTATGGATATTATTGCTATTATGGGTATGGACGAATTGTCTGACGAGGATAAACAACTTGTTCAAAGAGCAAGAAAAATCCAGAGATTTCTATCACAGCCTTTCCATGTATCTGAAAAGTTTATCGGTATTCCTGGCACATATGTTCCTTTGAACGAAACAATAAGAGGCTTTAAAGAAATCATTGAAGGTAAACATGACGATTTGCCTGAGTCTGCTTTCTTGTTTGTAGGTACTATTGACGAGGCGAGAGAAAAGGCTAAAAAGGTGGTATAATGAAGACTTTTGATTTTGTTATAACTACCCCTGACGGAAATCTGTTTGAGGGTAAAATTGTAAAGGTTTCATTAAGAGGTACAGAGGGAGAACTGGCGGTAATGGCACATCATACCCCTTTTGTTACTTCTGTAAAACCTTGTACTTGCCGTATTGAAACGGAAGACGGCAATGCTAAAGAATTAGATATAAATAGCGGAATTTTAAGCGTAACTTTAGAAAATGTTGCTTTGATTTCTGGGAACGCACAATGGAAATGATAAAAAACTCGCGTTAACGGCGTCTTCCTTATGTGAAGACGCCGTTAACGCGAGTTTTTTTATTCGTATTCCACTACATCTACCCATGAGAGCAGAAATTCTTTTTCGTCTTCTTTGCCTTTAACCAGTTGAGATGCCGCAACAATAGGCAACCATTTTTGCACATATTGTCTTGCGGTGTCGCTTTTTTTGCAGAAGAGGTCAAGGTATTTAATTGCAATTTCGTCTTTTCCGGCAAGACTGAATAGAAGGAAAGTTCTTGCAGCATCGGCACTTGCGTTGCCTTGAGTAACATGAGACCAGTCAAGGACATATAACTTATTATCATTTCCAACTATAACATTACTGGGATTAAAGTCGCCGTGGCAAAGTTTTTTGTGCTTTGGCATACCCATTAGTCTTGTGTTAAGTTCATACCTTATTGTAGCATCTAATCCGGATTCGGAAATTTTTCTTGTCATTTTATCTTTTAATTTGTTAAGATGGTGAACGCAGTGCTTGTGAATTTCAAGTTGCAAATCAACAAACATTTCAAGGTATTTATCTGTTTTATCGGGGTTTTCCTCTATAAGTTGTGCAAGAGTTTTACCTTCAACAAAGTCAGTTACTATCGCCCATTTGCCGTCAATTTTTGTTACTTCCTGTAGTTTTGGAATATTTAAATCTGTTTCCGCAACTCTTGCAAGGTTTAATGCCTCATTTAAAATGTCAGATGTTTTGAATTCTTTTTCAAACACTTTAATTGCAAGGTTGCCGTCTCGGTATACCGTTTTATTTACTCTTTTTGCTATTACTTTATCCAGTTTCATCCTTACCCCTCCCTAATTACCGTAGTATGCGTCTTTATACATTTGTTTGATTTCGCTCATAAGCGGATATCTTGGGTTTGCACCTGTGCACTGGTCGTCAAAAGCCTGCTCAACCATTTCATCAAGTATGCTTAAAAAATCTTTTTCATCAACACCGTACTCTTTAATGGTTTTCTTAATTCCTATCTTATCTTTGAGTTCGTCTATGAGGGAAATTAAGTTTTCAAGTTTTTCGCTGTCATTTTTGCCCTTAACGCCTAAACAGTCTGCAATTTCTGCATATCTTTTTAAAGTATGAGGATGGGTGTACTGTGAAAAAGTCCCCATTCTTGTCGGAGCAATGGAAGCATTAAAACGCATAACATGTGTAATTAAAAGTGCATTTGCGACGCCGTGAGGCAAGTGGAAGTATGCACCCAATTTATGAGCCATTGAATGACAGATTCCTAAAAATGCGTTTGCAAAAGCCATACCAGCCATTGTTGCGGCATTAGCCATTTTTTCTCTTGCCGTAATGTCTGTGTCGCCTTTCTCATACGCTATGGGCAAATATTCAAATATCATTTTAAGTGAACGAAGCACCAGACTGTCTGTGTAGTCTGTTGCCATTACAGAAGCATATGCTTCAATAGCGTGAGTAACTGCGTCGATGCCCGATGCAGCAGTTAACCCTTTTGGTGCAGACATATGAAGGTCGGTATCAATAATTGCCATATTAGGCAACAGTTCGTAATCTGCAAGAGGATATTTTATGCCTGTTTCTTCATCTGTTATTACTGCGAAAGGAGTTACTTCAGAGCCTGTTCCTGCTGATGTGGGGATAGCAATAAAGTATGCCTTTTCGCGCATTTTCGGGAATGTATAAATTCTTTTTCTTATATCAGCAAAACGCATTGCCATATCCATAAAGTCAGCATCGGGATGTTCGTACAACACCCACATTATTTTTGCTGCGTCCATTGCACTTCCGCCACCAAACGCAATAATGCAGTCGGGGTTAAAATCTCTCATGGCATTTGCACCCTCTTTTGCACTTTTAAGTGTTGGGTCGGGCTCGACATTAAAAAATGTAGTGTGCAAAATACCCAGTTCATCTAATTTGTTGGTAACAGGTTTGGTGTAACCGTTGTTAAAGAGGTAATTGTCGGTTACAATGAACACTCTCTTTTTGTTGATAACATTTTTTAATTCTTCTAACGCAACCGGGAGACATCCTTTTTTAATATATATTTTTTCGGGAGCCCTAAACCATAACATATTATCTCTCCTTTCAGCAACAATTTTAATGTTCAATAGTTGCTTAACTCCCACATTTTCGGAAACTGAATTGCCTCCCCATGAACCGCAACCAAGAGTAAGCGACGGTGTAAGTTTAAAGTTATACAAATCTCCGATACCGCCGTGAGAAGAAGGGGTGTTTACTAAAATTCTGCATGTTTTCATTCTGTCTGCAAAGCCTGACAGTTTTTCGTGTTCAGTCATCTGGTTTAAATATATTGAAGAAGTATGGCCAAAACCGCCGTCCTGCACTAAACGGTCTGCTTTATCAAGGGCTTCTTCAAAAGTTTTTGCTCTGTACATTGCAAGGACAGGCGAAAGTTTTTCGTGGGCAAATTCCTCAGAAATGTCCACTGCCTCAACTTCACCAATTAGAATTTTAGTGGTTTCGGGAACATTAATCCTTGCAAGTTGTGCTATTTTGTATGCAGTCTGACCAACTATTTTAGCATTCAATGCACCGTTTATAATAAGCAATTTTCGTATTTTATCTGTTTCTTCTTTGTTTAAAATATATGCGCCTCTGTCTTTAAATTCTTTTTTTACTGCATTATATATTTTGTCTAACACAATAACAGACTGCTCTGATGCACAAATCATTCCGTTGTCAAAAACTTTCGAATGGATTATTGAGTTTACTGCAAGAACTATATCGGCAGTATCATCAATAATTGCAGGTGTATTCCCTGCACCAACGCCTATTGCGGGTTTTCCGGATGAATATGCCGCTCTTACCATGCCCGGACCACCTGTAGCAAGAATAATGTCTGCTTGTTTCATTACTGTATTTATAAGTTCCAAAGATGGAACATCAATCCAGTCGATAATACCTTGCGGTGCTCCTGCCTTGACTGCAGCTTCAAGCAATAATTTTGCTGTTGCTATTGTGCTGTCTTTTGCCCGCGGATGAGGGCTTAATATTATGGCGTTTCTTGTTTTTAACGCAAGAAGAATTTTAAAAATTGCAGTAGAGGTGGGGTTTGTTGTAGGGATAACCGCCGCCACTACTCCTATAGGTTCCGCTATTTTTTTAATTCCGTAGGAGCAGTCCTCCTCAATAACACCGCAGGTTTTAGTGTTTTTGTAAGCGTTATATATATATTCTGCGGCGTAGTGGTTTTTAATTACTTTGTCTTCAACTACCCCCATACCTGTTTCCTGTACTGCCAGTTTTGCGAGATGTATTCTTGCTTTACATGCTGCAGTTGCGGTTGCTAAAAATATTTTGTCAACCTCATCCTGTGTGTAGTTGGAAAATATTTTTTGTGTGTCTCGTAATTTTTTGATTGCTGTTTCAAGACTTTCGACACTATCAATAATTTGATGTTTTTGTTTGCTCATTATTTGTCTCCTTAATATTTAATCTTTTAAATCTTTAATACATCATCAGTATAAAATCAGAATATTATTTTAAATTATATTCTTATTTTTTGTCTAATATTAAATTCTTATTCTATTAAGAACATTATTTAAAATCAACTGACAAAGCACTGTTAAGGTGTCAAATTAAAGTGGTTTTTGAGGTTGAAAAACAACATATATAGTGGTATAATTAGTATGATTGCAAAACAAATAAAATCAAAGATTATAAGATATAGACAAGGAGATATAGAAATGTATATTATTAAGAAAACGGAAAACAAGATTAATTGTATTGATGATAAGGCATGGGACAATGCTGATGTTGCAAATATTGATAAAATTAACTGGTCGGAATTTGGTTGTGCACCAAAAACAACAGGGAAAATTTTGTATAACGATTATGGCATTTATGTTCGGCTTGAAACAGACGAAAAACCATTACTTGCAAGGCATTGTAATCAAAATGACAAGGTTTGCTGTGATAGTTGTATGGAGTTTTTCTTTCGCCCTAATGAAAATGATGCAAGATATTTGAATTTTGAGTTTAATCCGTTTGGCACAATGTATCTTGCGATAAGAACATCGCGTTACGATGCTGTTCATCCTGACAAGGACAAAAAATATTTTGATGTTAAATCTTATGTTGATGATAAAAGATGGGCACTGCAATTTTGTATTCCGTTTGAGTTTATAGATGGGATTTTTGGTAGTCATACAAAGAAAATATATGGTAATTTGTATAAGTGCGGAGATGAAACTTTAAAAATACATTATGCTACATATTATCCGGTCATGACTAAAGAACCGGATTATCACAGACCGGAATTTTTTGGAGAATTTATTTTGGAATAGAGTACAGGTAAAAACAAGGGAATTATATCATTATAATCAATTATTTTTTAATACATATATAAAAACCTCTCGAACGCTTGTTATCGTGCGTTTGAGAGGTTTTTGGTTATTATAGATTTCTTAAAGACAGGAAATATTATTTCTCAAGAACTTTTGCCAGTCTGTTAACAACTGTTGCAACTTCTGCTCTTGTAGCAAAGTCTTGCGGGTGGAAAAGTCTGTCTTTATCGCCTGTCATAATGCTTTCGTTATAGCAATACATTGCTGATGCTCTTGCCCAAGCCGAAATACTGGTTGCATCTTTATAGGGAAGAGTAGATGCCCATGCGCCTTGAGGACCTTTTCCTTTATAGCATATATATCTGAAAATCATTGTGGCAATCTGTTCTCTTGTTATTTTTTCGTCAGGCGCAAATGTTGTGTTGTTAATTCCACTTATGATACCATTGCTTGCAGCCCATTTTACAGCATCTGCATACCATTCACCACGAGAAAAGTCTGTAAAAGGCATATCGTAATTCACAACAGGTTCGCCATCAAGTCTGTGAAGAATTTTAGCAAACATCGCTCTTGTTACATCATCATTGGGTGAAAATTCATCTGCGCTTGTGCCTTTGATTATGCCACTGTTGTAAGCGTTAAGTACATCTTCGCAGAACCAGTCATTTGATCTTACATCTTTAAACATCGTGGCTTCAGATTCTGGCTCTTTTTCTGTAGGGTCAGTAATTGCTCCAACATTACCAAGTCCGGAAACCTTTTCACCAACCTTAAAGTTGATTAGATTTTTACCCTCTGCAAGAGATATACAACTAAATGCATATTCTTCAGTTTCTTCGCCTTGAAGTGTCATATTGTCAACCTGTATATTGAATGAAATAGTTTCGCCTATTTCTAACGGAGTAAGAAGAGGGATAGCTATTTCTACTATGAATGATTTTCCGTAATCATTAGTTGTTGCACCTTTAAATCCCACTACTTGCTGTTCGTAAGATGAAAATCTTCTGCCCTTCCAGTCGGCATAGAAAAGGTGGTGGTCTGCAATAGAGCCGTTATATGGAGCCATATGTCCGTCTGCTTTAATTCTTATTTCCAAGGCATCATTCAAATGCGGATGTGAATCTTCTTCTAAGTACTTAGTATCTACTTCGAATGGTGTTGTATCTATTACTTCTGCCACTATATAAACATAGTTAGAATCATATAATGTATAAACGGAGGCTTCGCCTTCGGAATCCACACCATAAGATGTTGGACCGGAAATGTTTACATAAAAACTTTCTCTGTAAATATCATCAATTTTACCGTCAATAACGGGTGTTCCTTGCAAAATTGTTTTGTTGCCGTACAAAAGAGTACTTTCTCTGGCAATCGCCGGAATTGAACCTAACAGCATTATTGCAGTTAGTACTATGCATAATAATCTTTTCATATTACCCTCCTGAAAAATTTTTTTTTAATTATATCATATTGAGGTTTTGTTGTCAACAAAATTTAACGCCAAATGTAAGCTGAAATTTATTATTAAAAGTAACAAAAAGGCTGATTTATTTTCGCATAAATTTAAAAAAGCCTATATCCTGTTTCGGATATAGGCTTTTTTTAAATGATTAGGAAATATTACACTTGTTTTATCATTTTACATTCCAGATAAAATCTTTTTTCCCACGCTTCACCCATTGAAAAGGTTTTTCTGGGCAATGAGCCGTCTTTTATTACGGTCGGAAACAGTTCTGATTTTCCCATAGGAGGAAGAAGAAAACCAATTGTGTTGGTTTCTTTTGTAAGTTCTAAAACAACATCTTCACCATGAATGTAGTCTATTTTACAGTTGTTGTCTTTTATATAAGCATCTAAAAAATTCTGGAGTGTACCGACGGTAAGCTGGCTTGAGGGATCTCCTATGTAAATATCTTCTTTATTGCCATTTATAACAAATGTAATTTTTTGTCCGACTCCATCATTATTGCACTCTTTGTAATACTCTTTAAGGGAGTCTAAAAGGTGTTTACTGTTACAACCAAAAACTACTCTGTGAATGGGCTCGAATTCTAATGAACTGTCGTGAATGTTTACAATTTCAACTAACGGAAATCTTGCGGGATGGGTCAGCATTTGTTGTTGTGTCAGACCTTTTTTTATTTGTTCCCAACATTCTTTTGCTGTTGCCAGTGAGTGGTTTCCGTCGCCAACTGCGAATAGAAGTTTATTGTCGCCATCTAACTTATTATATAGTTCGGTTAATGCGTTAATAACAGGCTCGCCGTCAATTTTATATCCCCTGATATGACCGCTGTTACACATTAAGTCAAAATCATAAACAGGGGAGGTGTCTTTGTTAATTGCATTGAATACTATATCTTTTTCGTCATCAATTAATAACATGATGTGTGGTAGTTCCACACTTGCATTAATTCTCACCTTAACTCTTGGGGGTATTCTTTCTAAAACGGTGCCTTCTGTTGCTCGTATTAAAGATGTTGAGCCTTTGTTGTAGTCGTAGTGTTCCAAGTCAACAGAACCTACTATACCGCGTCTGATTTTTCCGCACAAAACACTTCTTTCTACATAAATGAGGCTGTTGTTTAATGTTTTAAAAACGCCGTCTTTTAAGTATTTTTCCATAGTTTCGTTTATATTTTTAATTCTGATGTCGGCGTCGTCGTCTTCCAGATAAATCTCAGGAAAAATCATATTGAAAGTTGAGGGGGAAGTACCCACGGTATTTTTAACATGGTCCCAATATTTAGGCTCTGATGTATATTGGTCGCATGCAACGACACTCCATTTCGTCATATCTGCATTTTGAGGCAACAATATATCTGCAGTTTTAAAAGGGACTTTGGCCATAGTTTATCATTCCATTTCGTTTATACTTATTGTTCTTGTGTGCTGGGTGTGGAACCATTCTTTTTTGTTTTTCTTCGCAATTCCTACGATTGTGATGGGTACCCAGGTTAATGAATAAATCATATAAGTGAAGTAGTGGATAAGAAGTTTCTTATCTGCTTTTCTTTCTGTTATCAATACTAAAGGCAACCATAAAAATTGCATTATGACATAAGCGTTCCATATTTCTTGGGGAACAAGTCCATATAAAACCAAATTACTCTCGGGGAATATTGCCTGTATCCATGCCATAACAGTAATCATACCGTTTGTTATTATTCTTAAAGGCTGAAGCAGGTAAATGGCACAATCAAAAGGTGCAAGTCTGCGTTCTTTAAATGATTTTTTAAACAATTTCAAACAAAATCTGCCTGCAACATCAGCATGGCCTTGCATCCATCTTACTCTTTGTTTCCACGACTGAGACATTGTAAGGGGTTTTTCGTCATATACTATCGCATCATTTGCCCACGAAACTTTTATGTCATTAAGTGAAAGTTTCATTGTAAATTCCATATCTTCTGTAAGGCATGTAGCACCCCAGCCAATTTCTTTTAATACTGATAAATCGACAGAGAAACCGGTTCCGCAAAGCTGACAGCCCAGACCTAAATTATATCTTGATTGCTGGAACAGTTTATTAACAGACCAAAAGGCAATGGAGTAGGAGTAGGAAATCCAGGAATCGCCGGGGTTTTTACTGTCTATGTATCCCTGAACAACTTTGTGTCCTCTGTTATGCTGAATGTTGATGTTTTTAAGAAAATCAAAGTGAACAAGGTTATCAGCATCAAATACAATAATTGAATCGAATTTTCGTTCCATTGCATAGATTTTATCAAACATCCAATCAAGAGCAAAGCCTTTACCACGGCACTCTGTATCTGTTCTCTCAAAAACAGTAGCTCCTGCTTTTCTTGCAACATCTGCAGTGTTATCAGTGCAGTTGTCGGCAATTAAAAATATCTCATATTTATCTTTAGGATAGTGTTGCTTTTTAAGACTGTAAATTAAATTTTCAATTACTTTTTCTTCATTGTGGGCAGCAACAACAACGGCATAATCTCGCTCTATTATTTCCTCCAGTTTCTTTTCGCGTTTGGGAATAAAACTGAAAACAGAAATAACAAAGTAATATGCGCCAAGCATCAGAAAAATAAATTGAAATACATAGTTGATAATCATTATTACAGATATGTCTTCCATGAATTTAACACTTTCCTTTCATAAAAAGTATAAAAATATCCATACATAATTAATATACAACACTTTATATAAAAAATCAACACTTTTTTAAAATAGTTTAATATTTATTTATTACATCATAAAAGTTACCGCTGTAGTTTTTCGCAATGTTTCTTATAGCACTCAGGTCAAATCGTTGGCATTGACGAACCTCGTAGCCTATCTGAGCAGCAATATCATTCCAACTGCAACCCAAAATATATCTGTTAAAACATACGCTTCTTTCATAATTGTTAAGGCTGTTAATGACATCGAAAATTTCCTGCATCTGTTGTTTCATATTAACAAGGTCCTGTTTTAAATCCTCAATTATTTCTAAATAAATTTTTTCAATTTTATTCATAATTGAAACGGATATGTCCTGTTCCCAGTCCTTTGCCGATACAGTCTTTACAATTGTTTGTTTTATAGGATTATACATTATCGAAATAAAATCCTCGAGATGTTTTTCTTTTAGCTGAACAGTCCTTTTTAAAATTCGGTAAGAACTTAACCATTTGCGAATTTGCTTTTGCTCTTCTTTAGTCATTTTTCAAAACTTCCTTTCCATAAAATCACTCAATTGGAATTATTTACCAATATTATACACGCAATTGAGTGTTTTGTCAATACCAAAAAATGGAAAAACAAATAAAATATTGACTAAAAATAGAAAAAATGGTAAAATATACCATATTAGGAGGTGTTGTTGTGGGTATATATAGTAAATTAAAATCATTGTTGGAAATTAGTAATATGACTGACGCTGAACTATCGCGGCTTAGTGGTGTCCCTGTATCTACCATTTACAGTATGAAAAAACGGGACAGCAATAAAACAGACCTTGATGTGCTTATGTCAATAGCATCTGTATTTGGTGTTAATATTAATTATTTTGTAAGCGACAATCCAAAGGACTTTATAAAATTATCAGACGAGGAGATAAAACTTGTTTTTAAGTACAGGATTCTTGACAAAACTGCTGTTAAGTGTGTCAATGCTGTTGTTGATTGTCATTTGGATAAAGAAAAATGAGACAAATGTAATCTTTGTCTCATTTATGATAATTTTCATTATTTATAATTTTAAAGGCTCTGTATATTTGTTCTGTAAGAATTACTCTCATGAGCTGGTGAGGGAATGTCATTTTAGAGAATGAAAGTTTTAGTTTTCCTGCTTTTTTAACATCATTGTGCAGACCGTTGCTCCCGCCGATTATAAAAGAAATATGAGAGCCCCCGGATAAAGCTTCATCTTTTATAAAGTTTGCCAGTCCGATACTGTCCAACGGGGTTCCCTCAATACATAACGGAACACAAGTTCCTTTAATTTTGGGCAGTATTAATTGAGCCTCTTTAACAATGCTGTCTTCGTTATCGGGGAAATCAGGAATTTCCGTTATAATAAATCGACAATAGCGAGACAACCTTTTATGGTACTCGTTTATTGCATCCTTAAAATATTTTTCTTTGATTTTTCCTACTGCGATAATTTCTATTGTAATCATAATTCAACCTGCATTTATACTTATTTCATACCTTGGTGCTACAGTGAGCATTTCTTTTTTGTCTAATACTGTTCCGTCTTTTTCAATTATTGCTGCCACGGTATCAAAAGCGGTTTTAGGTGTATTGTTTTCATCACTTAAATGACCAAGTATGATTTTTTCGGTACCATTTTTAAATAAATACGAAGCAAATCTTGCTGTTTCATTGTTGGAAAGATGCCCCAACTTACCGCCAATTCTGTTTATAAGGCTAATAGGATAACTTCCGTTAATAAGCATTTTTTCGTCGTAATTAGCCTCAAGAATTACGGAATTACAACCTTTTATGGTGTCTGCAACATTTTTTGTAACATGTCCCATATCTGTAGCAACTGCAAATCTCTTCTCTTTTGATTGTATGACATATCCTGTTGGCAAATTTGCATCGTGTGGTATTTCGAACGGTGTAATTAAAACACTGCCAATATTAAAACTGTCATAATTTTGGAAAGATATAATATTTTGCGGATTTATTCTTCCGACATTCATACCCTGCCAGGTGCCAACGCTTGCAATAACCGGAATGTTAAATTTTCTGGACAGTACACCTACGCCTGTGCAGTGGTCGGTATGCTCATGGGTAACCAAAATGTAATCCAGGTCCTGTGCAGGAATTCCCGCCTGACATAGCAATGGTATAAGCCGTTTAGCGCTTATACCACAGTCAATTAAAATATTTGTTTTGTCATCTGAAAACAGAATGGCGTTACCACTGCTGCCGCTTACTAATGTGCGAAATATCATATTACTTCTCCGCTTACAGAATCGGGTGCTTCATCACTTTGGGTTTTTCTTGTGATTTGTGCACCAAGATTTTTAAGTTTATTTTCAAAGTCTTCGTAACCTCTGTCAATATATTTCAAATTGCTGATTTCTGATACTCCGTTGGCTGCTAATGCTGCAATTACCATAGAGGCACCTGCACGAAGGTCGGTTGCTTTTATGGGGGCACCTGTAAAACCTTTAATTCCCTCAATTATAGCATTTCTGCCGTCAACAGTAACTTTTACTCCCATTTTACGAAGTTCATCTACATACTGGAACCTGTTTTCCCATACACTTTCTGTAATGACAGATGTGCCTTCTGCGAGAGATAAGAGCACGACAGCCTGAGGTTGCATATCTGTGGGAAAGCCGGGATACGGTAATGTTTTAATATTTGCTCTTTTTAAAGGATTTGTTCTTTTAACACGAACGCTGTCATCATATTCAGTAACTTCAACATTCATTTCCGAAAGTTTGGCAGATATACTTTCTAAATGCTTCGGAATTACATTTTTAATAAGTACATCACCACAAGTAGCGGCGGCTGCAATCATAAATGTTCCTGCTTCTATTTGATCAGGAATGATAGAGTATGTACCCCCGCAAAGTTTTTCCACACCTTTTATTTTAATTGTGTCTGTGCCCGCACCTTTGACAGAAGCACCCATTGCGTTTAAGAAATTTGCAAGGTCAACTACATGGGGCTCTTTTGCAGCGTTTTCAATTATTGTAATCCCTTTTGCCCGTACAGATGCTAAAATTGTATTAATGGTAGCACCTACTGAAACAATATCCATATAAATATGTGCACCTGTTAAATTATCAGTTTTTGCATCAATTACGCCTCTATTAATTTTAACCCGAGCACCTAACGCTTCAAAACCTTTTATGTGCTGGTCTATGGGGCGAACGCCGAAATTACATCCTCCCGGCATAGCAACCTCAGCACGGTTAAATCTGCCAAGTAATGCA
This sequence comes from Clostridia bacterium, assembly GCA_017397315.1. Taxonomy (GTDB): domain Bacteria; phylum Bacillota; class Clostridia; order Monoglobales; family Firm-18; genus RGIG1864. The sequence continues at coordinate 10,863 of JAFQJA010000021.1, read as the reverse complement.
CCGATTAAATAATAAGAAGCACGCATCTCTGCGACTAAATTTTCAGGAGCGCAGTAGCTTGTTAAATTGGTACAGTCAATTTTTAGTGTATGGCAATCAAGTTTTTCTATTTTTGCACCAAGACTGGTCATAATATTTAGTAAAACTTTAACATCAGTTATGTCTGGCACATTTTCGATTATACTAACGCCTTCGACCAATAGTGCAGCAGGTATAACTGCAACAGCAGCATTTTTTGCACCTGCTATTGTAACCTCGCCGTTTAATGGTTTTCCGCCTATAATTACAAATTTATCCAAAGAATTCACCCTCCCCGGATTTGTCTACCATAATATTATATAACAATATATCATTATTTTCAAGTGTTTTTAGTAACTAATTTTATTAAGAATTCCTTTGATTTTTGCAATCGCAATGCCGTAATTGGTAATGGGTATATTTTGTTGGACTGCTTTTTCTATTCTGCTTAATATATATTTTCTGTTAAACATACACCCTCCGCAGTGAATAATAAGTGAATATTTCGAAAGATCCTTTGGAAAGTCTACTCCCGAAACTATTTCAACATTTAGTTTTTCACCTGCAATCTTTCGTAACATGGCAGGTATTTTTTCTCTGCCTATATCGCCGTCTAAAGCATTGTGGGAACAGGCTTCAGCAATTAAGACGGTGTCTGTTTCCTTTAATTCCAATATTTTTTCTGCACCGGAGACATAAATGTCAATGTCCCCTTTATACCGTGCAAACAGGGCGGAAAATGAAGTGAGAATACTGTCTTGCGGCTTTTTGTTGTAAACCGTATCGAAAACCTGTGAGTCAGTAATTATAAGTTTGGGAGACTTACAGAGACTAAGAAGTGCTTTTTCTAGTTGGTCTGTAGTAGTGCTTACAACAATGCACTTGTTGTCTAATAAATCCCTTATAGTCTGAACCTGAGGCAATATCAAGCGTCCTTTCGGAGCCTGTATATCCTGAGGCATAACAAGCAACACTACATCATCTTGATTTACAAGGTGTGAGGTAATGCTTTTAATCTCGTAGTCTTCAGGTACTAACCGCACAAGTGCTTCTTTTAGTTCTTGTATTCCTGTTTTATTTAATGCACTTACTGTAATTGCATTAAGATTTAATTCCTGAAGTATTTTGTTTTTAATATATTCACTGTCTATAATGTCTGCTTTGTTAATAACTGCAACAGCAGGTATATTCTTTTGTCTAAAAATTTCAAGCCATTGTTTTTCGTGTTCGAAATCGGTGTCGCAAAAAACCATTATGGCAATATCTTTTCTGTCAGTTGCGTTTTTTGAAGCCTCTACCCTTAATTTCCCAAGTGCTGTAGTGTCGTCAAATCCCGGAGTATCAATCAATACGCAAGGACCAATGGGGTGTATTTCCATAGCTTTAAAAACAGGATCTGTGGTGGTGCCTTTTGTGTCAGACACTATAGCAGATGCCTGATTGGATATAACATTAATAAGGGATGATTTACCGCAGTTACATTTACCGAATACCCCTATGTGCAGTCTGTTTGCATTTGGTGTTGTATTCATATTCCCTCCGCAATTAGAAACGAAAATCTCTGTTTCCTTTTTCAATTTCCTTAGTCATTTCAAGAGTTTTTTCTTTAACATCGGGCCGTGCCACTCTTTCTATTTCTTTGTCCCATACATTCTGGATAGCGCGTTTTGTTTTGTCGTTTGCGTAATCTAGTTGGTATTCCTTAAGAGTGAGAAGAGCGTTTGGCTGACAGTAGTTGCAAATTTCACCGCTTTTAGCAAAGCTCATAAATCTGTCGCCCGTTCTGCCCTGCCTGTAACAAGCGGTGCAAAAACTGGGGACATATCCTTCTTCGCAAAGCCACCTTACAACTTCGTCAAGCGGTCTTGTGTCTGTTACATCAAATTGTGGTGTCCCTTCATCTTCGTCCCGGTTTTTGGCGTAACCGCCAACTCCCGTAACAGAGCCTCCGCTTATTTGAGAAACGCCTAATTTTAATACTTCGCGTCTTGTCGATTTTGACTCTCTGGTGGATACTATTATCCCTGTATATGGCACTGCAATTCTTAAAATTGAAACTATTTTCTTGAAGGTTTCGTCAGAAATGGTGTCGTGAAAAATTGACAAGTCAACATTTTCCGCAGGGCAAATTCTCGGAACGCTTATTGTATGAGGCCCTACGCCAAATGTGTCTTCTAAATGTTTTGCATGAAGAAGCAGACCTACAAAGTCGTACTGGTAATTATAAAGTCCGAATAATGCACCGATACCAACATCGTCAATGCCACCCTCCATTGCCCTGTCCATTGCCTCTGTGTGATATGCATAATTGTGTTTAGGGCCTGTGGGGTGAAGTCTTTCATAAGTGGGTTTGTGATATGTTTCCTGAAACAGTATATATGTTCCGATTTCTGCTTCTTTTAGTTTTCTGTAATTTTCTACAGTAGTGGCAGCAATATTTATGTTGACACGCCTTATAGAACCGTTTTTGTGTTTTGTGGAATATACGGTTTTTATGCTTTCTAAAATATACTCGATAGGGCAGTTTTCAGGGTCTTCTCCTGCTTCCAGAGCAAGTCGTTTGTGTCCCATATCCTGCAACGCCGTTACTTCTTTTGCAATTTCTTCCTGAGTGAGTCTCTTTCTTTTAATACAGGTGTTGTTGTGATGGTACGAACAGTAAAGGCAACCGTTTACACAATAGTTAGAAAGATAAAGCGGTGCAAACATAACAATTCTGTTGCCGTATATTTTTTGCTTTATGTTATGAGCAATTTCGTAAATTTCTTTAATTATTTCTTCATCGTCGCATAAAAGAAGTGCCGTGGCTTCTGCATAGTCAATTCCGTTACACGCTCTTGCTTTATTTAATATTTCTTTTAAATAATCATTATTTTTCGACAGCACTTTGGCTGTTTTCAGAGTTTTTAATATTTCCTCGTCAGAAATAAATTCTTCCGCTTTTTTCGATTTGCTGTTATACATCAAAATTCCTCCCCAACTATATTAGTTTAGCACTTTTGTTGAGAAATTACAATAGATTGACATTAATTATTTTATTATGTATAATATTTAGGGTGACAGGAATTATCCGAACCACGCCTTAAACCGCGTAATTTTGGTGTATTTCGGCTTGTCATTTTACATATAAAGGAGAGTTATTATGGAAAAAGTGTTAATAACCGGCGGTACAAGAGGAATAGGTGAAGCGGTTGCAAGACTGTTCAGTAAAAAAGGTTACAAAGTTTATATAAATTATTTAAAAAGCGACGAAAAGGCACAAAAACTTGCAGAAGAAATTGGTGCTGTGCCTGTAAAAGCAGATGTATCCTCACCCAAGGAAACGGAAGAAATGTTTTCTGTTGTAGGCGGTGTTGACATTTTAATCAACAATGCGGGAATTGCACAGCAAAAACTGTTCTCCGACATAACTTTTGAAGATTGGGACAGAATGCTTGGTGTTAATCTTACAGGCGTTTTTAACTGCACAAAAGGTGCTCTTCCATATATGATAAATAAAAAATCAGGATGTATAATTAACATTTCTTCAATGTGGGGTATATGCGGTGCGTCCTGCGAAGTGCATTATTCCGTTTCAAAAGCAGGGGTTATCGGGTTTACCAAGGCTCTTGCCAAAGAGGTTGGCCCGTCAGGAATAACAGTTAACTGCATTGCACCGGGAATGATTGATACAGATATGAACAAGGGCTTTGATGACGAAACAATAATGATGGTAAGAGAAGAAACACCGCTTGGTATAATCGGAAAACCCGAAGATATTGCCAACTGTGTTTTGTATCTTGTTGAGCAGGGTCAGTTTATTACGGGACAGGTTATTAGCCCTAACGGTGGAATGGTTATATAAAATAACGCTAAAAGAATATTATAAATTATCCTTGCTGTTGGATTTATGATGTAGAAATAATAGAAAGTGGTTTGAAAAATGAAGCCGAAAAATATTCTTGATACAGCAACATTTGACTAATAGTAAAAAAGGCAGAAACAACAGCGTCTTCATATAGGGAAAATCGGTTTTGGGATGACCTTTTCCGCTAATATTGCAAAAAAATCCGGAAATACGACAGTATTACCGGATTTTTATTCTTTATATTAACGAAAAATCTTTATCCCTATGCGAAGACGCCGGGTTGTGCTTTTTATTTTTCTCTTTCTTTAATAAAGTTTTTAATTGCGTCATAGGTGGGAATTCCTGATGTAGCGCCTTTGCCCATAACACAGTGAGCACCTGTGGCGTTTCCTGATTTTATGCAGTCTTCAAATTGTTCGTCTCTTGCATAGGCTGCAAGAAATCCCGAACAGAAACTGTCCCCCGCTCCTGTTGTATCAACGGGGTTTTCTATCTTGTATGCAGGAAGCATCTTGCCCTCGGCAGTTTCGTTTTCTTTGTAAAAACACCCTGCACTACCGCATTTGATAACAACTTTTCCTACACCGTTTTTGAAGAACACTTCCGCCATTTCTTCAGGGGTGTCTTTTTTTGCAAGCTCTTTTGCTTCGTCAATACTTGGCATAAATATATCAATATATGGCATCGACATATTTAAAACTTCACCCCATCTGCCTGTTGCATCCCAGCAAACATCAAGAACGGTAGTTTTGCCCATTTCTTTGCATTTCTTTAAAAATTCCATAGTCTCTTTACCGTCAAATGTTTTTAAAAGGAATGTTCCCGTTACGAAAACTATGTCGCTTTTTTCAATTACGGAAAAATCTATATCATTTATTGAGAACACGCCGTTTGTACCCACGCAGTGTAAAAATGTTCTGTCTTTTGTTTCGCCGTCAATTAAAGCGATGGAAGAGGAAGTCTGCACCGCATCTGATATTTTTACGCCGCTGGTTTTTACTCCCGCTTTGTTAAGACAATCAATTAAAAAGGTGCCGAAAATATCGTTGCCTACGCATCCTATTACATTGGCATCAACACCTAATTTTGTTAGATTGATAGAAGCCGTCATTGCATTACCGCCACTATGCATGGTAATTGAATTAACATGAGTTAAAAGCCCTTTCTCAGGGTATCCGTTAACAGGCTCAACAATTGCGTCTGCAACAAGGATTCCTACGCATGCTACTTTTTTCATAAGTACCTCCTGCTGATTTGACAAAGTTTTTCTTATATTATATAATAAATTAAATGTAATGTATTTGGCATTTTTATTTGTATTTTTAACATTTCTTCCGGGAGGAATTTTTGTGTTTAGTATGCAACCTGTCAGAAAGACAATAGAAATTAAAGGGTTTAACAGTATATATTATTTTGAGTTTGGCAAGAATTTTACCCATACGCCTGAAAAGCATTCTTTTTGGGAAATGGTGTATGTTGACAGCGGTAAAATATTAGCAATAACTGATGGAGACAGCAAACCTTTAAATCAGGGTCAGATTATTTTCCACGAGCCTAACGAAATACATGCTCATGTTTCTGATTTCGAAACCCCTAATAATATGCTCGTTGTGTCCTTTACATGCGACAGCGAAGCAATGTCTTTTTTTAACAAAAAGACTTTTACTGCAGATAAAACCACAAGAACTCTTTTGCAGTTATTTATAAATGAAGCAAAAAACTCTTTGGAAAGTATTCCAAATGATTTCAAAAATAAAAAAGATTTGGATTTTTCATACGCTAAATTTGGCTCTATACAACTTTTATCGTGCTATCTTGAAGAACTGTTAATAAATTTAATAAGAAATAATACTGACAGCGAAGAGGAAATTCCTACGGAAAAATCAAGGGGGATGTTGCAAAGCGAGTTGTGTGAAAAAGTTATTGAATATATGAAAAATAATATTTACAGGACCCTGACGCTTACCGATATATGTGAGCATTTTATGTTGGGTAAATCGCAATTGAGTTTTATAATTAAGAGTAATAGCGGTAAAAGTGTAATGGAGTATTATAATGATTTGAAAATTGCAGAGGCAAAATTATTGCTTCGAAGTGATAAGTATTCTGTAAGTCAGATTTCAGATATGCTTGGATACTCTTGCATACATAGTTTTTCGCGTGCCTTCAAACGAGCAGTGGGCTCTTCGCCGGTAATATATAAAAAGAGGATAATATAAAAATATTCAAGAAAAAGGTTGACACAGTTTTGTTGTTGTGTTATAATACTCGAGTAGTTAAAATTGCGTATGCGGATGTGGCGGAATTGGCAGACGCGCTAGACTTAGGATCTAGTGTCTTCGACGTGGGGGTTCAAGTCCCTTCATCCGCACCAAAAAAGAGTTACCCATTTGGGTGGCTCTTTTTTGCTTTCGTTGGGACTTGAACCCTAAATGGAAGTAATAAGTAATAGTGAATAGGGAATAAGAAATGAACAAACTTGACACAGCAAGTTTGTTCATTTTTTAAAAAAACACCTTGCACAAAATGTGCAAGGTGTATCTTTTAATTATCTGCGGTATCCGCCGCTTCTTTTTGAGTCCATATTTCTTTTTATATCGGACATTTTTTCGTCGCTGTCCAACATAAACTGTTTCATTTTATCTTCGAAGGACATATTCTCTGTATTTCTTGTAAAATCAAATTGTGCAGGGGGTCTTTTGACATTTTGTGTTTTCTTTTGTTCTTCTTCAAGAGCCTTCTTTATTGATAGACTGATTTTTCCTGTTTCATCAATAGTTAATACTTTTACTTTAACTACTTCATTGACTTTCAGGTGCTCTTTAATATCTTTTACATAATTAAGGGCAACTTCTGAAATATGTATTAGCCCTGTTTTATTATCGTCCAACTGAACAAAAGCCCCGAAATTTGTAATGCCTGTGATTTTTCCCTCTACGATGCTACCGACTTCCAACTGCATAACTAAAATGCGTCCCCCTTAAGTTATTAATAATGATTATTTTGAAGTGTTTTTTGGTGCTTCCATAAATATTATTTCGTCCGGAGCGACCAAGCCCAACTCTTCCCTGGCATATTTTTCGATAAATTCAGGTGTATTAATTAATTCTTTTTTCTTTTGTAATTCTTCTTTGGTCTGCTGTTGTTGAGTGATTTCTGCATCTAGTTCCGAAATTTGTTTTTTTGCAGTGTAAATTTGCACCTGTTGTGTAATTAATGAGTAGGAAAAATAAACACAAAGAACTATAATTATAAACAATCTTATCGTTTTATACTTGCTTTTTGATTTCTTTCTATCAGCCATAAAGACCTCCAAAAAAGATATAATTTAATACTCTCCTATCATTATACAATACTTGATTTCAAATGTAAACAAATTTTTTAAAATTTCTCATTTGTTTTTTATGTCTTTGCGTTTTAAGTTTTGCTTTGCTTGTTTCTTTTTGGCATATTTTTCAAGAATTGAAAAACCTGTAGTGCCTACAATATAACCAAGGGTTACAACCAAGGGGAGTACCAACATTAAATAAAACACATTGTATATTGAAATTTTACCGTCAAGTTTGTTAAACAAAAGAGATAACGGCATATACCAACCTGTACTTGCTATACGAAAAATCTGTATATTTTTTGTAACCGTTTCTTCAGCCGGATTTATTTGCGTTAAAACAAAGTCGCCTGATACAACCGAAACTGTCATTTCGCCGGTGCCTTTATAATATCCACGCAAGTAATATTCTCTGCTTTGGTCAACAACAAAGTCCTTTGATGCCTGTGCAACATTTTCAAAAACAAGATAATTTTCGTCGGAAACTACTGCCCCGTCTTTTAAATTCCATTGTACATTTTCAAGAATATTGGGGTGAATGTAATTCTCTCCGTCTAAATCATAATCAGGATTTGCAATTATACTTAAATCTTTAGCCATTGAATTTTGTGTTCCGGAAATTAAAATGGTATAACTTTTTCCTTGCTCAAGTTTTACGGGCATTTTGAAATATCGCCAGTTGTTTATCGGTATTAAACTTATGATAATAAGTAAAACCGGTACAATAAATGATACCAATGATGCTTTTAACGGAATTGCCGGAGATTTTATTTTATTTTGCACACCTAAATTCCATCCCGCACTGTATAAAAACGCAATATTTATAAAAAACAGGACAGCCCACAAAATGTATTTGCTGTTTCCGTGCAAAACAGTGGAGGGAAGGGATGCAATTATAAATAGTGAAATAATTACACTGTAGAAGTGAGACAGTAAAAACTTAAGTCCTTGTTTTATCATTTTAAAATGCTACCTTGTCGCTAATATATTTTTCTACATCTGAAATCGAGATTCTTACTTGTTCCATGGTATCTCTGTCTCTTACTGTAACACAACCGTCCTGTTCTGTATCAAAGTCAACAGTGATACAAAGCGGTGTACCGATTTCGTCCTGGCGTCTGTATCTTTTGCCTATGCTTCCAGCGTCGTCATATTCGCACATGAATTTTTTTGAAAGATTTTCAAATAATTCACCGGCAGGCTCTGACAACTTTTTGGAAAGCGGAAGTACCGCTACTTTGACAGGAGCCAATGCAGGATGGAAATGCATAACCACTCTTGTGTCATTCTCGCCGACAGTTTCTTCGTCGTAGGCATCTACCAAAAACGCCAGCGTTACGCGGTCTGCACCTAAAGAAGGTTCTACAACATAAGGAACATATCTTTCATTTGTAACAGGGTCCATATAATCAAGAGTTTCACCTGATGTGTTTGAGTGTGCGGTCAGGTCGAAGTCAGTTCTGTCTGCTATGCCCCATAACTCACCCCAACCAAATGGGAATAAGAATTCGAAGTCTGTTGTTGCGTTTGAATAGTGGGACAATTCTTCGGGTTTGTGGTCGCGAAGTCTTAGGTTTTCTTCTTTGATGCCGAGTTCTAGAAGCCATTGTTTGCAAAAGTCTTTCCAGTATGCAAACCATTCCAGGTCGGTGCCCGGCTTGCAGAAAAACTCAAGTTCCATTTGTTCAAATTCTCTTGTTCTGAATGTGAAATTACCGGGGGTGATTTCGTTTCTGAAAGATTTACCAATTTGCGCAACACCGAATGGAACTTTTTTTCTCGAAGTTCTTTGGATATTTTTGAAGTTGACAAAAATACCCTGCGCTGTTTCAGGGCGTAAGAATAGCTCGTTTTTTGCATCTTCTGTAACACCTTGGAAAGTTTTGAACATAAGGTTGAATTTTCTTATATCGGTAAAGTTTCTTTTTCCGCAATCAGGACACGGAATTTGATTATCTTCAATATATTTTGCCATTTCTTCATTTGTCCAGCCGTCAGCAACTGTTCCGTCAAAATCTTCTATAAGTTTGTCTGCTCTGTGTCGGGTTTTACACTCTTTGCAATCCATAAGCGGATCGGAAAAACCGCCTACATGACCTGATGCTACCCATGTAGTTGGATTCATTAATATCGCAGAGTCAAGACCTACATTATACTTTGATTCCTGAACAAACTTTTTCCACCACGCCTTTTTGACATTGTTTTTTAATTCGACACCCAAAGGACCATAATCCCAGGTGTTGGCGAGGCCTCCGTATATTTCAGAGCCGGGATACACAAAACCCCTGCCCTTACATAATGCGACAATTTTTTCCATAGTTTTATCTGTGTTAATCATAACATACCTCCAACAGTTAATATATTATATTATAATGTAAAAACTCAAATTGTCAAGGGTCGGGGGGATTTTTACGCAAAACTTTTTAAAAATTGCCTTTGTTTTTGCTGGTACGGTAATAGGGGCAGGTTTTGCATCAGGACAGGAAATTCTTCAGTTTTTTGTGAAGTATGGGCGTTTTGGTGTTTTTGGTATATTTATTGCTATTGCTGTTTTTACCTTACTGTCAATAGTGATTCTTTGCAAAATTGCAACTACAAAGTCAAGTAATGTTTCTCAGTATTTTGATGACGGGTTCCCTGTTTGGTTCAAAAAAACATATAATATTCTTTCTGTTTTGTTTATGTGTGCTTCTTACGGCATTATGGTTACGGCAGTCGGGCAGTTGTTTGTTACTCAGTTTAATATGCCTTTGTGGGTTGGCGTTGGCATAATGAATGTGGTTTGTGTATTCTGTTTTACAAAAGGAGAAGAAGGAATAATAGGTATAAATAAGTTTTTAACGCCAATAATAATTGTTGCAGTTGTGTTAATCTTTTTGTGCGACAACATCAAGCCCGTGTTTAGAGTTGACAAAATATACAACAATGTTCCTGTTTCATCAATGGTGTATGTAAGTTACAATACTATAAGCCTTGTTGCTGTACTGACTTCTGTTTCTGGTCTGGTAAAGAACAAAACTACGGCGGTTCTGGCGTCTTTGACAGGTGGATTTGCTCTGCTTGTAACTGCTTTGTGCATTTTTATGATATTAAAAAACTCACAGTGTTATCTCGGAGAAATTCCTATGCTTGATGCAGTGGGAACTAAATTCAAAACATTGTATTGTGTAATATTGACATTTGCTATAGTTACAACTGCAGTATCCAGCGGTGCAGGAGTAATAAACAATATGGGAATAAACAAAACGGTAACAATGCTCTTCTTAGTTGTTTTGTCAGTTCTTATGTGTACTGCGGGGTTTAAACAGCTGATAAAGTTCGTATATTCTGCATTTGGATACCTTGGATTTATTATTATGCTGTTTACCATTTCTGACGGCATAAAATTTATAAAATAGAGAAATATGCAGAAAAATAGAGAAATACAGAGATAATTCAATTTATTCTCCGTAAAATAGCAAAATTAAAAGTTGAAACTGTTATTGTAATAGTGTATGATAATCCTTGCTTTCTGTTTCGGGGTTTAGCGCAGTTTGGTAGCGCACCTGGTTTGGGACCAGGGGGCCACAGGTTCAAATCCTGTAACCCCGACCACTACCGACGAATCCGAACTTATTTTGTACAAAGAATGGTTTTGGAATCGTCATAAAGATACCGGGTAGAGTTTAAT
>JAFQJA010000020.1 GCA_017397315.1 Clostridia bacterium | reverse complement strand
GTAGAGCAATTGACTCTTAATCAATGGGTCCTGGGTTCGAGTCCCCGATGGCGCACCAACGATAATACCACCCGATAGGGTGGTATTTTTTCGTTGGTGGATAAATTAGAAGGGACTCGAACCCTGAGAGGGTTTTTGCGTATAGAAAAACAGTACGGGGTACTGTTTTTTAGCAAAAAGGTGCGAAGAGGGGGACCGAATGCGAAAAATGTTTTCTTTACAAAATTACATTAATATGGTAATATAATGTCAATTTTAGATGTTGGGAGGTACATAAATTGAAAAACCCTTTATGTGTAGCAAGTGTTTCGGTAATGGTTGCTGCTTTTTGTATAATCGTTTTTCCGATTAATGTTTCTCTCATAATTTTATATTGTTTAACTATTACATTGTCTTCTTTTGCAATTTACGGCTTTATAAAGAACAATAATGATTTAATAGTTTCCTGCATTTTGTCCATTGTATTTTTGTTTTTTGGCAGTATGTACTGCGGGGTATATACTTTTTACGGACATTTTACAACTGATAATTTATATGGCGCGAAAGTAGATATTCAAGGAAAAATAGTCGACGATAACATTGTTCAGGCAGATATTATAAATAACAAAAAGATTTTAATTAAAATGCGGTTTTATTATTCATATTATGGCGGTAAAGATATTGCTGTGGGTGATAAGGTTACTGTCAAAGGAAAGTTGTTGCAGTATAAAGGGCCTGCGTTTTACGGAGATTTGGATTACAATAGTTACTGTAAAGCCAGATATATCTATGGAAGCATTACGAATTGTGAAATTACCAAAACCGGTTATTTTACGGATTTATATAAAATTGGCTATCAAATGCGTAAAACAATTACAAACAATATAGATTTGCATTATAAAAAAGCCGAGGCGGGTTTATTAAAGGCGTTGCTTATAGGCGATAAGTCTGACATTTCACCTCAACTCAAGAAAAGCCTTGCATACAGCGGATTATCGCATATTGCAGTTGTATCCGGTGCACATATAAGTATTTTATTATCATTTATAGGTTTTTGGCTATCCTTTTTAAAAAAGCACGGCAAAATTTATGTATCTGTAATATTAATATTTATGGGTTTATTGCTGTGTTTAATAGGCGGTCAGGCGTCTGTTTTACGAGCTCTTATTATGGCGGTGTATTCTTTGGTGGTTTTATCGTTATTCAAGAGATACGATATGATGACTGCTCTAATGTTTTCCGGTGCAGTAATTATTGTTGTTAATCCTTATTTTGCCGGTGATGCAGGCTTTTTACTTTCCTTTTTCGCAACATTTGCACTAGTTGCAGGAACAAAAGAAAAGTTTACTTTTTACAGTTTAGGGCTCTTATTTATAACTCTTATGCCGTTGTGTTTTTACTATTTCAACTATGTGTCTTTTGCAATGTTTTTTACAAGCGTTGTTATTACGCCGATAATTACACTGCTATTACCACTGGGTTTTATATCGCAAGTTTTGCCATTTATAAGTTTTATAACAAAACCTCTGCTTAAGTTAACAATACTTATTTCTGACGCTTTTGCTCATTTCGACTTATTTAGAATAATGGCAGCAGTACCCTCTGTATATTTGATTATTGCTTTGTGTTTAATTGTATGTGCTGCATATTTTGCTGTTTTAAGATACAAAAAGATTACGGCACTTGTTATTGCATTAGTGCTTGTGTTTATCGTAAAAGATTTTACATTATCAAACAACGAAGGTCCTGTTGTTACTGTGTTTGAAAACAACGGTACAGTTATGCATATTGTTACGGACAGTGGTAAAAACATTATTATTTGTACAGATGGTTTTGATAGCGCAGAAAACTACATAACTAGAAACAACATAAAACTTGTTGATGTCCTATATTTTAACAACTTTCAAAAAACCATAACAACAGATAACGACAATCTTGTTGTTGCAAAAGTTTGTATGCCAAAAGTTGCCGGAGAAAAATGCGAGGGAGATTTTTCTTTTAAGTATTACCACAAGGATAGTATTATTGTTGACGGAGTTAAAATTACTCCCGTGAGTTATATGCCGTACAAATCTAAAGTCGACCACAAAAAGGCAGTTGTTACCGTTTCTGTTAGTGAACATATATATTTGGTTGCACCATACAAGGACAATGAATTGAATAATGAAAAACTAAAAGGAATAAAGGCTGATGTTGTAGTATACGATGTACCAGCACAACCTGATAGTTTATTTATACAAAACTGCGGTGCACAATTTGTAATAGGAGACTGTTTACAACAAAACAATAATATGTTATACTTAAACTATAGTACAGATATTTGCGGTTCTGTTACTTTTACAATAGACAGTGGTATTATATCTGCAAAAACATTAAGGTGATTTTGTGAAACTGACTATTCCAGAACTGAAAAAGACAATTCAAAACAATGACATAGCAAATTTATACTTGTTTTACGGTGAAGAAAAGTATCTTTTAAACAATTATGTTTCAAATATAAAAGACAAAACCGTAACTGATTTTTTGGAGTTCAATTATTTTGAATTTACTGATGAAACTGCAGATTACGAACAGTTTGCAAGTTATGTGTTATCGTATCCGCAAATGAGTGATAAAAAAATGATTGTTCTAAAAAACTGCGGTTTTTTGCAAAATGCCGTATTTAAAGATTTGTTATCGGAATTATTGTCAGATTTACCCTCGTATGCGGTAGTTATTTTTGTGGAACAAACAGCGGGCAAAATCAAAAAAGAACTTTTGTCGCTGATTGAGGACAAAGGGGTTGTTACGGAATTTGAAAAGCAGTCCCCAGAAAATTTGCGTGCGTGGGTAAACAGAAAATTTGCACTTGAAAACAAAAAGATGACTATTGAAGATATGAATTATCTTATATCTTTGTGTTCCTGCTCTCTTGAAAAACTTGAGGTTGAGTGTTCAAAACTTATTGCAGGAACAGAAGAAGAGGTAATTTCAAAAAAGTATATAGATGCTCTTGTTACAGTGCCTGTAGAATACAAGGTTTTCACTATGGCAGACTATCTTCTTAACAAAAACAGCAATGAGGCATATTCTTTGTTGCACGAGTTTAAAGTGAACAAGGAACAGCCTACTGAAATTCTGGCAATTATATATTCGTCAATCTCAGAAATTCTTATGTTCAAGACTTTAATGAGTTTGGGTAAAAATCCAGAGTTATACCTACCCCAAAACAGAAAGTGGCTTGGAAAGAAATACAGATTTCAGGCAACTAAACAAGACGGAAAGAAATTAAGAGAAGTTATGAAGATGTGCTTTGATTATGATGAAAAGATTAAGACGGGTTTGATTGACGGATACACCGCTCTTGAGGTAGTTATGGCATCAATGCTTGATTAAATATTAGGGGGACAGTTAATTCTATGAAGATTAACGATTTACTTATTCAGGGAACTGAATTATTAAAACAAAACGGAATAACTACATGTGTTTTAGATGCACAGTTATTACTTGCCCACTATCTAAAGGTGGACAAACTGTTTGTTATTAATAACAGAAAAACTGACCTTGCTGAGTGGGAAGGTTATTTTGACTTGCTGTCTCGGCGGGCAAAACACGAACCTATGGCTTATATTCTTGGTAAAAAGGAGTTTATGTCCCTTGATTTTTATGTTGATAACAATGTATTAATTCCCCGCCCTGATACCGAAACTTTAGTAGAATATGTAATTGGCGTTATTAAAAACAAAAGAGTTAATGTGTTAGACATTGGTACAGGAAGCGGATGTATCGGCATTAGTGTTCTTGCTAATTGCAAACACTGCAAAGTTACGGGTCTTGATGTTTCTGACGAAGCATTGCAAGTTGCAGTAAGAAATGCAGAAAACAATAAAGTGATTAGAAGATTTAAAACCTTAAAGTGCGATATATTAAACGAAGTGCCTGAAGGAGAGTATAATGCTATTGTCTCCAATCCGCCATACATACCGCCCAAGGTCATTGAAACATTAGAAGATGATGTAAAAAATTTTGAGCCTTATCACGCTTTATACGGTGGTGAAGACGGTTTTGATTTTTATAAAAAAATATCAGATACTGGTAAGAAGATTTTGACGGATAAATATCTTATGGCTTTGGAAGTAGGGCACGACCAAGGTGAAAAAGTTATGGAAATATTAAAAAAAGACGGTTATGAAAACATAACCGCCATAAAAGATTTAGCAGGAATTTTGCGTGTAGTTATTGCTCATTCTTCCAAATTTTAATTATACCTGCTTTATGAAGTGAGGTAAGAACCAGCACGATCACAGGTGTTAAAATCATACCGATAATTCCAAACAGTTTGTATCCTACATAGATACCGACAAGAGTTAAAAGAGGGTGTGTTCCAAGGGAGTTACTGATGATTTTTGGCTCTATAAATTGTCTTATTACTGTTATTATGCCATATAACACAAGAACTCCAATTCCGAAACTGAAGTTGCCGGTGATAAGCGATATAATTCCCCAGGGAATAAGAACTGCACCTGCTCCAAAAATAGGCAATACATCTATGAAAGCAATCAATAACGCTGCAGTAAACGCATACTCTACACGAAGAATACATAAACCTGTTAAAACTTCAACAAAGGTTATTGCCATTATAATAAGCATACCTTTTATATATTTTTTAAATGCAATTGCTGTATATTTTTTAATAGACAGCAATTTATTTTTTGCGTTTTCCGGGAACTGCATAAGAATAAATGATTTAATATTACTGTAGTCGTTGGTAATAAAAATTGATGAAAGTACCAATGCAACAATGAATATCAAAACTCCCGGTATAGATGTTGCAACATTTGTAGCACTGCTGATTGTAATTTTTGTAAGAGATGCCACAAGATTTTTGGCAGTATCTGCAAGTTCACCTGCAAAATCCATAACATATTGGTAAATTTCAGGGGAAACAGATTTTTGGAAAAGTTCCCATTTGTCTGTCAGATAATAATAAGTATCTGTAACCGTTGAAGTAATTTTAGGAATATTCTGAGCGAAACTTGTAAGTTCAGAAATAATCCTGTTTACTGCAAGCGTAATAATTCCCGAAAGAACAAAAACGATTAATAAAAGCGAAACTGCGGTTGCCAGGAATTTCGGGAATTTCCATTTGGTTTTAAGAAAAGACGAAACCGGATTTGCAATTGCCGCAAGAATAAATGCTGCGATAAACGGCAAAAACAATCCTAATGTTTTTGGCATTACTAATGTTATCAAAAAATACGCAAGTACAATGTATGCAACAATTATAAAGAATTTAATGTGTTTTTTAATATCCATATACTATCAGCCTTTACGATAAAAATTTTTTCATAAGAGTGTGTCCTTTTTCAACAAACTCTCCGTTTATTGCATCTTTTTCGTTGTAACAAAGCCCTGATTTCTCCTTTTCATCACTTCTGTAAATAACATAAGGAACAGGGTCGCTTGTATGAGTTCCTATTTTAAGAGGAGTAGGGTGGTCAGGCAGAACCATAATTGAAAAATCCTCTCCGCTGTTTTTTAAGTACTCATATACAGTTTTAACCACAATGCTGTCAATTAATTCAATAGATTTAATTTTATTTTCAATTTCAAAATGATGTCCGCATTCGTCAGGGGCTTCCATATGCACATACACAAAGTCGTTTTGCTCAAGAGCGTCTATTGTTGCCTGTGCTTTTCCGGCGAAGTTTGTATCAATATTTCCTGTCGCTCCTTCGACATCTATACTGTCCATTTTGGCACAAATTCCAATACCTTTTACAAGGTCGACTGCTGATATAACCGCACCCTTTATTCCGTATTTATCTTCAAATGATGCAAGTTCTGGCTTTTTTCCTTGCCCCCACATCCATATTGAATTGGCAGGGTTAAGTCCCCTTTGCACTCTGTCCTTGTTTATAGGGTGGTCTTTTAATAATTCGTAACTTTTTTTCATAAGGTCAAGGAGTATTTCGTTGTCGGGTAAATATTCGTCTATAACTTTTCCTGAAATATCGTGAGGAGGAGTGAGTTTGAATTGTTTATCAAGTCCGTGCCACAAAAGAAGGTGTCTGTATGAAATACCGCCGTAAAAACTTCTTATTTCATCACCAAGTTCTTCCTGAATATATTTCATAAGTTCTCTGGACTCTTTTGTAGTAATCTCTCCCGAACTGTAATCAATCATTTTTTTATCTTTGTAATCAGGTTCGTCTGACAATGTTACAAGGTTTGTTCTGAAAGTTGTGTCATCCGCTGAAACATCCACACCCATACTTACAGCCTCTAAAGGTGAACGCCCTGTGTAATACAAATACGGGTCATAACCCATAACTGAAAGGTTTGCAACATCGCTACCCGGTGGCATATCATCAGGAACAGTCTTTACAAGACCGGTTGTTCCGTTTTTGCACAAATAATCTATATATGGTTTATGGGCAACCTGCAAAGGTGTTTTGTTCTCTAATTCTAAAACGGGACAGTCCGCCATTCCGTCTCCAAGAATTACAACATATTTCAAATTACAACAACTCCTTCATCATCGTATGTATATATTTTAACAAAAAATAAGCAGGTTTACAAGAGAAAAAGGAAAAATTATCTCTTACATTACAAAATTGTTAAAACTATTGCAATCACAGTGTTTTAATGTTAATATGTTGTCAAGAGTATCAATATGATGTTCATTTATTTAAGGAGGTAAATAAACTTATGAGAAAGTCTTTTAAAATTCTTTCACTTATATTGGTTTTATGTTTTGCAGTTAGTACATTTACATATGCAAGTACATTTCCTGATGTAAGTGAAAATGCGGATTATTCAGAAGCAGTATCGTTATTGTCTGCTTTGAAAATAATCAACGGATATGAAGATGGGACATTTGGTCCTGAAAGAGAAGTAACAAGAGCGGAATTTACAACTATGCTTGTAAGAGCTCTTGGTAAAAGCGGAATTGGCAGTAAAGACCCTGCTGGTATGTCATTTCTCGATTTAGATGCTGCTGCATGGGCTATCAGCGACATAAGAACTGCTTATGACCTGAAAATTATCAACGGTATGAGTGAGACTGAGTTTGCACCAAATGCACAAGTTACTGTTGAACAGGCTTTGAAAATGATTGTTTGTGCTTTGGGTTATTATCCGATGGCTCTTCAGTCAGTTGGCGGAAACCTTGACGCAATTTGGCCAGCCGGTTACACAAATGTTGCTTCGGATTTAGGCATCGACTTTGGTATAATAACGGGTTATAATATGCCGGCAAAAAGAAGCGATATAGCAACTATGGTTTTCAATTCTTTAGAAGTTGACTTAATGGAAACAAAAACATATAACGGTATGGAAAGAACTGAAATTTTACAAGGTACAAACTTGTTGAACAACAAATTGAAAATTTACAACGGTTTCGGCGAATTGATTGCTGATAACAAGAGTTCTGCTGACGCTTCAGGTGCTGTAGCACATGAAGGCGAGGTAATACTTTACGAAAATGATTTAGGTGCTAGCGAAACCTTCTACGCAGGTTCAGTTGAAACTGACGGTTTGGTTGGCAGAAGCGTTAAATATTATTACAAACAAAACAATGCAGGCGAAAAAACACTTGTATATTTGCAGGATACAACAAAGAGTTCAGCTATCGTTAAAATTGCACCTGATAGTTTGAACAGTGTAACAGGAACTTGGGGTTCAGGTGTTGAAATCAGTTATTGGGAAAGAGAAACTGACAGAAAACCTACAGTTGTTGATATTTCAGCAGACCCGATTATTTCAATTAACGGCAGAGTAATTGACAATAGTTCAAAAACTCCTTCTGAAGTATTTAGTATTGATTCCGGAAGTATTGAATTAATGAGCACTACTAACAACGGAACATTTAACAAAATTAATATAGTATCTTATATTACTTATGTTGTAGGTTCTGTAAGTACATCTCAGAAAATGGTTATTGATATGTACAAAAGTTCAGTTCAGGGTAACACAGTTACATTAGACGCTGATGATGACTTTACTACACTTACTATGACAAGAGCATCAAACGGTTCTACAGTTTCACTCTCAAGTTTATCAAAATACAATGTTATTTCTGTTAAACAAAGTGTAGGTGCTAACGGCAGAAGCGTAATTGATGTTATTGTTTCAAATAATAGTGTAACAGGTAACATTACCTCTCTTGATTTAGACTTTGATTTAATCGGTGTAGACGGAAAGGATTATAAATTATCAAAATATGCCAAAACTTATATTGCTACACAAATCGATGCTTTGGCTATAAATGATTCAGTTAAATTCTACCTTGACAAAGACGGCAACATAGCTGCTTTTGAAAAAGTTTCTTCTCTTAACACGACATACGCATTCTTGTGCGGTGTTGCTGCAGAAAACGAAACATTGGCGTTCAGACTAATTGAACAAAGCGGTTCTAAAACAACAGTTTACGCTGCAAGTAAAATCAAGATTGACGGTGAAACTTATCAAGATTTTGATACTGCTGAAACAGTATTGACAGGCATTACAACAAATATAGATGAAAATGGTATCAATGGTTCTCAGTTAGTAAAAATCACTAAGAACAATCAGGGTAACATTACTGCAGTTGATACAATTTATGATGGTAGTAGTGAAACTGATACTAATTTGACACTTGTTAAATCCAATTCTTCTTATGAATACAAGTCATCAACAAATCAGTTCATTAATGGTTCAAACAAATTTATGGTTGACTCAAGTACAATAATATTTACTGTACCATCAGACAGAACAGATTATGATGCTTATGCTAAGAAAACTTTAAGTTCATTTAAAGATGGCCAGTCATATTCAAACATTGAAGCGTATGACTATACATCAGGTTCGGTAGGTAAAGTTAAATGTATAGTTGTTTATGGTACATCAAGCGGAAATACATTGTCGGCAGATTCTCCGATTATCATTACTACTAATAAGAACCTGACAACAAACAGCGAAGGCGAAACAGTTTATAATGTATTTGGTTATATGTTCGGCCAGAGCGTAACAAACGATGCAACTGAAGACGATGCACTTACAAAGAACACATCTAAGTTTGACGATGCAATTGCAGGTGATATCTACAGAGTTGCATTTACAGGCGATGACTTTAACAACTATTCTGAAAAACTATTGTCAGTAAGCGGTTCTTCAATGTCATCTGCATTCTACAGAGAAGGTGTTGCAGGCGATACAGATTCAGATTATGTTGTTGCACACGGTTTGTTGGTAGGTGCAGACGAAGATACATTCTTGCTTGCTAAAACAAACGACCTGAATACATTGATTAACGAAGACGCTTATGATGAGTATTCATTCAAAGTAACATCAAGCACTGTCTTTGCTGTATATGATGCAAGCGCTTATAAGGATAATAAGGTTACACTTGGTGCTGATAACATCTTAAAGGCTATGCCTTCATTCGAAGATACAAAACAATTTATTGTAAGAGATGATGAAGGTAATATTGAAAGTACAACAGGCGTTGAGGCATCAGAAATATTTGTGTATGTTGTAAACAACAGAGTTGTTTTGGTATATCAAATTATAAGATAACAATATTAAAAAGGAGAGGAACAATTGTTCCTCTCCTTTTTT
Organism: Clostridia bacterium; assembly: GCA_017397315.1. GTDB lineage: Bacteria > Bacillota > Clostridia > Monoglobales > Firm-18 > RGIG1864. The sequence continues at coordinate 51,444 of JAFQJA010000020.1, read as the reverse complement.
ATTAAATTATATCGTTTTTGTTGTAGTACAAGAAACATTTTTCAAGATATATTTTATTTGCAATGTTCGAAATAGCAGTTCGAAGCAGAGCTTTGATTTGGGGATATTTCGTTCTATTATCATCAATTTCGGTTATTTCTGCTTCAAGCCCAAAAGTGATTCTTAACATATTCTCCAACTCATTGCAAAAGTAATTATAAGCCGATTGTGCACTGTAAGTTTTTTTCTGAATATTTAATAAGGTGTTTATAAAATCCATTGAAAGCACAAGTTTTGCAGAAGCAATAAAAATAAGATACGCAATCTGTTCTCTGTTATACTGCTTTTTAACAGGATTTGGTATAAGTCCTTTTTTTACATAATTGCTAATCATAGAGGAAGTTAGTGTTATTTCCTGAACAGGTGCATATATTTGTGAAATGTATTTTGTAGTCTGCTCAAGATACAGTCCAACATCAGGAATTTCCTCGAATTTAGGAAATCTAAAATTTTTAATAGGCTCAGATATTGTTTTGAGCATTTTTTCATTCATATTTATCACCGTTGTCAGTATATCATGAATGAAAAAAGTTGTCAAGATATTGACAATTCTAACAAAGGATGTTAGAATAACTTTAGAGCGGTTATTAAATAACCGATAAAAAGATTTCGATAATGAGGTGCATAAAATGAGTTTTAAAATTGTAGCAGATTCATCATCAAATATTAAAGGGGGTAATTGTTCGGTAGTTCCTCTTAAGATTTATTTAGGTGATAAAGAATACATTGACAACAACGATTTGGATGTTAGTCAAATGATGGCTGATTTTGGTAACAGCAAGGAAAAATCATCAACATCATGTCCAAACATTTCCGAATGGCTTGAAGCGTTTGAAGGTGCAGACGAGATTTTTGCAATTACCATTTCAAGTAATTTGTCTGCAAGTTATTCATGTGCTACAAGTGCAAAAGATGAATATTTAATGACACACGAAGATGCTAAAATTTGCATTATAGATTCACTTTCTGTAGGTCCGGAGATGGAATTGATTGTAGAAAAAATTATTCAGTTGCGCAATGAGGGCAAGGAATTTCATGAGATAGAACAAGAAATCGCTCAGTATCAAAAAAGAACGCACTTGATGTTTTGGTTAAAAACTCTTGATAATCTTGCGCGTAACGGAAGGGTAAACGGTGCTGTTGCGAAGGTTGTGTCAGCACTTGGTATTGAAATAGTAGGAAAAGCAAACGAAGATGGAGAACTTCAATTATTGCACAAGTGCAGAGGTAAAAACAAATCTTATGCAAAAATACTTGAGGAACTGGAAATGAGCGGTTTTTCAGGCAAATGTATAATTACTCATTGCAACAATGAACAAGATGCTGTTAAGTTAAAAGAACTTATCAACGAAAAATTTATAGATGCAGAAATTGTTATTAATGAGTGCGGTGGATTATGCAGTTACTATGCTCAAAACGGCGGGGTTGTATTGGGTTATCTAAGTAATTGACAACTCTATTAATCCGTTATATAATTATTTTGAGGTGGGTAAATGTTAAAGTATAATTGCCTTTCAAAAGAATTACAGGAAAGAATAAAAGCGGATTTAAAAGACGATAAACTAAACATGGATACAGCGGTAAGACGCCGTCCCAACCACGACAAGGGGAATTTATGGCGTCCTGCCTTTGTTCGTGATGCAGAAAAAATTATGCACAGTCCATATTATAACAGATATACGGACAAAACTCAGGTGTTTTCTTTATATAAAAATGATGACATTTCAAGGCGTGCTTTGCATGTGCAATTAGTTTCCCGTATTGCACGGAATATAGGAAGATTGTTAAATCTTGATTTAGACCTTATTGAAGCAATTGCTTTAGGGCATGACATAGGGCATACACCTTTTGGTCATGCAGGTGAAAAGTACTTAAACAAGTTATTCAACGATAAGACGGGAAGATACTTTCACCACAATGTGCACAGCGTAAGAGTATTAGACGGAATATTTAATTATAACATAAGTTTGCAGACATTAGACGGCATTTTATGTCATAACGGTGAATTTGAACTTGGAGAATACAAGCCTGCTAACTTAAGAACTTTTAGTGAATTTGACGCCATTGTAGAGGAGTGTTATAACAATGAGGAGGTTTCAAATCACTTGCTTCCGTGCACATTAGAGGGTTGTGTGGTAAGAATTTGTGATATGATTGCATATCTTGGTAAAGACAGACAGGATGCAATCAGGACAAAAATTCTTCCTGATGATGAAATGTTTAAGGCTGATAACTTAGGTACGCAAAACGCCGTTATTATCAACAATATGATTGTAAATATTATTGAAAACAGTTACGGTAAAAACTATATAAAACTTGATGATGACTATTTCAACGAACTGAAAAACAGTAAAGAGCAAAATTATACTTATATATACGACCATTCTAAAGTTACGAAGAAAAACGACCAGTTAGTTGCACCAATGTTTGAAAAAATGTATCAGAAATTGCTTATTGATTTAATAACGGGTAATACTAATTCGCCGATATATATTCACCATATAAATTATGTTAACGGATTTAGGAAATACTATGGAAGTGAGAGGTACGAAGAAACCGAACCCAACCAGATTGTTGTTGATTATATCGCAAGCATGACCGACGATTACTTCATTGAATTGTATGATTTTTTGTTTCCTAAACAGCGTAGTATAAAATATCATTCTTATTTTGAAGATATTCCTTTGCAATTTACAAAAAACAGTTGACAAAACAATGAAAAAAATGTATAATACTAACTATGAATGTAGATTTGTTACCAATTATAAACAACCAAAATGAAAAAGTATCTTTTGAAGGTGTTTTAGACTTTCAATATGATGATGCAGTAATTACAGCAAAAGTTAATGGCTATGTCATTAATTTTGCCGGAAGTCTTGAAGTTTACGGTACGGTTTGTGCTGAGGTAAGTGCTCCTTGCGCAAGATGTCTTGAATGCACAAATACAACTATTGAAGTTGATATCAAAGAGACCGTGGGGAAAGACGAAGTAGAACTTGACGGCACGATTTTGAATATTGACGACATTGTGTTCGGTGATGTTCTTATAAATTTACCATCAAGGTTTTTATGCAGTGAAGATTGTTTGGGTTTGTGTGGTAAATGCGGTAGCAATCTGAACATAAATAAATGTCAATGCGTACCGGATGACATTATAGACGAGCGATTTTTAAAACCTAAATATCCTAAAAAGAAATAGCGGTTTTATTTTTGTTTGTCAGCAATATTGAGGAGGAGTGTTTACACATGGCAGTACCTAAGAGAAGAGTATCAAAAGAAAGACGCGATAAAAGACGAGCTAATTGGAAATTATCTTTGCCCGGTTTGGTAAAATGTCCAAATTGTCAAGAATTTAAATTGCCACATAGAGTTTGCAAAAGCTGTGGTTACTACAACGGCAAGGAAGTCATTAAAAAAGAAGCGTAAATTTTTGAGAGGTTGGCATCAACCTCTTTTTTTCCTATTTATAAGCAAAAATTTTCGTTAAGGAGTGTTGATTTTTGGAGGCAGTTGTAAAGTCGGTTGCGGAAAATTCCATAGCCTTTGATATAGGTGTTATGCCCGGTGATATAATTGTTTCCGTCAACGGCACACCGCTAAAAGACATACTTGATTTCCGCTTTTTAACGGCATCGGAACAATATGAAATTGAAATTAAAAAAATTAACGGTGAAGTAGAAATTGTGGATATAATTAACGAGGATTACGAGGAATTCGGCGTTACATTTGATAACTATTTGATTGACAAAGAGCGTTGGTGTCAAAACAAGTGCATTTTCTGTTTTATAGACCAGCTTCCCAAAAATATGAGAAAGTCTTTATATTATAAAGATGATGACTACAGGCTCTCAACTTTAATGGGCAATTATATAACTTTAACTAACTTAAAAGAGCAGGATATTAATAGAATTATTGATATGCATTTGCCCCGCATAAATGTTTCTGTGCATACCGTAAACAGTGAATTAAGAACTAAAATGCTTAACAACAATAATTCTGATGTTTTGTCTGTAATTAAGCGTTTTTACGACGCGAAAATATTTATGGACTGTCAGGTGGTTTTGTGCAAAGGAATAAATGACGGAGTATATCTTGACGAAACTATTACCGAACTAGCAAAACTTTATCCTTATGTTCAAAGTTTGTCTGTTGTTCCCGTAGGGCTTACCTGCCACAGAGACGGTCTTTGTAAACTTGATGGATTTGATAAAGACGATGCGGGTCGTGTTATCACACAGGTATACAACCACAGCAGAAAATGTTTAAAAGAACTTGGAACAAGCTTTGTATTTGCTTCTGACGAATTTTATGTAAAAGCACAGCATCCGCTTCCAGATGCATCTTTTTACGAGGATTATTTGCAAATTGAAAACGGAGTAGGCCTTTTAAGTTCGTTTATAGAGGAATGGAACAACGCAAAAAAACCTGAGGTTACTACAAAAAAAACAATCGCTACAGGCGTAAGTGCGGCACCGTACTTAAGAGAACTTGTTGACGGGGTAACTGACAAAGTAAATGTTGTTGCAATTAGTAACAACTTTTTTGGTAATACTATTACTGTTGCAGGATTGTTGACAGGAAAAGACATAGTAGAGCAGTTAAAAGGGAAAGATTTGGGCGAAGTACTTATTCTCCCGGAAGTATTGTTGAATTATGACAGGTTATTACTTGATGATTATACCATAGGAGATATTGAACAGGCCCTTAACATAAAAGTTATAACAGTTCCCAATGATGGGGCAAAACTAAAAGAAATTATTGGAGGATAAGATATATGGCAAAGCCTATTGTTGCAGTTGTAGGCAGACCTAATGTGGGAAAGTCAACACTATTTAACAAAATTATAGGTAAAAGATTGTCTATTGTTGCAGATACTCCCGGAGTAACCAGAGACAGAATATATGCAGATGCCGAATGGGCAGGAAAACAGTTTAAAATCGTTGACACCGGTGGCATCGAGCCTACTACCGACAGTAAAATATTAACTCTTATGCGTGAACAGGCTGATATTGCTATTGAAACTTCAGATGTAATTATATTTGTTGTTGATGTTAAAGAGGGAGTTACTGCTGCTGATAAAGATGTTGCCACAATGCTCAGAAAAAGCGGTAAGCCTGTTGTTCTTGCATGTAACAAGTGCGATGCTCCCGGTGAGCCACCGTTAGTATTCTATGATTTTTATAATCTGGCAATAGGTGAACCCATTGCAGTTTCGAGTGTTCACGGAATGGGTTTTGGCGATATGTTAGATGCCGTTGTAGAGCATTTTGACAGTATAGAGACAACTGATGAAGAAGAAGGTATTTTTAAAATTGCAGTTGTGGGCAGACCAAATGCCGGAAAATCCTCTTTTGTTAATAAAATGCTTGGAGAAGAAAGACTTATAGTAAGTCCTGTTGCAGGAACCACCCGCGACAGTATCGACACAATAGTTACTGTAAACGGCGAAAAGTTTATGATTATTGACACCGCAGGAATGAGAAAGCGTGGAAAAATTGAAGAAGAAATTGAACGCTACAGTGTTATTCGTTCATTAAGTTCTATTGACAGAGCAGATGTGGCGGTTTTAATGATAGATGCGACAGACGGAGTAACTGAGCAGGACACTAAAATTGCAGGTTACATACACGAAAACGGCAAGGCGTGTCTGGTTGCGGTAAACAAATGGGACCTAATTGAAAAAAATACAAGTACAATGGACAATTTCAGAAAAGAAGTACAAGAAAAACTTGGTTTTATGTTATACGCTCCAATCTTGTTTGTATCTGCAAAAACAGGTCAAAGACTTAATAAAATTTTTGAACTTGCAAAATACATTGATAACCAAAGTTCTATGCGTATTTCAACAGGTATGTTGAATGATGTGATAAATGACGCTACTGCTCGAGTTCAGCCACCGTCAGACAAAGGAAAAAGGCTTAAGATTTATTATCTTACACAGACGGGCATTAAACCGCCGTCATTTGTGTTATTTGTAAACGACAAAAAACTCGCCCATTTTTCTTATATAAGATACATTGAAAATCAGTTGAGAAACACCTTCGGTTTTGAGGGAAGTGCAATTAAATTTGTTTTAAGAGAAAAGGACAAAAATTAATATGGAGGCTTTTGTATGTTAAACAATATTATTATGTTAGTTATAGCATATTTAGTGGGAAGCGTAAACTTTTCTATAGTATTTTCAAAGATTTTTATTAAAGAAGATGTTCGTACCCAAGGGAGTGGCAATGCGGGGTTTACCAATGTTTTAAGAAATTATGGTAAACTATTAGGGGCTGCAGTATTTATTTGTGATATTTTAAAGACAGTGCTTGTTATTCTTATTGCGCGTTTTATATTTAAAGATAGAATTACAGAATATTGTTCTGCTCTGGGAGTTATTTTGGGACATAATTATCCGATATTTTTTGGTTTTAAAGGCGGTAAGGGTGTTTTAACGACAATAAGTTCTTTGGTAATGCTTGACTGGAGAATAGGTATTCCGGTAATCCCCATTGCTGTCGCAATTATGTTTATCACCGGTTATGTTTCTTTAGGTTCAATTTTTATTTTTTTATCATTCCCTGCAGGTGTGTTATTATTTTATACAGGGCCTTTTAAAGATAGATTTTTGTTGCTCGGAATATTTGCTTGTGTTCTTGGGTTATACAGACACCGTAGCAATATAGTAAGATTGTTCAAAGGGACTGAAAACTGCTTTAAAAAAAGAAAACAACCGAAAGGAAATGATTAATTTGAGTAGTATTGGCGTTATCGGTTCAGGTGGTTGGGGCACAGCTTTGTCTGTGTTACTTTCAAAATCAGGACACAGTGTAGTATTGTGGTCCTACTTAAAGGAAGAATATGAAAACCTTTCAAGAGATTACGAAAACAAGGCATTGTTGCCCGGTGTAAAAATACCAAAAGAAGTACAGTTTACTAATGATTTGGAATATTGTGCAAAAGACAAAGATATTTTAGTTATTGCAGTTCCGTCTAATGCGGTTAAATTTACCGCCAGGAATATTGCACCGTTTGTGTCGAGTGGGCAATTTATAGTTATTGTCTCAAAGGGATTTGATACAGACACCAATATGCTTTTGACTGACACGGTTTTGAGTGAAATTCCTGATGCAAAAGTGGCTGTATTATCAGGACCTACCCATGCAGAAGAAGTAGGGGTGGGTATGCCCACTACCATAGTTATTGCTCACGAGGACCACGGAATTGCCAAAAAAATACAAAGCGTCTTTATGAATGATACCTTCAGAGTATATACTAACACAGATGTTATTGGTGTTGAAATTGGCGGTGCTATTAAGAATATAATTGCACTATGTGTTGGTATATGCGATGGTTTAGGATATGGAGACAATACAAAGGCTGCACTTATGACAAGGGGTATGGCGGAGATTGTCCGTCTTGGAATTGCAATGGGTGCTAATCCTTCAACTTTTACCGGACTTTCGGGTATTGGCGACTTAATAGTTACCTGCACAAGTTTGCATTCTAGAAACAGGCGTGCCGGAGTGCTTATCGGCAAGGGAGCGTCTCCTAAAGATGCAATAGAAGAAGTGAAAATGGTTGTAGAAGGTGTAAAAGCAACACCATGTGCGTATGCACTTTCGAAAAAATACAATGTTGATATGCCCATTGTAACAGAGGCGTATAAGATTTTATTTGAAAACAAATCTCCCGATGAGGCGGTATATGATTTAATGTGCCGTAAAGAAAAAAGGGAAGATGATTATTATATGACTGAAAAGCAGGTGTAGAAGAATTGAAAAGGCTTTTGCCTATTCTGCTTGTTTTACTTATGTTTTTAGGTTGTTCTAACAACGACAAAACAATAAATGAAGCGGAATACACGGATTTACAGGACAATTTAGATATTCATTGTTACAATTCAGCCACTTTAAATCCTATTTTTGCTGAAAACAATGCAAATATGCAACTTTCTTGGATATGTTTTGAACCGTTACTGAAAACTACCAATGACGGAAGCATTACTACGGCGCTTGCAAGGGGTTATTTTATTTCGGAAAACGGGCTTGAATGGACTGTGCCTTTGCAAAATGATGTGCGTTGGCACGACGGTACATTATTTACTGCAAAAGATGTTGTTGCAACTTGTAACGAAATTCTTAACAATGAAAACAGTATTTATTATTACAATTTATCCAATGTAAAAAAGGTTGTTGCGGTTGATGATACTACTGTGAGATTTGTTTTGAACAATCCCCAGTCAGGCTTTGCAAATCTTTTGGAATTTCCTATTGTCAAGCAGGAGTATGTAAAAAAAACCAACGATTTTTTAATGATTGGTACAGGTCCCTTTAAATATGACAAAACTGAAAATAAAAATATAATATTTAAAGTTAACAATGAATGGTGGGGCAACCAAAAACCATACATAAAAACAATTACTGCTAAAATTTTGCCTGACAAAGATACAGCCGTTTATTCCTTTAATGCAAAAGTTATTGATGTAATTTCTTCAAGCATTAAAGACTGGAACAAGTATCCGTCTGAGGCTAAAAATGTAGCAGAATATTCTACAGGTGATTTCTTTTACTTAAAACTTAACTTGAACACACCTGTGTTTAGTAATTTCTATATAAGATGTGCGGTTGCACAAGCCATAGATAAAAGTGCAGTAAAAGATATGGCGATGCTTTCCTACGGGGTAGTTACAGACACTGTTATAAACCCTTTGTGGAAGTTTTACAATAAAGACTCGTACAAGTTGTCATTTAATCCCTCTCAGGCAAAACAGATGGTTTCTGCCAACGCAGGAGACGGTGTTAACTTAAGGATAATAGTCAACGAGGAAAGTGAAATTAAATTAAAAACCGCAACACAGGTAAAAAGCAATTTGATTTCTGTAGGCTTTAATGCGGAAGTTTCGGTATTAAACTGGAACGATTATAAAGATGCTTATTATAACGGAGATTACGATTTGGCGGTATGCGAAATTAACTATTCCCCTGAAATGATTTCGAAAGCAGTAATCGGAAACAGCGAAGAAGCGAACGACTTATTTAATCAACTGCAAAACTGCAGTATTGATGAAGATAAAAAAGAAATATTTATAAAAATTCAGGATTTAACATGTGGAAATTTGGAGATAGTACCTCTGTTTTTTGATACCGGTATGTTATTATTTAACGACAATGTTTTGTCAGGATTATCCCCAACAAGAAACAATATATACAATGATATACATTTATGGAAATTAAAGTAACGAAAGGATTTGGTACGAGTGAAAGAACAGAAAAAATTTGTAGAAGATATTACCTCAATGGATGTTGATTTTGCCAAATGGTACACAGACATTGTTAAAAAGGCAGATTTAATTGATTATTCAGGCGTTAGAGGTTGTATGGTTATTAGACCGTACGGATATGCTATCTGGGAGAATATTCAGAAACAACTTAATAAAATGTTTAAAGAGACAGGGCACGAAAATGTGTATATGCCTATGTTTATCCCTGAAGGACTTTTGCAAAAAGAAAAAGACCATGTTGAGGGCTTTGCTCCCGAAGTTGCGTGGGTTACTCACGGCGGTAGCGAGAAACTTCAGGAACGCCTTTGCGTAAGACCTACCTCTGAAACTCTTTTCTGCTCTCATTATGCGGATATTATACATTCTTACAGAGATTTACCGAAACTTTATAATCAGTGGTGCAGTGTTGTAAGATGGGAAAAAACTACAAGACCTTTCCTTCGTTCTGTTGAATTCTTGTGGCAGGAGGGACATACAGCTCACGCTACTAAAGAAGATGCGTTGGAAGAAACAGAAAAGATGCTTAACATTTATGCGAAATTCTGCGAGGATTATCTTGCTATTCCCGTAATTAAAGGACAAAAAACAGACAAAGAGAAATTTGCAGGCGCAGAAAGAACATATACTATTGAAAGTATGATGCACGATGGTAAAGCATTGCAGGCAGGTACTTCCCATTATTTTGGCGACGGGTTTGCAAGAGCATTTGACATTCAATATACAGACAAAAACAATGAACTTCAGTATGTTCATCAGACATCATGGGGCGTATCAACACGCTTAATCGGTGCAATTATTATGATGCATGGCGACAACAATGGTCTTGTGTTGCCTCCCAATATTGCTCCTATTCAGGTTGCAGTTATTCCTGTTGCTATGAATAAACCCGGAGTTTTAGAAGGTGCAAAAGCAGTAGCAGACAGACTTGGTGATAAATTTACTGTTAAGTTTGATGACAGCGACAAATCACCGGGTTGGAAGTTCAGTGAATACGAAATGAAAGGTATTCCTGTTCGTGTAGAAGTAGGCCCAAGAGATTTAGAACAAAATCAGGCAGTTCTTGCAAGACGAGACAACGGAGAAAAAATTATTGTTTCCTTAGATAATATCGAGAAGGAAGTTTCAGATTTACTTGTTACAATTCAAAATGATATGTTTGAAAATGCAAAGAGAATAAGGGAAGACAATACTTATTACGCTAAAGATTTTCAGGAATTAAAAGACATTGCAGACAACAAGACGGGCTTTGTTAAAGCAATGTGGTGCGGTGATTTAGCGTGCGAAGAAAAGATAAAGGAAGAAGCCGGACTATCTTCAAGATGTATGCCATTTGAACAGGAAACAATCACCGACAAATGCGTTTGTTGCGGTAAACCTGCTAAAAAGATGGTTTATTGGGGAAAGGCTTATTAATATGAGCAAGGATTTTATTGTTACTTATACCGGAATAAGGTTTTATATTACCAACCCAAAACCTGATGACATAAACCCTGTTGATATAGCACATTCTTTGTCTTTGATGTGCAGAGGAAACGGACATCTTGGACATTTTTACTCAGTTGCACAGCATTGTATAAACTGCTACAACGAAGCAAAAACTCGTGGTTACAGCGAAAAAATACAACTGGCTTTACTTTTACATGATGCGAGTGAGGGTTATATTTCAGATATTACAAGACCTGTAAAACAGTTTTTGCCTGAATATTTCAAACTGGAAAAGGCAATTCAGGATTGTATTTACAAGCGTTTTGGAATACATGGCTTAACTGATGAAGAACGCAGTATAATAGGTGAAATTGATGACAATTTCTTATGCGTGGAATTTGAGGACAACCATGTATATAAAGGTGCTTTCAAATTAACATCCCCGATTGTTTCTAAGCCATTACTTGATTTTGTTGATATGGAAGTAATCGAAAAAATGTATCTTAATTTACTTACGGAGGCAACAAAATGATAAAAGCGTGTATTTTTGATATGGACGGAACTTTAGCAAACACGATTGATACTTTGGCGTATTTCGGCAACCTTGCCCTTTCGACATACGATTTGCCGTCTATTGAAACCGAAAAATACAAATATTTTGTCGGAAACGGTTATTTGAAACAAATTGAGAATATGTTTAACGAACTTGGAATTGACGACAAAGAGTTATACGACAAGGTTGCGAAAACCTATGATGAGATATATAACCAAGATTATATGTTTAAAACAGTACCGTATGACGGAATAATCGATATGCTGAAAGAACTTAAAAAAGAGGGTTATAAAATCGGTATTGCGTCAAATAAGCCTTATCATATTTTGGTTAATGTTGTAGAACAATTATTTCCGGAAATACAGTTTGACGGTGTAATGGGAGGAAATTCAGGATATGCTTTGAAACCTGCTTCCGATATGATAGACAAGTTACTTTCGGATTTTTGTGTAAAATCAAATGAATGTGCATATTTTGGTGATACAAAAACCGATATGTTAACAGGGCGTGGTGCTAATCTTAATACCGTTGGCGTTCTTTGGGGATTTAGAAAAATTGATGAACTTACTGAAAACGGAGCACAGTACATAATTTCTCATCCGAGTGAGATACTACCGCTTATTAAAGAAATGAATGTTGAGAGTTTCTCTTTAGACCATACAAAAGTAAAAGCACCTTTTGTAAGAAAGTGCACATCTCAAAAAGGAAAATCAGGCGATATTGTTACAAAATTTGATATAAGATTTACTCAACCCAATGTCAGTGAAATGAAAAGCGACGGAATTCACACATTAGAACACTTACTTGCAACATATTTAAGAGATTATACTGACGATATTATCGATTTATCGCCTATGGGTTGCAGGACAGGTTTCTATATGACTGTCTGGGGTGAGCCCGAGGTTGATTTTGTAATTGACATATTACATAAATCATTAAATAGAGTTTTAGATACAGTTGAAATATCCGCACAAAACGAAATTCAATGCGGTAATTACAAATTACACAGTCTGAAAAAGGCTAAACTTTACGCAAAAAATGTTTTAAAAAGCGGTTTTTCAGATAAATTTTACAGATAGGAAGTTATTAATGGAAGTCTATTTTGATAACAGTGCAACTACGAAACCGAAAAAAGAAGTAATAGACAGTGTGTTGGAGGTAATGACGAACAATTACGGAAACCCGTCGTCATTACACAGAATGGGGCTTAACGCAGAAAAAACCGTTAAATATGCACGAACTGTTATAGCTGAAAAAATGTGTGTTGACGAAAAGCAGGTGTTTTTCACATCAGGAGGAACTGAAAGCAACAACATAGCCATTTTTGGAAGCGTATATTCACTTCGTAAAAAAGGAACGGTAATTACTTCAAAAGTTGAGCACAAGTCTGTTACAGAATGCTTTAAAAAACTGGAGCAACAAGGTTATAATGTTAAATATGTAGATGTAACTAAAGAAGGAATTGTAGATAATGAACAATTAGAAACCTTGATTGATGCCGATACTTTACTGGTAAGCATAATGCATGTTAACAACGAAACAGGTGCAATTATGCCTATAGAGAAAATTGCACAGACGATTAAAGACAAAAATCCGAATACGCTGTTTCATGTAGATGATGTGCAAGGTTTTTTGAAAGTGCCGGTTAGTTATAAGAACATAGATTTGGTATCAGTATCTGCTCACAAAGTCAATGGCTTAAAAGGCTGTGGAGCACTGTATATTAAAAAGGGTATAAAGATTTCCCCTCAAATACTCGGTGGAGGTCAGGAAAACGGAATAAGAAACGGTACTGAAAATGTGCCCGGAATAGTCGGCTTTGGTAAGGCTGCAGAAATATACGAAAACAACCTTGACAGTACTATTAAAGACTATATTATTGATTTTGTTACTAAAGAAATAGACGGTTGTGTTATTAACAGTTGCGAAAACGCATCAAAATACATTCTTAATTTATCAATTCTTGGCTTCAAGTCAGAAACTTTGTTGCACTTAATGGAACAAAACGGTATATATGTATCATCAGGCTCGGCTTGTTCATCAAACAAACCGCAGTTGAGCCATGTGTTGTTATCTATGGGGCTTGACAAGGATACTGTTGAAAGCAGTATAAGGTTAAGTTTTTGTAATGACAACACTATTGAAGAAGCAAAGTTTTTTTGTGAATGCTTAAAGTCAGCGGTTTTGGCAAATAAATTTGTCAGGAGGAAATACAAATGAATAAGGTAATTCTTTTAAAATACGGTGAAATTATTTTAAAAGGCCTTAACAGACCTATATTTGAAGATGCTCTTATAAAAAATTTGAAGCAAAGTGCATTTGGCGAAAAAGTCAAAATATGGAAGGCTCAGGCAACTATTTATGTAGAGGCGTTAGACGACACTGTTGATATGGACAGCCTTGCAGTAAGATTGTCTAAAGTTTTTGGAATAGTTTCAGCTACTGTTGCATACACCGTTCCAAAGGAATTAGACAAAATTTGTGAACTTGCGGCAAATCTTATAAAAAATGAAAAAGGAAATACATTTAAAGTAGAAACAAAAAGAGCAGACAAAAACTTTCCTATAAAATCTCCTGTTGTGTCTATGGAGGTTGGAGGAGCGATTTTAGATAATAATCCAAACTTAACAGTTGATGTTCACAATCCCGACATACTTGTTATGGTAGAAATAAGAGATTTTGCTGCGTATATTTATATGTCAAAAATTCAGGGTGTGGGCGGAATGCCTGTTGGTACAAACGGCAAAGCGACTTTGTTGTTGTCGGGCGGAATTGACAGTCCTGTTGCAGGATATATGGTTGCAAAAAGAGGGGTAACAATAGATGCTGTTCATTTTTACAGTTATCCCTACACAAGCGAACGAGCAAAAGAAAAAGTCTTGGAATTAGCACAAATTCTTGCTGACTATTGCGGTAGGATTAATGTTTATATAGTTCCTTTTACTGAAATTCAACTTGCAATAAATGAAAAATGCCCGCAAGAGCAAATGACTGTTATAATGAGAAGAATTATGATGTATATAGCAAATGCGGTTGCAAAGAAAAACGGTTCATTGGGACTGATTACAGGTGAAAGCATCGGTCAGGTGGCATCTCAGACAATTCAGGCTTTAGGAGTAACAGATGATGCTTCTGATTTGCCTGTATTCCGCCCTGTAATTGGCATGGATAAAGATGAGATTATTACTATTGCCCGAAAAATAGGTACATTTGAAACCTCTATTTTGCCTTACGAGGATTGTTGCACTGTATTTACACCGAAACATCCCAATACAAAACCGGTCCTTGAAAAAATTAAAAAAAGTGAGGCATTGCTGGATTTACAGCCAATGATGGAAAGGTCGCTTGAGGGAGTTGAAACCGTTGTTGTTAAAAGACGCTAACAAAATTGTTGAGTTACTAAAAAAATACAACCTTACTGTTTCGACTGCCGAAAGTTGCACAGGCGGTCTTTTGTCAGGTGCGATTACTGCAGTAAGCGGAAGTTCTGAAGTTTTTAATGCGGGTATTGTTACTTATTCCAATGAAGCAAAAATGAAGTATCTTGGAGTAAAGGAAGAAACTTTGTCCAACTATGGGGCAGTAAGCAGACAGACAGCATTGGAAATGTCGATGGGCGTAAAAAAGGCGAACTGTTCTGATATTGGAGTTGGTATAACCGGAATTGCCGGACCTACCGGAGGAACTGCCGAAAAGCCTGTTGGACTGGTATTTATCAGCGTTAATGATGTTGTTACAGAAAATCACTTTGATGGCGACAGGGACAATGTAAGAAAAAGTGCAGTTGTAAAAGCACTAAATATGCTGTATGATTTTGTTGAAAATAATCATTGACGGTAATTGCATTTTATAATATTATAGTATTTGGAGGGATATAAATTATGAATGAAGAGAGAAAAAAAGCGCTGGAACTTGCTATGGGTCAAATAGAAAAGAAATACGGCAAAGGTGCAGTTATGCGTCTTGGCGAACATTCTGCAATGAATGTTGAAGCAGTTTCGACAGGTTCTATTTCATTAGATATTGCATTAGGTATAGGCGGTATTCCAAAAGGAAGAATTGTCGAAATCTTTGGACCTGAATCTTCAGGTAAAACTACCGTGGCACTTCACATTACTTCTGAAATTCAAAAAAACGGCGGTACTGTAGCATTTATTGACGCAGAACACGCTTTAGACCCCAAATACGCCCGTGCTTTAGGTGTAAATACTGACGAATTAATCGTTTCACAGCCTGACAATGGTGAACAGGCATTGGAAATTGCTGAATGCCTTGTGAGAAGCGGTGCGGTTGAGTTGGTAGTTGTTGACTCCGTTGCTGCTTTAGTTCCCAAACAGGAAATAGAAGACAATATGGGCGACGCTCATGTTGGTTTGCAGGCAAGGCTTATGTCTCAGGCTTTAAGAAAATTAAGCGGACTTATTAATAAATCAAATACAATAGTTGTGTTTATTAACCAGTTAAGAGCAACAATTGCTACAGGTGGCTACGGCGGTCCAACAGAAACTACAACAGGCGGTCGTGCTCTGAAGTTCTATGCTTCTGTCAGAATTGATGTAAGAAGAATTGCTACTCTTAAGGATACTTCCGGTCCTATCGGAAACAGAACAAGAGCGAAAATTGTTAAAAATAAAGTTGCTCCGCCATTTAAAATTGCAGAGTTTGACATTATGTACGGTCAGGGTATCTCTAAAGAGGGAGATTTGATCGACCTTGGTATTATGTTCAAATTGTGTAAAAAAAGTGGTTCTTGGTTTAATTACGGAGATATAAAACTTGGTCAGGGCAGAGAAAGTGCAAGACAATACTTTAAAGACAACCCGCAAGATGCAGAAAGACTTAAAAATGAAATTCTGGCTAAAATTGCTGCAGAAGGAACACCCGATGCAGTTGAAGGCTCTTTTGATGACGGTGAATTAGATGCCGAGTAATGATTTGTTATACGAGGCAAAAGTTACAGCGGTTAAACTTATGGGAAAGGTGTCATATACTTATCGCGGACTTATAAATAAACTTATACAAAAAGGATACAGCGAAGAAATTTCCGAAGAAGTTGCGCAACATTACAAAATGCTTGGATATTTAGATGATGCCGATTATGCAGAAAAATTTATTAAAGATGCGGTTGCATTTAAGTTTCACGGACCTAAAAGAATTCGTAACGAACTGATTTTAAAAGGCGTTGACGAATTTGTAATTGAAGATGTTTTATCAAAACTTGACATTGATTTTGATAAGGTTATAAAGGAACTTGCACTCAACCGCATTGATTTTTCAAAATTAAACGATTATAAATACAGACAAAAAGCCATTGGATTTTTTATTCGCAAAGGCTTTGATTTTGAGTATATAAATAATGTATTTGAATATGAGGACGAATTATGAAAATTGCGATTGCGTCATTAGGTTGTGCAAAAAATTTAGTTGATACCGAGAATATACTCGGAATGTTAAAAGAAGACGGATTTGATATTATTGCAGACGAGTCAGAAGCGGATGTTGTTATTGTTAATACCTGTTGCTTTATTAACGACGCTAAAACAGAGTCTATTGAAACGATATTAGATGTTGCACAGTGGAAACAGGATGGTAATTTAAAAAAACTTATTGTTATAGGCTGTATGGCACAGCGTTATAAAGAACAGATTTTAATTGAAATGCCTGAAGTTGATGCCGTAGTAGGCGTAGGTGAATATGATAAATTAAAAGATGTAATCAACTCAACTGACTCTGTTGTATTGTGCGACAGGAGTTACAGTCATTTGAACACAAACAGAATGTTGCAGACACCGCCATATACTGCTTATTTAAAAATTGCGGACGGTTGTGATAACCATTGTACTTACTGTGTTATTCCGTCAATAAGAGGTAGGTTTAAAAGCAGACCTATTGATGAACTGGTAAATGAAGCTAAAGACCTTGCAAAAGAAGGTGTAAAAGAATTAATTGTTATAGCGCAGGATACAACTTGTTATGGTATTGATTTATACGGTGAGTGTAAACTTGCGGAACTTTTAGAGGAACTTTGTAAAATAGATGGTTTTATTTGGATAAGACTTCATTATTGTTATCCTGAAAGGATTACTGATGAATTAATAGATATGATGGCGAACAATGATAAAATCTGCAAGTATATTGATATACCTATTCAGCATTGCAATAACCAAATACTAAAAAAAATGGGGAGAAAAAGTACTAAAGAAGGAATTATTAATGTTATTGAAAAGTTAAGACTAAAAATTCCGGGAATTACAATAAGAACAACATTGATTACCGGTTTCCCCGGCGAGACAGACGAGCAGTACGGCGAAATGCTTGATTTTATTAAGCAGTGCAAATTTGAGCGTCTTGGCGTGTTTGCCTATTCCTGCGAAGAGGGCACTCCTGCTTCGAACATGGACGGACAGATAGACGAGGAAGTGAAACTAAAACGGCAGGAAATGCTTATGTTTGCACAAGATGATGTGATTAACGAGATATCTTCTTCAAAAATAGGCACAACCGTTAAGGTTTTGGTTGAAGGATACGACACTATTATTAAGCAACACTACGGGCGAACTGAAGCGGATTCAACTGATATTGACGGAAAAGTATTCTTCACTTCTAAAGAAAGAATTCCCGAAGGCGTATTTGTTGATGTAGTAATAGATAACTATATTGATTACGATTTATTTGGCAACAGAAAGGTTGATTGATTATGAATTTACCAAACAAATTAACGATTTTTAGAATAATTTTGATACCGGTTTTCATTGCATTGTTTTTGTATTGCGACAAAACATTGGGAAAATTACTTTGCACAGTTGTATTCACCATTGCTTCAATTACCGATTTTGTTGATGGACACATTGCAAGAAAATACAATTTGGTATCCAATTTTGGTAAATTTGCAGACCCGCTTGCAGACAAAATGTTAGTTACTGCAGCATTAATATGCTTGTGCTTTACAGGTGATTTAAATCCATGGTATGTAATAATAATTACTTTCAGAGAATTTATGGTTACAGGGATACGAATCCTTGCAATTTCTGCCGGTAAAGTGATTGCTGCAGGAACAACCGGAAAAATAAAAACTGTTATTCAGTTATTTGCGATTATTGCGATGCTTTTTGACAGAATTTATGTTTTGCCTTTTGGAATTTCATTTATTCTTATGACATTAGCGGTAATTTTAACTGTTTATTCAGGTGCAGAATATTTAATTAGTAATATTGGTTTATTTAAAAATGTTGATTAGGAGATAACTATATGAAGATAATTGTTGATGCAATGGGAGGAGACAACTCTCCGAGTGAAGTGGTTAAAGGTGCCCTTATGGCTGTTGAGAAACTGGGCGTTCAAATAATTCTTGTCGGCGACAAAAACAAAATTGATTTACCTCAGAATGACAAGATTAGTTTAGTACATACCGAAGAAATAATTGATTGCGATGACGACCCTGTTAATTCAATTAGAACAAAAAAAGACTCTTCAATAGTTGTAGGACTTAAATTGCTTGCCGATAAAAAGGGCGACGCTTTCGTTTCTGCAGGAAGCACAGGTGCTGTTATAAGCGGTGCAACACTTATAGTTAAAAGGATTAAAGGCATCAGGCGTGCGGCATTAGGTGCTATTATTCCCACCAAAAAAGGTTATACATTATTAATTGACGGCGGTGCAAACGCTGACTGCACAGAAGAATTTTTACAACAGTTTGCGATAATGGGTAATGCTTATGCTAAAGCATTAATGGGTATCGATAATCCTAAAATAGGTTTATTAAATAACGGTGTTGAAGAAACCAAAGGCAACGAAGTGTCTAAAAAAGCACATGCCTTATTAAAAGAAATGCCTATTAATTTTATAGGAAACATTGAAGCACGAGAAGTTTTAAACGGCGTTACTGATGTGTTGGTAACTGATGGATTTTCAGGAAATGTGTTTATTAAAACTACAGAAGGTACTGCAAAATTCTTTGCAGGACTTATAAAAGAAATGCTTACAAAAAATATTTTTACGAAAATTTGTGCTCTTATATTGTCTAAAGGTATTAAGAATATGAAGGACATACTTAATTCTGACAAGTTCGGAGGTGTTCCTGTTCTTGGAGTAAACGGCGTAGTAATAAAGGCTCACGGCAGTTCTAAAGACGAAGCGTTTTACAATGCAATAAGGCAGGCATCTGAATTTGCAAAAAAAGATGTTGTTGGTGCAATAGAGAGCAATATATAAAAAAGTCTTGACTAATTGCCTTGGTAGTTATAATATAAAATTAGTAAATTGATTAATGGAGGTAAATTTATGGAGTTCGAAACAATTAAAAATGCTCTTGTTGAGCAGTTTGGAGTAAAAGAATCTGATATTACATTAGACACATCAATAATTGAGGATTTGGGTGCTGATTCTCTTGATTTAGTTGAATTAATTATGGCAATAGAACAGGAATTTGATATTGAAATTCCTGATGAAGATGTTGAAGGTATTTCGACAGTCGGCGATGCTGTAAATTATGTCAAGGAGAAAATGCAATAATATAGTATGATTGGATTGGCTTTAAATATTAATTACCAATTTAATAATGAAGACTTACTGCTAACTGCACTTACTCACAGTTCTTATGCAAACGAGAATAAAACACAAAGTTATGAGAGGCTTGAGTTTTTAGGAGACAGCATATTATCTTATGTTGTAAGTGATTACATATATAAGAATTTTACTGAACTTCCAGAGGGAGGTCTTTCTAAACTTCGTTCTGCTATTGTTTGTGAAAAGTCTTTAGAGCAAGTAGCCAACAAACTTGAATTTGGCAAGTATTTAAGGTTAAGTAAGGGAGAAGATATGACGGGCGGAAGAACACGCCCGTCTATTTTGGCTGATGTATTTGAATCTGTTCTTGCTGCTATATATCTTGACGGAGGAATGGACCCGGCGAAAAAGTTTGTTTTTGATTTCCTTGGTGAGAATATTGATAATGCAAGAAAAGGTAAAACGATATTTGAAGACTACAAAACAAAACTTCAGGAATTGGTTCAGCAAAAGGACAAACACGCAACTTACATGGGGGTAAGTGAGAAGGGCCCTGAACACAACAAGGTTTTTGTTGTTGCTGTTCATATTGACGGAAAATTCTTAGCTGACGGCAAAGGAAGAAGCAAAAAAGAAGCCGAACAAAATGCGGCAAAAAATGCTCTTTTGTTGCTTGACAGAAACAATGGGAAATTATAAAATTATTCCTATTTTTGTTCCTCATAAAGGGTGCCCCCACCAATGTTCTTTTTGTAATCAGAAGCATATTACGGGACAAATTGAAGATGTAACCCCAAAAATGGCTGAGGAAACAATATTAAAATACTTGACTACTATTGACAGTGCCAGGAACTTTGTAGAAATTGCATTTTACGGTGGCAGTTTCACTGCTATTGATTTAAAACTTCAGTGCAGTCTTTTGTCTGTTGCAAAAAAATACAAAGACAGTGGACTTGTTCACGGTATAAGACTTTCTACAAGACCCGATGCAATTTCAAAGGAAATTCTTGATAATCTTTTGGATTTTGGTATTACAGACATTGAACTGGGTGTTCAGTCAATGTGCGAAGAAGTTTTAGAACAAAATCACAGGGGGCACAATTCAAAACAGGTTAAAGATGCTGTTTCGTTAATTAGAAAGTACCCTTTTAAATTAGGGTTACAAATGATGGTTGGTCTGATTGGAGACAGCAAGGAAAAATCAATTTATACTGCTAATGAAATTGCAAAGTTAAAGCCGGATTTTGTAAGGATTTATCCTACTTTGGTTTTTGACAATACACCCTTGGCAGAGTTATATAAAATTGGAAAATATATCCCCTTAACAGTTGAGCAGGCTGTTGATATATGCAGAGATGTTAAGGCGGTTTTTGATAAAAATGAAATTAAAATTATTAGAATAGGACTGCTGGTTACGGAAAATGAAGCGAGAGACAACCTGCTGGGCGGTCCTTATCATCAGAGTTTTAGAAATTTATTGTAGCGGAGGTGAACAGAATATGCGTTTAAAATCCATCGAAATGACCGGATTTAAGTCTTTTGCAGACAGAACTTTTGTTGAATTCGGTGATGGAATTACCGCCATTGTTGGTCCTAACGGAAGCGGAAAAAGCAATATTTCTGATGCCGTAAAATGGGTTATGGGTGAACAAAGTGCTAAGTCGCTTCGCGGAGGAAATATGCAGGATGTTATATTTTCCGGTACAGAAAAACGCAAACCGCTTGGTTTTGCTGAAGTAACATTAGTTGTTGATAATTCCGACAGAGCATTAAAAATAGATTATGATGAAGTATCAGTTACAAGACGCGTTTTTCGCTCGGGTGAGGGTGAATATTTTATTAACAAAACGGCTGTAAGACTAAAAGATATTCATGAACTATTTATGGATACAGGGATAGGCAGAGACGGTTACTCTATTATAAGCCAAGGTAAAATTGCGGAAATATTAAGCAGTAAACCTGAGGACAGACGCCAGATGTTCGAAGAAGCGTCCGGCATTACTAAATATCGTTACAGAAAGGAAGAAGCAGAAAGAAAACTGTTTCGCACTAATGACAACATTACCCGTGTTAACGACATTATAACTGAACTTGAAAACCAAATCGGTCCATTGAAAAGCCAAAGCGAAAAGGCTAAAAAGTATTTATTAATACGAGACCAGTTAAGAGTTCTGGATGTTAATGTATCTTTATATAATATTGAAAAACACAAGTCCATTTTAAAGGATATTACTGATAATTACGATACAATAGTTAATCAGGCATCTGACCTTGAAAACAAACTTAAAGATATTGAAAACAAAATTACATTGGCTTTTGAGGGTATAAACACTAAAGATGACGAACTTAATATAAAACGGTCTGACCTTGAAACACTAAACAATGTAAAGGCTGAATATCAGAGCGATATTGCTATTTTGAAGAACAGAATTGAGAATAACGAGGACAGCATAAAAAGAATAGAAACTGAAATCGCTGAACTTAAAATTAATGCTAAAAATATCGACAACAGTGATAGTGATGAAACAGAAAAGTATTATAATAAATACGAAAATTTGAAAGAAGAAATAGACAAAATTCAGGGAGAACTTGAACAAACGGAACAAAGACTTGATGAAGAAAACAAAAATCTTGAGAATGTCAATTCATTACTGATTGAAAAAATGAATGATATTTCAGAGTTGCGTTACAAAATTACAGGTAACAACACCTTAAAAACCACGCTGGCTGAAAGGCAGATTTTAGTTGACAAAGATTACGGCAAAGCGAACGACGAATACAGACAGTTGAAGGAAAACTACGACAATGCGAAGGAAAACGCTGTTTACCTTAAGTTGAAGTCAGAGAAAAATCAAAAAGAACTTGACTTGTGTAAAGATAAGGGGAGTTCATTAAACGCAAAAAAGCAACAGATTTATCAGTCTGTTAACGATATGCAGAACTTGTTGGTGCAACAAAAATCACGGCTTAAGATGCTGACGGATTTGGAAGATTCTTTTGACAACTACGGTTTTTCTGTTAAAAAGATTATGAGCGCTTACAAAGAAAACAGTATCAAAAATACTGTAATTTATGGTACTGTTGCACAATTGATTAAGGTATCTAAACAGTTCACAATTGCTATTGAGGTCGCTCTTGGAGGTTCTGCCCAGAATATTGTTACCAAGACACAAAACGATGCCAAAAATGCTATTGCTTATTTAAAAACTAATAAATTCGGACGCGCCACTTTTCTGCCCGTTGATGTTTGCGATGGAAAAACCATTGACCAAAAACCTATCGAAAAAGAAAAGGGCTTTTTAGGCGTTGCTGTAGATTTAGTTTCGTATGACAAAATGTATGCCGGTATAATGAGACAACTTCTTGGAAGAATTGTTGTTGTCGATAATATTGACAATGCAGTAGAACTTGCAAACAAGTATAAAAACACTTACAGAATTGTAACTTTAGACGGCGATTTGATTGCTCCCGGAGGTTCCATGACAGGCGGAAGCAGACAAAGCGGGCAGGGTATTTTCTCACGCGCTACAGAACGCACTGATTTAGAAAAAATAATACCTCAGAATGAAAAGCAGTTACAGTCTTTGCAAGATGAGTTACAGCAGTTGGAAAAAGATTTTCTGGAAGTTGCAAATAATAACGAATTAATTTTAAAACAACAAAAAGAATTTGATGAGCAGTTAATTTCTGCAGAATCAGATTTAAAGCATTTAGAAGAAATGCTTAAAAAAGGTGAAAATGCCAAAGCGTCTATTGAAGTTGAGTTAAAACAGTTACAGATGCAACTTGACGATGTTAAAAACATTGACGAAACAGGTGCTGATACTATTGCTAAATATAACGAAGAGGTTGAAGTATTAAAAGTCAAATCTTCGGTAATAAAAGATAATATAAGCAGAGTTTCTTCTTCAAAAGAATTGCTCTCTGAAAAGTTGATCGCTGTCAAACTTGATTACAGCGAGGTAAAAAAAGACATCGAAAGAATCAATGAAATTAACAGGCTTTCAAACGAACGAATTACCGAAAATCAACTTGCGATAGTAAGAAAGCAGGAGAATATTTCTGAAATCAAAGACAGCATTGACGGTTTATATGAGGATATAGAATTTAAAAACAACCAGATTGCTGATGTTGAAGCTGAAATTACAAATATGCGTAAAACTATTTCAGAAAAAGAAGCAGACAGAAAGAATCAACAGGAAACGGTTCTTAATTTGCAGGAAGAACAGAAGAGGTTACACGAAAATCAACTTGCTGTTCAGCAGGAGCAGGTAAGACTTGAAAGCAGAAAAGAAAAGTCCGAAACTGAACTTGAAAATATCGTGAACAGATTATGGGATGAGTACGAATTAAGTCTTATTACTGCTGAGGAATTAAAAACAGATATTGGTCCTGTTGGTGAGGCACAAAAACAAATAAGCAGTTTTAAAGGACAGATAAAAGCCCTTGGTAATATTAATGTTGATGCCATTGAAGAATATAAAACGGTATCTGAAAGATATGAATTTTTGTCTGCTCAAAGAAATGATTTGGAGAAAGCCAAGT
This sequence comes from Clostridia bacterium, assembly GCA_017397315.1. Taxonomy (GTDB): domain Bacteria; phylum Bacillota; class Clostridia; order Monoglobales; family Firm-18; genus RGIG1864. The sequence continues at coordinate 27,112 of JAFQJA010000020.1, read as the reverse complement.
CTGATTTAGAAAGTGTTATTGCTGAAATGCTTTTTGTTATGCGTCAGCAGTTTGATGTAAAATTTGCTGAAATCAGCGGACACTTTTCCAATATTTTTGTGGAATTATTTGGCGGAGGTAAAGGCTCTATAAAGTTATCTGACCCAAATAATGTTTTGGAAAGCGGTATTGAGATTAATGTTAATCCCCCCGGGAAATCAATTAAAAGTACAATGCAACTTTCAGGCGGTGAACAGGCACTTGTTTCTATTGCTTTACTGTTTGCTATTTTAAAAGTCCGTCCGTCGCCGTTTTGTATTTTGGACGAAATTGAAGCAGCACTTGACGATGCTAATGTTTACAGATTTGCAGATTTCTTAAATAAAAATATTGGTAAAACACAGTATATTGTTGTTACACACAGAAGAGGCACTATGGAATCTGCTAACATTTTATACGGTGTTACTATGCAGGAAAAAGGTGTAACAAAACTAATTTCAATTAATATCGACCAGGTAGTTAATGCACAATAAAGGAGATAAACGATGAGTTTATTTGATAAAATAAAAGCAGGACTTTCTAAGACAAGAAGTCAGCTTTCAGAACGAACCAACGAAATTTTAAACATATTTAAGTCTGTTGATGAAGGTGTTTTTGAAGAGTTGGAGGATATTCTAATAATGTCTGATGTAGGCTTTGATACATCAAGTGAAATTATTGAAAGATTACGACAAAAAGCACATCAGGACAAGATTAAAGATTCTTCACTTTTGCTTCCTGCATTAAAAGAAATAGTTGCTGATATTTTAACTGATGGTGTTGAGGGTGAATTTCAACTTAAAACATCACCTGCCGTTATACTTGTAATTGGTGTAAACGGCGTAGGGAAAACCACTTCTATTGCAAAAATGGCAAATTTGTTTAAAAGTCAAGGAAAAAGCGTTATTCTTGCTGCGGCGGATACATTCAGGGCTGCGGCAATTGAGCAATTGGAAGTTTGGGCACAAAGAGTTGGAGTTGACTTAATAAAACAAAAAGAGGGAAGCGACCCTGCTTCGGTTGTATATGATGCGATATCAGCAGCCAAAGCCCGTAAGAAAGATGTGCTTATTTGCGATACTGCGGGCAGACTTCATAACAAAAAAAATCTTATGGACGAACTTGCAAAAATCAATAAAATAATTGACAGAGAACTTCCTGACGCTCAAAAAGAATGTATGCTTGTTTTAGATGCAACAACAGGTCAAAATGCGGTAAGCCAGGCTAAAAACTTTTCTAAAGTTGCCGACATTTCTGGTATTATACTTACCAAACTTGACGGTACAGCCAAGGGCGGTATAGTTATTGCAATTAAAAACGAACAGGACATACCTGTAAAATTCATAGGAGTTGGTGAGGGGACTGACGATTTTCAGCCATTTAATGCTGAACAGTTTGCTGATGTTTTATTTGAATAGGTGTGTGTGAAAATGGACAAAAAAACAATAACAAGAACAATAATTGCTCTGACTATTGCTTTTATTTTGGCAGGTCTTGTTTTTGTTGCCTATTTATATTCTGAATACCTTGAACTTCTTGAAATTGGTGAGAAGTTTGTTGCGGTATATAAAACAAATATGACAGTTACTTTTATTTCGTTATTCTTAACTGTTGTTATTTCATTTACGGTTGTATATACTAATTTTTTATTTGTCAAAGGAAATGCCTCTAAAATAGATACCACGGTTACAATGTTTGGTAAAACACCTGTGCTTATTTGCTTATGTGTCATTTTTACAGGTGTTTTGTCTTATTTATATGTTTCTGACCTTGCACAGGCATTTTTGCCGTTTATAAACAGCAAATGGTTTGGTTTGGGAGACCCTATTTTTCATCAGGATGTAGGATATTATGTGTTTCAGCGTCCCTTTTATATTACAATAATTAATGCTCTTTCCTTTTTGTCAGGGGGGCTTATTTTTGTAAACTGCCTATCTTATTTTTTAATTTATGCAGGACACGACATTCGAAAGATTAAGAGTATTATAAATGAAAAGGGTATCGTGGTTCACATAGTAGTAACTGTTATACTGTTTTTCATTGTCAAAATACTTACTTATAAATTTCTTGCTGATTCTATAATTTTTAAACAACATCAGGGGCTAACCGGTGCAAACTATACAGATGTTTCTGTTTGGCTTAAGTTTTACAATGTTGCCCCTGCCGTTTTATTGTTATCTGTTATTCTTGCTATAATTTCTGTTCTTCGTTCAAAAAATAAAAGTGCTGTTTTATCTGTTTTAATATATCCATTAGTTTTTGTTCTTGTGTCTTTTACTGCACAAATTGTTGACCGTGAGCAATACGAACTTAACGAGCAATATATCGGTTACAATATGGAATTTACCAAATCTGCATATGGGCTTGATGGTGTTGTAAAAGAAGATGTCTTGTGCACTGATAATCTTGACGGAGCAGATATAACTAAAAATATAAGTACAGTTTCAAATATAAAAATTAATGAAGACAAGAACACATTAAACTATATAAACGAAGTACAAAATGTTAACAAAAATTATATTTTTAACGATATTGACACTGTATTTTATAATTTGAACGGAATACCCTCTGTGGTAAGCAGTTCAGCAAGGGAAATAGATTTGTCAAAAATCAACAGCACACCTTTGACTTATGAAGAGAAAACTTACAAATACACTCACGGAAACGGAGTTGTTTTATGTTCTGACAACAGCGTCAACGAAAGCGGTTTTCCACGCCTTGTTGTGAAAGACATTCCGTCTTTTTCATCAAACGACGCACCTCGTGTTACAGAACCGAGAATTTATTACGGTGAATACAATAACGATTACTGTGTTGTAGGAACATCAAATGGTGAGTTTGACGAAACTGTATCAAGCGGATACAACTACAACGGAAACGGCGGGGTACTTTTAAATCCTGTTACCAGACTTATATATGCTGTAAAATTAGGTGATATTAAACTTATAATGTCTGACAAGTTTGAAAATTACAGTAAACTTCTGATAAACAGAAACTTATATGACAGATTAAATGAGGTGGCACCATTCTTTACTTACGACCAGGACCCTTACATTGTTGTCGACAATGAAGGGAGACTTAAATGGGTGGTTGATGTTTATACTACTTCTGAATGGTATCCGTATTCTCAATATACCGGCAGTTACAATTATATAAGAAATTCAGCAAAAGCAGTTATTGATGCTTACGGCGGTACTGTTGATTTCTATATCACGGATTATTCAGACCCCTTAATTTTATTTTACGAAAAGACATATCCCTCATTGTTTTCTGGTACGCCTATGCCTGAGGATATAAAGAGCCACATTAAATATCCTGAATTTTTGTTTAAAATTCAGTATAATTTATACAAAACATATCATACAGACAGTGTTTATGACTTTTACAACAAAAAGGATATTTATGCTAACGCTAAAGAAACTTCAAAAGATGATGTATTAACAGATGTTTTGCCGTCGTACCAGTATTTTGGCGTAAACAACCAATCCCCTGCTTTTAAACTGTGTTTGCCATACACAAAAAGCAACAGCGAAAGCATTACCGGTATGTTTACGGCGTATGCCGGACAAAATAATTACGGTAAGCTTGTATATCTTAACTATATTGACAATATTACAGGAACTACAGTTGCACAAAACGAGATGGAGGCTGACAATTCCGTTATAGATAAACTGCGTTTGGCAAAAGGAGAAGTTATAAGAGGAAATATGGTAGTTGCCCATATCAATAATAATGTGTTATACATTAAGCCATATTTTATAAAAACAGGGGATAAGTACAACTACGGCTCTTTGGCATTTGTTTCTGTGTTATACAATAACACAATTGTTTGTGAAACAACGCTTGACGAATGTTTCGAAAAATTATTTGGTTTTAAAGGTGATATTTCTAAGGTGGAAGATAGTTCTGCTTATGATATTATCGGTAATATAATTTCAAGTTATGATTTGGTTAAAGAGTACCTTGGACAAAGTGATTGGGGGAATTACGGAAAAGCCTTAAACGAACTTGATTATAACATAGAAAATCTGCGTTCTTTATACAAAAATATTGAAGATTTTACACACAATTAGTTTTGACAAAACCACTCTTATGTGATACAATAACATAGGGTGGTTTTTTGCGTTTTGTAGATGTAGTAATTTCCAATAATTCAAAAGAATTAGACAGGCTTTTTTGCTATGCCCTTGATGAAAACTTCGGTGCACAGTTGGGAAGCCGTGTTCTTGTGCCTTTTGGTAACGGAAACAAAACTGTTGAGGCAGTTATTGTGGGATTTACTGAAAACTGTCCTCATATTAATGTTAAGAACATTACAAAAGTTTTAGATGAAAAACCGCTATGCAATCAAAAACAGATTGAATTGGCGATGTGGATAAAACACAAATATCTTTGTACTTATAATCAGGCAATAAGGCTTGTTATTCCTTCTGGTATTATTGCCAAATCAAATAGATATGTTATACTTACTGAAAAGTATTTTAATATTGATGATATATGCGGTAAATCTTTGACAAAAAGAACAATTATTGAGCAACTGTTAAATAACGGCGGTAAAATTCCCTACAGCAAAGTTCAGTCAAAGACAGCTCTTTTAAAATTGTGTGATGATGGTATTATAAAAATACAAGAGGATATTAATTTAAAGAGACCTCAGGTTAAAGTTAAAATGGTACGCCTTAAGGTGTCAAAGGACGAAGCAATAAATATGCTTCCTGCCTTAAATAAAAAAGCACCAAACCAGGCTAAAATAATTGAGGTTCTATTGCAGACGGAAGAATTACCTTTAAGGGATACGGTGTCTTCTGCATCTGCAAATGCCCTTTGCAAAAAAGGCATTATTGAGATTTATGAACAGGTAAAACTTCGTAACAGTTATGATATTGAAAGCATTAAAAAAACAAGTCCTATGACACCTACTGATGAGCAAAAAGCAGTGCTGGACAGCCTTAAGAAAAAATGGGACAACAAAGATTTAAAGCCATCTCTTATTAGAGGGGTTACAGGAAGCGGAAAAACTGAAGTTTTTTTGCAGATTATAGAATATATATTAAAGCAGGGTAAACAGGGAATAGTTCTTGTTCCTGAAATCTCTCTTACACCTCAGACCGTTGAGCGTTTCGTGGGCAGATTTGGAGAACAGGTAAGTGTATTGCACAGCGGTTTATCAAGCGGAGAACGGTACGACGAGTGGCAAAGAATATTAAATAATCAGGTGAATGTGGTAGTTGGTGCCCGTTCTGCAATTTTTGCCCCTTTTGATAATCTTGGAATTATTGTAATTGACGAAGAACATGAAGGTACATATAAATCAGAAAACCCGCCTTGTTACAACGCTATAGAAATTGCATTGCACAGAGGAAAAACGGAAAATGCGATGGTACTTTTTGGGTCTGCAACCCCCTCAGTTAACAGTTTTAAACTTGCAAAAGACGGTGTCTATGATTTATATGAAATAAACAGCAGGCACAACAATACCGGACTGCCAAAAACCACCGTTGTTGATATGCGAAGCCAGTTAAAAAGCGGTAACAAGAGTGTTTTTAGCGATGTTCTAAAAGAAGAAATATACAAAAATATAGAAAACGGACAACAGACTATCTTATTTTTGAACAGACGGGGATTCAACAGTTTTGTTACTTGCAGAGTCTGTGGTCAGCCTGTGGTTTGCAAAAACTGCAGTATTCCCCTTACTTATCATAAAAATACGGACAGTTTACAATGTCATTATTGCGGTTTTGAGACCGGGAATGTTACACTGTGTCCATCTTGCGGAAGTAAACACATTAGATATTTAGGAACAGGAACAGAAAAAGTACAGGAAGAAATTAAAACGCTGTTTGGGGCAGACAGTTATTTAAGAATGGATGCCGATACAACAACCGGGAAAAATTCCCACGAGGCAATACTTAAAAAATTCAACAAAAACAATGTGCCGATTTTGCTCGGAACACAGATGGTTACAAAAGGTCTTGATTTCAAAAATGTAACTTTGGTGGGAGTTTTAGCGGCAGATTTATCACTTAATATTGATGATTTTCGTTCAGCAGAACGAACATTTTGCCAATTAACACAAGTTTGCGGAAGAGCAGGCAGAGGTAATATTTCCGGTCGTGCTATTATTCAGACTTATCAGCCCGACCACTATGCAGTTACTTTTGCTACAAATCACGATTATGTCGGTTTTTATCAAAATGAAATAAAAATAAGGGAACGGTTTAACAATCCGCCGTTTTGTGATATAATTATGATAATGATGATGGGTAAGTCAGAGCACGAAATAAGTGCCGAACTTAAAAAAATTGCAAATTATTTAAGAGACAAAGGTATATATGTTTTAGGCCCTGCTCCTTCGCCATACAGTAAAATCAACAACTTATACAGGTGGAGAATAATTATAAAAACATCCAGAACAAAAGAAATATATCCTATTTTAAGGCAGTTAAACGACAGATATTGCAACTGCAAAAATAAGATTTTTATTGACATTAATCCAAACTCTATGAACTGAAAGGATGATTTACTTGGCAACCAGAAATATTGTTAAATTCGGCGATGAGGTTCTTAACAAGAAATGCCGTCCGGTTGAAAAAATAGATGACAGAATTTTAATGCTTTTAGATGATATGCACGATACCCTTGTGTTGTCCGGTGGCGTAGGTCTTGCCGCTCCCCAAGTGGGAATTTTAAAAAGAATTTGCATAATAGATATTGGTGAAGGTCTTATTGAACTTATTAACCCTGAAATTATTAAAACCTCAGGTGCTGTTAATGATGTGGAGGGGTGTTTGAGTGTTCCCGGCAGATGGGGATATGTTACACGCCCCAAAAAAGTTACCGTAAGAGCATTGGACAGACACGGTAAACAATTTGAAATGACGGGTGAAGACCTTTTAGCCCGTGCATTTTGCCACGAAATTGACCATTTGGACGGTGTTTTATTTACCACTCATGTTACAGAATTTGTAGATTTGGAGAGGAATGAAGACTGATTGAACATAATGTTTATGGGTACTCCTGATATTGCAGTACCGTTTTTGAATGAAGTTCATAAATCCTATAATGTTTGCTGTGTTGTAACACAACCTGATAAGCCAAGAGGAAGAGGACATATATTGTCAAGATGCCCTGTGGCAGAAACTGCAGACAATTTAGGTATAGATGTTATTCAGCCTGATACTTTTAAGGAAAATGCTTTTTTGCCTGTGCTTTATAAATATAAACCTGATTTAATTGCAGTTGTTGCTTACGGCAGAATACTACCTAAATATGTACTTGAATATCCCAAATATGGTTGTATAAATGTTCACGCATCTCTTTTACCTAAACACAGAGGAGCCTGTCCCATAAACAAGGCAATAATGGACGGCGATACAGTTACCGGTGTTACAACAATGATTATGAGCGAGGGACTTGATACAGGAGATATGCTTTTAAAAAAAGAAATAGAAATTACGCCCTATATGACTGCAGGAGAACTGCACGACATTATTTGTGAAATTTGTCCGTGTGTCTTAACTGATACTATTGATAAAATTGACACTATTATTCCTGTTAAGCAGAATGAAAACGAGGCAACATATACCGGAATGCTTACAAAAGAGAATACAAAGATAGATTGGAGTAAAACCCCGAAAGAGATTGTTGATTTTATTCGCGGGCTTAATCCATTTCCAACTGCACACACTACTTTAAACGGAAAAGGAATTAAAGTTTATGGTGCAATTGTTTCCGCCGGCAAAGGCGATAAAGGCGTTATCATTGATACCAACAATAAAATTGTTGTTGCTTGTAACGGCGGGGCAGTAGAAATTACAGAATTGCAACTTGAAAGTAAAAAGAGAATGAGCGCTCAGGATTTGTTGCGAGGATATAAAATTTCTGTTGGAGAGGTGCTTTTATGACCGCCAGAGAAGTTGTCCTTAAAACGCTTTATATGATTGAAAAAGACAACGCATATTGCGACAAAGCTTTAAAACAACAGTTGAACGCCGATATGTTAAAAGAGGATATAAACCTTATAACAAATCTGGTTTACGGAATTACTGACAAAAAAAGACGCCTTGATTATATAATTGAAAATTACAGCACTCAAAAACTGAATAAAATTTCCTTGTGGATAAAAATCATTCTTAGAATGGGTATTTATCAGATTTTATTTATGGATAAAATTCCGCACAGCGCTGCAGTAAATGAGAGTGTTAAACTTGCAAAAAGATACGGGCACGGTGCTTCTGCGGGTTTTGTTAATGCAATATTAAGAAACATTGTGAGAAATGGTGATGTTTTGTATCCAAAAGACAATATAAGTGTTTTTTATTCTGTACCAGACTGGCTTACGGAAATGCTCGAAAGTCAGTATGGTTTAGAAGATACTATAAAAACATTTGATGCTTTTTCAAAGGTTTCGCCAACTACGATAAGGGTAAATAAAATTAAAACTTCGTCAGAATGTTTAAAAGAAAGGTTAGAAAACACAGGAATAAAAGTTAATAACACCATTTGTGATGATATGCTTGAAATTTCAGACTTTGGCGATTTGAGTAAACTCAAAGAATACAAAGACGGGTTATTTACCCCTCAGGATATTTCCGCATATCTGACAGGGGAAACGGTAGCACCTAAAAAAGGTGATTTTATAATTGATGTTTGTTCTGCACCCGGCGGAAAAACAACACATATGGCGGAAATAATAAATAATGACGGAACAATAGTTGCTTTTGATTTATACCCGCACAAAGTGGACATAATAGAAAGTAACTGCAAAAGACTTGGTATAACCTGTGTAAATGCCAAAGTGTGGGACAGTATGATATTAAATGAAGAATATGTTGGTAAGGCTGACAAAGTTCTGGCTGATGTGCCATGCAGCGGTCTTGGTGTTATAGGGAAAAAATTTGACATAAAGTGGCACAGAACTCCTGAGAATATTGAAGAAATTATAAAAATACAGGATACAATTTTAGAAAATGCCTCAAGGTATTTAAAGCACGGAGGGGAGTTAGTGTATTCCACTTGCACCATAAACAAAAATGAAAACCGTGATGTTATTGACCGTTTTATAAAAGGCAGTAATTTTAAAATTGTGCAGGACAAGACTATAATGCCTTATGAGGGTAGCGACGGATTTTATATTTGCAAAATGATAAAGGAGTAAATAATGGACAAAAAACTAATCGACGAAATTAACAGACTTGCAAAAAAAAAGAGAGAGCAAGGGTTAACTGATGAAGAAAAAGTTTTACAGGAAAACCTAAGAAAACAGTATCTAGAAGAATTCAGGGCAAATTTCAGACAAATTCTTGACAATGTTGAAGTTGTGGATGGTGATATATAGTGATAATAGATTTCCACACCCACGCCTTTCCTGACGCGATTGCAACTAAAACTATTGAGTATTTAATGGACAAAGCCAGACTACCCAGTTTTTGCGACGGTACTGTATCTTGTCTCAGACAATCTTCCGAGGAAGCCGGAATTGATATAAGCGTTGTGTTGCCTATCGCGACACGACCGGGTCAGGAAAAAACAATCAACAAGTTTGCATGTGAAATAAACAATACTGAACGCATTGTTTCTTTTGGCTCCGTACATCCGAAAAGCGAGAATTACAAAGAAATTTTAGATAATGTTAAATTAAACGGGCTAAAAGGTATCAAGTTTCATCCGGATTATCAGGGCTTTTTCATTGACGACGAAAAAACATATCCAATTATCGAGTATGCCGCAAAACTTGGGCTTATAATTGTTTTCCACGCAGGTCTTGATTTGGGTATAAGAGGACCGATTAGGTGCACCCCATTACGAGCCAGAAAAATGCTTCACCAAATTGGATATGATAAAATTGTTCTTGCTCACATGGGCTCTCACGCCTTAAGTGGTGATGTTTTGGACATACTTTGCGGTGAGAATGTTTACTTTGATACGGGGTTTACCTTTGGTAAAATGCCTGACAGTCATATTTACGACATTATTAAAGTTCACGGCGAGGATAAAATTTTGTTTGGCACTGATTGTCCCTGGGACAGCCAGAAAGAAGATGTTTTTTACTTTAACAGTTTAGACATTCCGCAGGAAGTCAAGGACAGAATTTTATATAAAAATGCTTTGGAGTTGTTAAAATGAAAAGACTGATTCTGTTAGTTTTGTGTGTTGTTATTTTATCAGGCTGTGCAATTAGTCATAATCCTGACAATTTATATGTTTATTTTATTGATGTGGGCCAGGGCGACAGCAGTGTTTTATTTCTTCCCGGCGGTGATGTAATGGTAATTGATGCCGGCGAAACAAGTGAGGTTGGTTCTCTTATTTCATTTCTGAATGCAAAGGGAGTATCAGAAATTGATGTGCTAGTTGCAACACATCCTCATTCCGACCATATAGGCGGTATGACTGAGTTGCTTTCAAACTATAAGGTATCTCAGATTTATATGCCTAAAGTCTCTCATGATACTTTGGTTTACCAAAATTTCCTTAAAAGTATTATTGAGTTAAATATACCGGTTGATCAGGCAAAAGGCGGAGTAAGTATATTTCCGGAAGACAGTTTGGTAAATGCAACATTTTTTGCACCCAACAGCAGTAAGTATGAAGAAATCAACAATTACTCCGCGGTGCTTAAAGTTAGTTACAAAGATGTATCTTTTTTGTTTACTGCCGACGCTGAACAATTATCCGAATACGAAATGCTTTCAAAGGGCTATGATTTAAATGCTGATGTTTTAAAGGTTGCACACCACGGAAGTAAAACAAGCAGTACAAAAGAATTTATAGACAGTGTTTCACCCAAATATGCTGTGATTTCAGCGGATGGTATAAGTTATTCTCATCCTCACAAAGAAACTTTAAAGCGTTTGGAGGATACAATTATAATAAAAACATACGAAACAGGTAACATTTCATTTGAAACTGACGGTTTGTACTTAAAAAGAAGGTAGGATTACTATGAAAATCACAATTGATAGAATAGAGGGGGACACTGCTGTGATACTTCTTAACAGCGGTGAAGTTGTAAATGTTCCCAAAAAAATGTTTGACAATCCTAAAGAGGGCGTATCGTATTTATTAACAGAAGCAAAGAGTGGATATGATACATCAAAATTATTAAAAGAGGTATTTAATGACTAACTTAAACGATTTAACATTTGATCAGTTGCAAAAGGCAATAGAAGAAGCAGGTGAGCCAAAATTCCGTGCAAAACAGATTTTTTTATGGTTTGCTCTTGGGGTAACAGATTATAATTTAATGACAAACATATCAAAATCTACAAAAGAAAAATTGTCTTCTTTATACTCGATTGCTACTGTAAAAATATACAAGAAATTCAAATCAAGTATAGACGAAACGGTGAAATATCTGTTGGAATTAAACGACGGCAACATTGTAGAAAGTGTTGCTATGAAATACAAACACGGCATAACACTTTGCCTGTCTACTCAATGTGGTTGTAATATGGGATGCAGATTTTGTGCGTCAACCATTGGTGGTAAAGACAGAGATTTAACTTCCGGAGAAATACTGGGGCAGGCAGCACTTATACAGGCTGATTTAGGTGAGCGTATTTCAAATATTGTGCTTATGGGAATAGGAGAGCCTTTAGACAACTACAACAACATAATTACATTTCTTAAAAATGTAAATGATGAAAATGGAATGAATATAGGCTACAGGCACATATCTTTATCAACATGCGGACTTGTAGATAAAATTAATATGTTGGCAAAAGAAAAAATGCCTATTACTTTATCTGTGTCTTTACACGCACCCGACGACGAGACAAGAAACAAAATTATGCCTGTTAATAAAAAATACAGCGTAGACAGTCTGATTGACTGTTGCAAAGATTACATAGAAAGCACAGGAAGAAGAATTTCCTTTGAGTATATACTGATTGATGGATTAAATGACACTTACGAGCACGCAAAACGACTTTCATCAATTACTAAAAATATGCTTTGCCATATTAATCTTATTCCGGCAAATTTTGTACCGGAAAGCGGACTTAAGAAAAGCAGCAAGGAAAATGTAATAAGATTTTTAAATGCGTTACAGTCTTTTGGAGTTAATGCAACTGTAAGAAGAACATTAGGTTCTGATATTGAAGCTTCCTGCGGACAGCTCCGAAGAAACGAAATGAATAAGTAAGAGGTAATAACGATGAAAATTTACGGAAACACGCACAAGGGATTGGTGCGTAATTCAAACCAAGACAATTTTTATATTGACCAATCGGGAGAGTGGTGTCTTGTGGCTGATGGTATGGGAGGCCACAAAGGCGGGGAAACTGCCAGTGCTCTTGCGGTGTCTTCTATCAAAAGTTACTTATCACAAAACAACGGAGATACGGAAGACATATTAAGAACAGCTATAGTTAAGGCAAATAACGAGGTTTTCGAACATTCGTTAAAAGTTCCTGAACTTGACGGTATGGGAACTACCGTTGTATTACTCAAAATGGAAAACAACATTGCTTTTATTGCACATGTCGGCGACAGCAGAGCATATTACATTAATGGTGAAAGTATTTTACAGCTGACTAAAGACCATTCTGTTATACAAAGGTTGCTTGACAGCGGAACGATAACAAAACTTCAGGCCGAAAACCACCCGCAGAAGAATTTGATAACCAGGGCTGTTGGGACTGACAAATATGTTGAAATAGATGTAAACAGAATTATTTGTACCAAAGGCGACTACATTTTACTTTGTTCCGACGGATTATCAAACTATGTAAGCGAAGAACAGATGCTTGATATTATTTTGAATAATCCCGAAACAGCTGTTGATCAGTTAATTGACCTTGCTAATAAAAGTGGCGGAGTTGATAATATTACGGCTGTTCTATTATGCTTGTAGGGGGGCGAACTTATGAATTTAATTGGTAAAAATTTGGGAAACAGATATGAAATATTAAAAGAAATTGGTGCAGGAGGTATGGCGTATGTATATCTTGCACAGTGTAAATTGTTAAACAGAAAAGTGGCTGTAAAAGTTTTGCGTCCTGAACTTGCACAGGATAAGGAGTTTTTACGCAGATTTGAAGTTGAAGCACAAGCAGCGGCTTGTCTTAATCATCCAAACATTGTTGGGGTTTATGATGTTGGTCAGGATTACATTGATGAATATTCAATAAATTATATTGTTATGGAGTATGTTGAAGGTATAACTCTTAAGGAATACATAGATAAACAAAAAGTATTGTCATGGAGAGAAGCCTTAAACTATGCTATACAGATTTGCGAGGGTTTGCGACACGCTCATAAAAACGGAGTAGTTCACAGAGATATTAAACCTCATAATATTATAATTACTAAAGACGGAAAACTTAAAGTTACAGACTTTGGTATTGCCTGTGCTGTAACAAAAAACACCGTTACTATTACAAAAAGTGCTATTGGGTCTGTTCATTATTTTTCACCGGAACAATCCCGAGGTGGCATTACAGATGCAAAAAGCGATTTGTATTCTTTAGGTATAGTTCTTTATGAAATGTTAACAGGCAAACTGCCTTTTGACGGGGACAGTCATGTTTCTATTGCAATTAAGCACATACAGGAACGACCTGTTTCACCAAAGAATATTAATGTGTCAATTCCTCTTGCAGTTGAAAATATTGTTTTAAATGCAATACAGAAAAGACCTGAAGACAGATATCCTTCTGCAGAGGAAATGCTCGTTGATTTACATTCAGCAGAGGCTTCTCCTGATGTGATTATTTCAAATTCTCACAGTAGTGATGACTTTGGAAAAACAATGAAATTTAAAGATACAGATGAAGTAATTAAAAAGGTATTGGAAATGGAAAAGGAAGTTACCGACCAACCCAAAGTCAAAGATACTGATAACAGTGATAAAAAGACGGTTATTTTTGCAATCATAGTTTCCCTTTGTCTAATACTTATATTTGGTATTGGAATTGCATCTTATCTTGGCGGTTTTAGTGGCGGTTCAAAAGAGGAGAAAGTTCCTGATGTTGTCGGCGAAGTTTACGAAGATATTAAGAAAGAATACGAAAAAGCGAAAATCAATATTGTTATGATACAGGAAGTTGACAGTGCCAAATACGACCAGGGTGTTATAGTTTCGCAAGACCCTCAACCGGGTACTGTTAAGAAAACTCCTTTTGATGTAAGCGTAACTGTAAGCAAAGGCTCAAAAAAGAGCAGAATTGTCAATTACGAACGACAGGAATACTCAAGTGTTGAATTTGAACTAAACAATTTAGGCTTCGTGGTAACCAAATCTGAAGAACACAGTTCAACAATTCCTAAAGATACAGTTATAAGAACAGAGCCCAAAGCAGGCGATACCATTGAGACAGGCAGTGAAATTATTGTTTATGTAAGCATTGGTCCTGAACTTGGTATGATACCAATGCCTGACCTTGTAAATTTAAGTTATGCTCAGGCTAAAATTGTAATCGAAAACAATAATTTAAGAATTGGAAAAACTTCAAGAGAGCCAAGTTCCAAACCTAACGGAACAGTTATAAGGCAAAGTATTCCTGTAAACGAAGAGGTAGAGGAGTTCACAGTTGTTGATTTGGTATTAAGTTCAGGTGGTTCAAATGTAAACGGAAAGAATTACACAGTTTCAGTACCATCCAACAAGGATAATACCAAAATTGTTGTTGTGCAAAACGGCTCGGTTATTCACAATCAGGTGCACAACAGAAACGAGGGAAGTTTCAATATTACATTATCCGGAAACGGTACAGTTAAAATTGAAATATATTATGATGATGTATTAAGCAAACAGGAAACAATTCAGTTATGATAAAAGGGATTATAGTTAAGGGTATAGGCGGTTTTTATTTTGTTAAAACAGATGAAGGAAAAGTAGCAACCTGCCGTGCCAGAGGGAAATTCAGAAAATTAAATATTACCCCGATGGTGGGCGACAAGGTCGAAATTTCAATAGTTAACGAAAATCCTTACGAGGGTGCTATCGAAAATGTGCTTGTCAGAAAAAATCATCTTATCCGCCCGCCTGTTGCAAATATAGACTGCATAGCAGTTGTTATTGCGTCAGCAAATCCTGCACCGGATTTGTTTTTGATAGACAAATTGACGGTGTATGCTGCGAAAAACAACATTGAAGTTATAATTGTAATTAACAAGACTGATTTATTAAAGGGTACAGATATTGCGTACATTTATAACAGGTGCGGTTACGATACTGTATTTACCTGTGCAACAGAGGGTGAGGGCGTAGATGAATTAAGGGAAAAGATTGCGGGTAAAATTACTGCTTTTGCCGGTAATTCAGGTGTTGGAAAATCAAGTATTTTAACCAATTTCGGACTTGAAGTTGAAACAGGTGATGTAAGCAAAATTAACCGAGGCAAACACACTACGCGTCATGTTGAACTGTTTGACATAGGAAACGAAGGTTTTGTAATAGACACTCCCGGTTTCAGTTTGCTGGAAATTTCTGATATTAGTGCTACAGAGTTAAAGAATTGTTTTTTAGAATTCAAACAATACGAATACGATTGCAGGTTTAATGGTTGCAATCACTTTGGTACTAAAGCCGGTGCCTGCGGCATAGTTAAAGCAGTCAACGATGGCAAAATACCAAAAACTAGATATGAAAGTTACACAAAACTTTATGATGTGTTAAAGGAGATAAAGGATTATGATTAAAATTGCGCCATCACTTCTATCCGTTGATTTTACAAGAATAGGTGAGGAAGTAAAGAAGATAGACACATCTGCTGATATGTTGCACTTAGATGTTATGGACGGACATTTTGTGCCAAATATCAGTTTTGGCATACCTGTTATTAAAGCGGTAAGAAAAATAACAGATATTACTATAGACACTCATCTTATGATTTCCAATCCATCAAAATATTTAGATGAATTTGCTAAAATAGGCTGTGATTTGATAACGGTTCACGCTGAAGCTCCCGATGATATTTTAGAATGTTTAAAACATATTAAAAAATTGGGCAAAAAAGCAGGTATTGCATTAAATCCCGATACTCCAAACAGCGTTTTGGAAAAATACATAGGATATTTCGATATGGTTCTTCAAATGACTGTTTTTCCCGGGTTTGGAGGGCAGAGTATAATTATGGATGCTGTAGATAAGATACCCCAAATACGAGCAATGATAGGCAATGAAATTGACATTGAGGTTGATGGCGGTATATACATCGGAAATGTGTGCGAAATAGTTAAAAATGGTGCAAATGTTATTGTAAGCGGTAGCGGAATTTTTGGACAGGCTGACGCAAAGCAGGCTGTGATTGATATTAGAAAAGCCTGTGAAATTTGTGAGGTGAAAAATTTTGGGTAAAAGAGCATTTATATATGCCGCCGGGGATTTTTCGTATGAAGATATTTCCCTTTATTACAGAATAAAGTTAAATGATACTGATATGATTATTTGTGCAGATGGCGGATACAATCTTGCAACAGAGGTAGGAGTTACGCCTGATGTTGTAATTGGCGATATGGACTCGATTTCAGGCTCTGTACCGGAAACTGTAAAAACATACAGGTATCCTTGTAAAAAAGATAAGACCGACTTGCACATATGTGTTGATTTTGCTTTGCAAAACGGGTGTAGTGAAATTATACTTCTTGGGGCATTGGGGAGCAGATTATCACACACTCTCGGAGCAATTATGATTTTAGAATATATATATAACAAAGGTGCTACAGGTGTCATTTTTACTCACAATACAAAGATTATGCTTGTTTCTGACACTGCTGTTATAAAAAAAGACTGTTATGATTGTTTGTCAATAATACCCCTTACTTGTATATCAGAGGGTGTTACCACTACAGGACTTAAGTATCCTTTAAATAACCACACTTTAATAAGGCAGGATAATCTGGGAATTAGCAATGAGTTTGAAGACGATGTTGCGACAATTACTGTAAAAAAAGGATTACTTATTGTGATTTGTGAAAATTTATTAGGTTTTTAGGTGTTTATATGAGGATAAGAGATACAGTTAAAAGAATTGATTATTATATAATGATATGCACACTTGTTTTGTTTTTTATAGGAACAGTGTTTGTTTTTAGTGCGACAAAATCTCTTGATTCAAATTTAAAGTATATTATTATTCAATTATCTGCAATGTTTATTGGAATAGTGATTATGTACCTCATTACTCTTATGGACTATGATGATATGAGTTTGTTCTGGAAATTTATTGCAGGTGGTTGCATATTTTTATTGCTTTTGGTTTTAGTTATTGGTCAGGGCAAGGAAACCACCGGTACAAAAGGTTGGATTAGATTTGGACCTGTTGGTATTCAGCCCGCAGAATTTGTAAAAATAGGTTTTGTAATTACATTATCGAAGCACCTTGACTGTATTGGTGATGGTATTAATGACATAAGAAATATACTGATGCTTATTTTGCATCTTGCTGTTCCTGTGTTTTTAATACTTTTACAACCCGATTTTGGTACTGCAATGGTGTTTGTCTTTATTTTTGTAGTAATGGTTTTTGTTGCAGGAATTAACTGGAAATACATTTTATGTGCAATAGGTGCAGCGAGTGTTTTGTCCGTAATTGCTTGGAACTTTTTGTTAAACACCATACAGAAACAACGATTTTATGCTTTTTTATATCCCGAAATTGCTCCTACAACTTACGGATACCATGTGTTACAAAGTAAAATTGCAATAGGTTCAGGCGGTTTTTCCGGCAAAGGAATTTTTAAAGGGATACAGACGCAACTCGGAATTTTACCGGAGAAGCATACAGATTTTATATTTGCGGTAATAGGGGAAGAGGGCGGTTTTATTCTGTCTGTTATAGTTGTGGCATTACTTCTTGCACTTATTATCAGAACAGTAATAATTGGCAAAAATGCAAGAAATTTTGAAGGCAGTTGTATTTGTATTGGTATTGCTGCAATGTGGTTTTTTCATGTACTTGAAAATATAGGAATGACAATCGGTCTAATGCCTGTTACAGGAATACCGTTGCCATTTGTTAGTTATGGCGGTTCTTCCGTTTTAACTAATTTTATTGCACTTGGTCTGGTACAGAATGTTTATATGAGAAAAAAATCAATAACCTTCTTTTAAAATCTTGTTATAACGGAAATTTTATGATATAATACCAATATTGTGTATAGTTTTGAAAGGAATGAAAATATATGAGAGAACAGTTACAAAATATTAAAGCATCTGCACAAGCCGAAATTAATGAAATCGCAAATGCTGAACAATTAGAGACATTTCGTGTAAAATATCTTGGGAAAAAAGGTGTTTTGACAGATGTTTTAAAAGGAATGGGTAAGTTGTCAGCAGAAGAACGCCCGGTTATCGGTCAACTTGCAAATGAAATCAGAAATTTTCTGGAAGAAAGCGTTTCAAAAATGCAAACTGAAATCAAGGCAAAAGAACTTGAAGATAAGATTAAATCAGAAAAAATTGATATTACAATGCCCGGTGAACAGTTTGTTTCAGGTGGCAGACATCCTTTAACACTTGTTCTTGATAAATTAAAAGATATATTTATTGGTATGGGATTTTCTATTGTTGAAGGTCCTGAAATAGAACTTGATTACTATAATTTTGAGGCATTAAATTTACCGCCTGATCATCCTGCGAGAGATACTCAGGATACATTCTACATTACCGAAAATGTATTGTTAAGAACACAAACTTCTCCAGTTCAGATAAGAACAATGGAGCAGCAGAAACCACCTATCAGGATTATTGCTCCCGGTCGTGTTTTCAGAAGTGATAATGTTGATGCTACGCACTCGCCTGTTTTTCACCAGATTGAAGGACTTGTTGTTGACAAGGGTGTTACAATGGCTGATTTAAAGGGTACTCTTGATACATTTTGTAAAAAACTTTACGGCGAAGGTATTCAGTCAAGATTCAGACCACATCACTTCCCGTTTACTGAACCGAGTGCGGAAATGGATATTTCTTGTCCTGCTTGCCACGGAAAAGGTTGCCGTGTTTGCAAAGGTGAAGGCTGGGTTGAAATATTAGGTGCAGGTATGGTTCATCCCAAAGTTTTAAAAACCTGCAACATTGACCCTGAAGTATACAGCGGTTTTGCGTTTGGTATCGGTCTTGAACGAGTGGCTATGCGTCAGTTTGACATTGACGATATGCGTTTATTCTATGAAAATGATTTAAGATTTTTAAAACAATTTTAAGGGGAGAGTAAAGAGGTTATGAAAGTACAGTTGTCCTGGATAAAAGACTTTGTTGATATAGATGTTACACCTAAACAATTTGCCGAAGACATTACTATGAGCGGAACTATGGTGGAATCTGTGGAACAACAAGGCGAAGATATTATAAATGTTGTTGTTGGTAAAATTTTAAAAATAGAAAAACATCCCGATGCTGATAAACTTGTAGTGTGTCAGGTAGATGTGGGTGAAGAAGTTGTGCAGATAGTTACAGGTGCGCAAAATGTCTTTGAAGGTGCAGTAATCCCTGTTGCGAAAGACAACTCAATTTTACCTGTTGGTAAAATTAAAAAAGGTAAATTAAGAGGTGTTGAAAGTTGCGGTATGCTTTGTTCCGAAGAGGAACTTGGAATTGCAACAAAGCCTGCAGAAGGCATTATGATTTTAGACGACAGTTATGCAATCGGTACAGATATAAGAGAAGCACTCAACTTAAACGAATGTATTGCTGAATTTGAAATCACATCTAACAGACCCGATTGTTTAAGCGTAATTGGTTTGGCAAGAGAAGTTGCGGCGACATACAACAAGCCGTTAAAACTGTCTGTGCCCGAAGTTAAAGAATGCGGTTGCAATATTAATGATTTTGTAAAGGTTTCAGTTTTGGACAAAGATTTGTGTTTAAGATACACCGCGAGAGGTGTTAAAAATGTTAAAATTGCGCCTTCTCCCGACTGGCTTAAAACACGACTTGAAAACGCAGGTGTTCGTTCTATTAACAATATTGTTGATATTACAAACTATGTAATGCTTGAATATGGTCAGCCGATGCACGCTTTTGATATGAGATTTTTAAGCGGAAACGAAATAGTTGTACGCCGTGCAAAAGATGGTGAGAAAATCACTACTTTAGACGAAATTGACAGGAATTTAGATAGTAATATGCTTGTTATAGCTGACGGCGAAAAAGCAGTTGCAGTTGCAGGTGTTATGGGCGGTCTTAACAGCGAGATTAAAGATGACACAGCAGAAATTTTATTCGAAAGTGCTAATTTCCTCGGAAGTTCTGTAAGAAAAACTGCTAAAAAATTAGGTTTGAGAACAGAATCTTCAGCAAGATTTGAAAAAGGTCTTGACCCACACAATACATTAAATGCTATAAACAGAGCCTGCGAACTTATTACGCTTTTGGGTGCCGGTGAAGTAATAGCCGGTGTAATTGATGTTTATGACAAACTTTCTGAAAATAACATTATTAAATTCAGACCTGAAAAAATCAATGAATTTTTAGGCACAGACATCAGCAAACAAGAAATGGTTAGAATATTTGATACTTTGGAAATCAAAGTTGACGGCGACAATTTAATTATCCCTACCTTCAGAGCAGATATAGAGGGAGAAGCAGATGTAGCCGAAGAAGTAGCAAGAATATACGGCTACAACAATATTCCGTCAACATTGATTAAAGGCGAAGCGATAGTAGGAGAGAAAAACGACAAGCAAAAAACTCTTGACAAGGTTATGGATGTATTTACTTCAATGGGATTTTACGAAGCAATTACATTGTCTTTTAACTCGCCTAAAATATATGAAAAATTGAACATAGAGCCCCAGAATTATGTCAAGATTTCAAATCCTTTGGGTGAAGACCAAAGCATTATGAGAACAACAGTAATAGGTTCTATGCTTGACACAGTTGCGGTTAATTACAATTACAGAAACGAAGAAGCATACCTTTATGAAATTGGCACAAAATACTTAAAGGTTGAAGGCAGTGATCTTGCTGACGAAAAGCAGGAAATTGTTGCGGCTATGTACGGCAAAAATGTAAACTATTACACTGCGAAAGGTGTTCTTGATAAACTATTTGAACAGTTCGGAATCTCATATTACGAAATTGAAAGGGAAACCGAGAACAACATATTCCACCCCGGACAGACTGCGAAAATTTTGTTAAAGAGAAAGCACTGTGCGACTGTGGGCAGAGTTCATCCAAAAGTTCTTGGAAACTTTGGAATTAATATTCCTGTGTATATGGTTGTTATTGATTTTGATGCTATTATGGAAAATAAAAAGACTGCTAAAACATACAAGCAGTTACCTAAATTCCCTGCGGTTACTAGAGATATAGCCATAATAGTTGATGAAGAAGTAACTGTAAGAGAAATAGAGGACATTATCAGAAGAACTAAAACAAATATTATTGAATCATGGAAACTGTTTGATGTTTACAGAAGTGAACAGATAGGTGCAGGAAAGAAGAGTATTGCTTATTCAATAGTATTCCGTTCAATAGACAAAACTTTAACTGATGATGATGTTAATCCGGTAATGGACAACATTTTAAATCAACTATCTGAAAAATTTGGTGCTGAACTTAGAAAAATGTAATCTGGGAGGGTTGCTAAATGGATGAAACAACAAAATTTGATTTGCAAGACAACAGAGAGATATATGCCAGAGAAATTATTATGACTGTTTACAACGCATTAAAGGAAAAGGGTTATAATCCGATAAGTCAGATAGTAGGATATATTTTATCCGGCGACCCCACATATATTACAGGTCATAATAACGCCCGTTCTATTATCAGAAAATTAGAACGCGACGAATTATTAGAAGAAATTGTCAAAGAGTATCTTAAGGAGAAATAATCTGTGAATAAGGCCGTAAAAACAGTTAGTTTTATTGTTGTTGCAACATTTTTATCAAAACTGATGGGCCTGTTTCGTGATGTTTTAGTTGCTAATTATTACGGAACAGGTGTTTTGGGTACTGCGTTTTTAAACGCAAGTACCATTCCTGTTGCTTTTTTTGATTTAACTTTAGGTGCAGCAATTTTATCAAGTTTCATACCTGTTTTTAACGGCTTTTTGCAAAAAGGGGACAAAGAAAAAGCTTATGAATTTTCCAACAGTTTTATCAACCTTGTATTTGTAATTACAGTTGTTTTCTCAATACTAGGTGCTGTATTTCCTGATTTTCTTGTAAATATTGTTGCAAGCGGAATTGGTACTGATGCAAAGGAAATAACTGCAAGGTTACTGATAATACTGTTGCCTACAACTGTATTTACAGGGCTTGCGTACAGTGTAGTTGGCATTTTGCAGTCTTTTGATGAGTTTAATATTCCCTCTGTTATAAGTCTTGTATCCAATCTGATTGTAATAGGCTACCTGCTGTTTTTTAATGACAAATTTGGTGTTTACGGTCTTGCAATCACTATGTTATTAGGTTGGAGTATGCAGTTGTTTGTGCAAATTCCTGCCCTTTTCAAAAAAGGCTACCGATACAGATTTGTACTGAATTTTAAAAACGAGGGCATTAAAGATGTTGCGAAATTGTCTTTGCCTATTCTTGTCGCTTCGTGGGTTCAACCGATAACAGTACTTATTAATAAAAATTTTGCTTCATATCTTTATAGCGGAAGTGGCTCGGCTGTTCTTGATTATGCTAACAGGCTTTATATTATTGTTGTAGGTGTTTTCGCATTTGCTATAACGAATTATATTTTTCCGTCTATGTCTCGTTTCGGTACTGACGGCGACAAGCAACAGTTTGCTAAAGTTTTAAAATCTTCTATTAAAACTATTGTAATAATAACTGTGCCTATATTTTTGGGTATGATGTTACTGTCAAAAGAAATCATTACTCTTGTTTATGCCAGAGGCGAGTTTAATGAACTGTCTGTCAAGTTGTGTTCAGGAGCACTTTTCTTTTACAGCATTGGAATGGTAAGTTATGGTTACAACGAAATAGTAAACAAGTGTTTCTATGCACTTAAAAAAGCAAAAAT
The DNA here is from genome assembly GCA_017397315.1 of Clostridia bacterium. GTDB lineage: Bacteria > Bacillota > Clostridia > Monoglobales > Firm-18 > RGIG1864. The sequence goes on along the minus strand of JAFQJA010000020.1, from coordinate 4,170 downwards.
TCCAATGATTGCTTCAATTTCAGGTATTGTTCTGACTGCAGTTTTATCATGGGTATTTATGAAATATACAACTTTTGGAGTAAACGGACTTGCTCTTTCGTCTTCTGTTGGTTTGATTTTTGTGTCAGTTATTCTTTCTGTTTTTGTTAACAAAGAGTTTCAAAAACTTGTTGACGGCAAATTGCTTTTAGAAATTTTCAAAACTTTACTTTGCGGTCTGGTTATGTTTGCAATCGGTTGGTTAGTTAAATCAGTTACCGCAGGTGCAGGAATGATTTTGTCAGTTGCAATAACCGTTATAATATGTGCAGTTGTTTATTTTCTTTTACTTTTACTGATAAAAAACGAAGAACTGTTGCAAGTAATGAAAAAAGGAGTTAAATAATGAATTTAATTAAAAACAGTTTAATTTACAAATTCATAGTTTTTTTATGTTTGTGGTGCAAGAACAAATGGGACAACAGTACAGTCGGGTACTATTTTACTCGTGATTTAGATGACAACAAGTTTAAAAACAGTGTCATTTTTAAAATCATAAACAAACCTGTTATGTGGCTTTCAAACTTAAAAGCGTCGGAAAAAATTAAGAAATTGGGAGAGACCAGTTTACTTATTAAATATATATCAAAATACCATTTGTTTGTGTATGCAACAATATTCCTGGCACCCTTTGTGCCTACATTTGCGTGCCTTGCATTAGTGGGAATTACTTTCTTTTCGTATTTTATACACAGAATTTTTATAAATGCTGAGCCTATAAAATTAGACGGTTTTGGTATTCTGGTAATACTTCTTCTTTTAATTTTCGGTATTTGTACAGTTACATCTCTTGCGATAATGTCCAGTATTAAAATTTATATGGTTTACTTGCCATTTATTGCATTTGTATTTGTGGTAATCAAAGCACTTGATAGCAAAGAAAAAGCAGTTACAGCCATAACTGTATTTATTACGGCCGGTGTTTTTGTTTCTTTATACGGAATTTATCAGCAGTTTTTCGGCAATAATTTAGGACATGCCTGGCTTGATGATGAAATGTTTGAGGAAATTACCGTAAGGGTTTATTCAACATTGGAAAACCCCAATGTACTTGGTGAATATTTGTTACTTGCACTGCCTTTATCTGCAGGTATGATTTGGGGATGCAAAAAGTTTCTTAACAAAGTCATTTTTGCAGGTGCTTTCGGCATTATGGCACTATGTATGATTTTTACGCAGTCCCGAGGCTGTTGGTTAGGGCTTATACTTGCTGCTGCGGTGTTTGTTGTACTGGTTGACAAAAGATTTATTATAGCGGGTATTTTACTTTTATGTGCTTTGCCGTTTGTGTTGCCCGAGAGTATCATTACAAGATTTACCAGCATTGGCGATTTATCCGATTCTTCGTCTTCGTACAGGCTGTATATATGGCTCGGAACAATCAATATGTTAAAGGATTTTGCTTTGTACGGTATAGGTCTTGGCAGTGATGCATACAATCAGATTTATCCATTTTATTCATACAGCGGAATTATTGCTCCTCACGCTCACAATCTGTATTTGCAGATTATGTGCGAAACGGGTATTGCAGGTCTTCTTACTTTTGCCGTTTTGATGATAGTGGCTTTAAAGAAAATATATATTGGTTTTATAAGCGACAGAAAAGGAATAGCAGGTATATGTTGTGCTGCATCACTTGCGGGGATATTAGGTTTTTTACTGCAGGGCATGTTTGACTATGTATGGTACAACTACCGAGTAATGTTACTATTCTGGATATTTATCGGTATAGGTTTGGGATGCAGGAGGGTTTTATATGATAAAGATAACACACATAATTAGTGATTCGAATATTGGTGGTGCAGGCCGATATCTGTTAACATATCTTAATAATTGCGACAGAGCGCGGTTTGATGTTTCCGTTATTGTTCCAAAAGGCAGTCTTTTAATTTCAAGAATAAATGAACTGGGTTTTAATTATTATGAAGTTGAGGGAATGGCTGAAACTTCCTATGACAAAGAGGTAACGAAGAAACTGATTAAGGTACTTAGAGAAATAAAACCAGACATTGTTCACACTCACGCAAGTCTGTCGGGACGAATTGCGGCTCGTCTTACAGGTGTTAAGAAAATTTGCTATACAAGGCACAGCGTTTTCCCTGTTGATAAAAAATTCTCAAACCCAATATACAGATTTTTAAATAAAATCGCGGACAAGTTTTTGTCATCAGGAATTATTGCTGTTGCCGAAGCGGCAAAACAAAATGTTGTTGATACAGGAATTGACGAGAGCAAAATTAAGGTTATATATAACGGAATTGACAAACCGACTGTTTTATCCAGTCAGGAAAAAGAGCAGTATAAAGAAAAACTTGGTATTCCAAAAGATAAAAAAGTTGTATCTATTATTGCAAGGCTTACCGAGGTCAAAGGACACAAGTACTTTATTGATGCTGCCGAAACAGCAATGCTTAAAGGTATAAATGCAGTATTTGTAATTGCCGGTACAGGAGAGGAGTATGACAGCCTTGTAGCATACGCAAAGGACAAAATGCTTGATGATTATGTGATTTTTACAGGTTTCTTGCAAGATATTTATAAACTTGAAAGTATTACTGATGTTCAGGTTAATGCGTCATTTGGCACAGAAGCAGCCAGCCTGTCGTTGTTAGAGGGAATGAGTCTTGGTATCCCTGCGGTTGTAAGTGATTTTGGCGGAAATCCTGAACTGATTACGAGCGAAGTTAACGGATTTGTTGTTCCCCAAAAATCCGGTCAGTTTATAGCGGAGCAGGTTATAAAGCTTTTATCTGACGAAAAATTATATTCCGACATATCATTATGTTGCGAAAAAGTATTCAATGAAAGATTTACATCTGTGATTATGACAAAAAACATGGAACAGTATTATATGGATTTACTTAACAAGTAAGGAGGAAGTTTTTATGTCTAAGTTTAAATTAAACATACTTGACTATGTTATTATTTTTACTGTAATTGCAATTTTATTGGTGGGCACATTTTTATTTACGAGGGTTAACAAGACAAAGGCAAGCCTTGGTACACCTGTTTCCTTGGAATTTACTGTTGAGGTTAAAGACCTTACAGAAACATCTGCAAAGGCTTTTACTGAAGCGGTGGGAAAACAAGTTGTTTACGGTGTTAAAAATTCCGACTATGGTGTGATAACAGATGTTGTTATTGAACCATATAAAAGACTTGCAGAAGACATAATTAAAGGTGAATATTTCTGGGACACATATCCTGATAAATTTCAGGCTCTTGTTACAATAAAAACTGACGCTTATGAAAACAGTAAATTTTTTGTTGGTAACACTGAAGAGTTGCGCGTAGGCATTAAAATGCCTTTTAGCGGAGGCGGGGTTGCCTCTCCGGAAGGTTTTATAGTTAAACTTGAAAAAACAGGAGGGGAACAGTAATGATTATTGACAAAAACGGCAGATTATTTGGAAAAATCAGCATTGTTGATATTATCGTAATTGTTGCGGCGGTTTTAGTTTTTGCAGGAGTATATGTAAGGTTTTCTGGTGATCAAGGCAAGGCTATAGTTCAAAATGATACATTTTATTACACCATGGAAATTGAAAATGTAAGAAGAAGCACCTTAGACGCTATAAACAACAGTGTTGATACAAATTTTTACAATATATTAAAAACCGGTGATGATATGGGAACATTAATAAACTACGATGCAAAACCTGCTACAAAGTTGATTGAAAAAGCAGACGGCACTGCTGTTAATGCTATAGTTCCTGATAATTACAACATAACTTTAACCTTTGAAATACAAGGTAAAATTAATGGCAACAGTTATTTTACATCTTCGAACAACAAAATTAATGTTAATTCAACTTATGGAATTAAAAGCAAGTATTCTGCTGTTGAAGGTGTAGTAACAAGTATTTATAAATAAGGAGTGTTTTAAAATGAAAATAAAAACTAAAGATTTGGTTGTTGCGGCACTTTTAACTTCATTATCTATATTAATACCTAATGTGTTTCCAACAATTCCGTTAGGCCCTTTTACCGCAACCTTTGCATCACATTTACCCACAATTATTTCTATGTTTATATCGCCCGTAGTTGCTTTAGCTACATCTTTTGGATCCTTGCTTGGATTTGCAATCAAGTGTGCTTCTATGCCATGGGTAATTAGTAGAGCAGCAATGC
>JAFQJA010000019.1 GCA_017397315.1 Clostridia bacterium | reverse complement strand
TTGGTGCGCCATCGGGGACTCGAACCCAGGACCCATTGATTAAGAGTCAATTGCTCTACCAACTGAGCTAATGGCGCATATCTAAAATGTCAACAAAAGGTATTATACATCTACAATACTAATTTGTCAAGAGTTTATGTGAAATAAATGTTGAAAACAAGGCGTTTCCATTGCAAAATATTAATGTTAATATTCACTTATATACTGTGTTTTGTTTTGCCACAACTCTTTTGCATATAAAACACCTATTTAACAAATACTGTTAAATGAGGTGAAACTTATGAAGAAGATAAAACAAAACGAATTGTTGTCTGATATTATATCAGCACATAATGAACTGGAAATAGCAAAACAAAACTATAGATTTGCAAGCAATGACAAACTTATTGAAATGTATGCACATAAAATAATAGCCGCACGGTTTAGGTGCGACTATTTAATAGAAAAAGCCAAAGCTTCAGGACTTACATTTTCTCCGGTTCAGGATAATCTGTTCCAAAGGTTTCAACGGTAACTTCAGCCATTACCTGGTCAATGATTGGTTTATCACGCATATCGCGTTTAGCAGAAACAATAGTATCAACAGTTTCCATCCCCTCAATAACACAACCAAAAGAAGCATATTCACCATCAAGATGAGGGGCGTCCTCCACCATAATAAAGAACTGACTTCCCGCACTATCCTTGTTCATAGAACGCGCCATAGAAAGTACGCCTCTTTTGTGAGCAAGGGTATTTTTAAATCCGTTAGAAGTAAACTCTCCTTTAATTGTATAACCGGGACCGCCTATTCCTATTCCATTGGGGTCTCCGCCCTGAATCATAAAACCGTCTATTACACGGTGGAAAATAAGTCCGTTATAAAATCCTTTGTTAACTAATGAAATAAAATTATTAACTGTATTTGGAGCAATTTCAGGATAAAGTTCTGCTTTAATAACTCCTCCTTGCTCCATTTTTATTGTAACTATAGGCTTGCTCATATTTTTTCTCCTTTATAACTGTTGTTTTACTTGATTTGTTGCAGTTCCGCCTGTTACATCGCGAAGATTAACACAATTTTCTAAAGATACCGCCTCGTAAATATCGTTTTCAAACATCTCGGAGAAACTTTTAAATTCACCAATAGACATTTCTTCAATGGCTTTGTTACTTTTTATACAGTATGCAACAATTTCTCCTATTACTTTATGTGCATCACGAAACGGCATACCTTTTTTAACAAGATAATCTGCCGCGTCGGTAGCATTTGTAAAGCCTTTCAAAGCGGCATTTCTCATTGCATCTGCATTTACTGTCATTGTTTCAATCATTTTAGTAAATACAGGCAATGTCATTTTAACAGTATCAACTGCATCAAACACCTGTTCTTTGTCCTCCTGCATATCTTTGTTATATGCAAGCGGTAAACCTTTCATAACAGTTAATAGTGCAATCAAATCACCGTAAACTCTGCCTGTCTTTCCTCTTGCAAGTTCTGCCACATCAGGGTTTTTCTTTTGTGGCATAATACTGCTTCCCGTTGAAAACGCGTCGTCCAGTTCAACGAAACCGAATTCGTTACTGGACCAAAGTATTATTTCTTCTGCAAAACGAGAAGTGTGCATCATTATCATACTCATAACAAAACATACTTCTATTGCAAAGTCTCTGTCTGAAACACCATCTAAACTGTTAACCGTAACACCATCCATATTAAGCATTTCGGCTACATATTCGCGGTCTAAAGGATATGTTGTACCTGCAAGAGCACCGCTTCCCAAAGGTGAAATATTTAATCTTTCACGGCATTCACGAAGTCTTGATATATCCCTTTTATACATTTCAAGATATGCAAGTAAATGATGGGAAAACAAAATCGGCTGTGCTTTTTGCAAATGTGTATATCCCGGCATAATAACCGAAATATTTTTACCTGCAAGTGCTTTTAATGACTTTGTAAGTTCCATTAACATATCACAGATATGGTCGCATTGTTCTCTTAAATAAAGTCTTAAATCAAGAGCAACCTGGTCATTTCTGCTTCTTCCCGTGTGGAGTTGCTTACCTACATCGCCAATACGCTCAATCAGTATTTTTTCAACATTCATATGAATGTCTTCTGCATTAACAGAAAATTCTACCTTTCCGTCTTCTATATCGGCAAGAATTTCGTTTAGTGTTTTAACAATAAGTACGCTGTTTTCATAGGGGATAATTTCCTGTTTCCCAAGCATAGTTGCGTGGGCAATGCTACCCTCTATGTCCTGCCTGTACATTCTTGCATCAAATCTTATGGAAGAGTTAAAATCATCTACCAATGAATCGGTTTCTTTCGAAAACCGCCCACCCCATAATTTCATATTATTTCATTCCTTCCAAAATTACTTGTCTTTGTTAAACAGCATCGCTCTTACCTTTAATGGCAAACCAAACAAGTTGATAAATCCTTCTGAATCTTTTTGGTTATATACCTCGTCTTCGTTAAATGTAGCCATTTCTTCGCTGTATAGTGAATATGGTGATTTAGCACCCGCTGGTGAGCAAACACCTTTATACAGTTTTAATCTGACTGTACCTGTAACAGTTTCCTGTGTCTTATCAACAAATGCAGACAAGGCCTCTCGAAGAGGAGTAAACCATAACCCGTCATATACAAGTTCTGCAAATTTTGATGATATTTGTTCTTTGTAGTGAAGTGTCATTTTGTCAAGACACAAGTATTCAAGTTCTTTGTGAGCTGCATATAAAACTGTACCACCCGGAGTTTCGTATACACCTCTACTCTTCATACCAACAAGACGGTTTTCAACTATATCGTCGATACCGATACCGTTTTCGCCGGCAACTTTGTTAAGTTTTGTAAGCAATTCAACTGCTCCGTATTTAACACCGTCAATTGACACAGGAATACCTTTTTCAAAACCAATTTCAATATATGTTGGTTTGTCAGGCGCTTTTTCGGGAGGAGTGATTAGTTTTAATATTTTATCTAATTTAGGTTCGTTTGCAGGGTCTTCCAGATCCATTCCCTCGTGTGATAGGTGCCAGATATTTCTGTCCATACTGTAATTATCTTCTTTAGTAACAGGAACAGGAATGTTTCTCGCCATAGCATATTCTATCTCTTCTTCTCTTGATTTAATGTCCCAGATTCTCCACGGAGCAATAATCTTCATATGCGGAGCCAATGCTTTTATAGTCAACTCAAATCTAACCTGGTCGTTACCTTTACCTGTGCAACCATGACAAATTGCGGTAGCACCTTCTGCAAGAGCAATTTCTACAATTCTTTTAGCAATACACGGTCTTGCGTGAGAAGTGCCTAAAAGGTATTTACCCTCGTAAACTGCTTGAGCTTTTAGTGTAGGCCAGATATAATCTGTTACATATTCCTCCTGCAAATTTTCTATGTATAACTTTGAAGCACCGGTTTTCAGTGCTTTTTCTTCAAGACCATCTGTTTCTTTTCCCTGACCAACATCACCGCATACAGCAATTACTTCGTAGTCGTAATTTTCCTTAAGCCACGGAATGATGATTGATGTGTCAAGACCGCCGGAATAAGCAAGAACAACTTTTTCTTTTGACATATTGAAAAAACCTCCAATTAGTGATATAATTATTATAATTAAATATTATATCAAATAAACATATAAAAATCAAGGAGTTATCAATGAAAATTTTAGGAATTGACCCCGGTATTGCTATTGTGGGTTTTGGGATAATAGAATATGACGGCGTAAACTTCAAAGTTGTGGATTACGGTACGGTAACAAGCCCCGCACACACTCCTCTTCCTTTTCGTCTCAAAATGGTTTATGACGATATGTGCTACATAATAGATAAATATAAACCTGACCAGGTAGCAATTGAAGAATTATTTTTCAACAATAACGCCAAAACTGCCATTGCGGTAGGACAGGCAAGGGGCGTTTTAATACTTGCGGCACAGAATAAAAATATACCTGTTTATGAGTATACACCCCTCCAGGTAAAACAAGGCGTCGTTGGTTACGGCAGAGCAGAAAAGAATCAGGTACAGCAAATGGTTAAATCAATACTAAAATTACATGAAGTACCAAAACCTGACGATACTGCAGACGCTCTTGCAATCGCAGTATGCCACGCTCACACTAATTACTCTATTTTAAAAGGAGGCAATTAAATATGTATGAATATATAAAAGGCGAACTTGCTTATATCGGCGATAATTATGTTGTAATCGAATCAAACGGCATAGGTTATAAAATCACTACTTCTTCCGATAACCTAAAAGGTAAGGGAGAAAGGGTAATTTTTTACACCTACCTTTATGTAAAAGAAGATATTTTTGAACTGTACGGTTTCCCCACAATGGAACAGAGAGGCGCGTTCGAACTTCTTATTTCGGTAAGCGGTGTAGGGCCAAAAGCCGCAATCAGTATTTTGTCTGTTTTGTCTCCAAATAATCTTTCTGTTGCAGTTGTAACAAACAATCCCAAAGCAATATCTGCAGCTCAGGGTGTAGGCCCAAAACTTGCACAAAGAATTATTTTGGAATTGAAAGATAAGGTAAGCAGTAAAACAACCTTTGCAGTTGACGAAAATCCATCTTCTTCCGCTTCTGCAGAAAATGAGGCGGTAACGGCACTGACCGCTCTCGGCTATTCGTTCAACGACGCTGTGGCGGCAGTTTCCAAAGCACCAAAAGATTTGTCCGTAGAAGACACAATCAAATTTGCATTAAAACAGTTTATATAAAAAAATGCTCGGGTCAGAGACCCGAGCATTTTAATTAGCGCTATATAAAACCACATTTAAAAAAATAGCGTTTCATAATCTTATAATAAATTTCAGGCAATTTTGCAGATTCGCTTATGAATAAATCTACTGTTCCTTATAAATAATAATAACAAACTATATAAAGGAGAACAGTATATGCCAAGATTTACATTGCCAAGAGATATTTACTTCGGTGAAAATGCTCTTGAAAATTTGAAAACACTAAAAGGATATAAAAGAGCCGTAATTGTAACAGGCGGAAGTGCTATGCAAAAACACGGGTTCTTGGAAGAAACGGATAAACTTTTAAAAGAAGCAGGTCTTGAAACAAAACTTATTGAAGGTGTTGAGCCTGACCCGTCAATAGAAACAGTTTACAAAGGTGCAAAGGTTATGCAGGAATTTCAACCTGATGTTATTGTTTCAATAGGGGGTGGTTCACCTATTGACGCTGCAAAAGCAATGTGGATTTTTTACGAGCATCCCGAACTGACTTTTGACGATATTAAAGAACCATTCTCCATACCACCGTTAAGAAAAAAAGCAATATTTGTGGCAATCCCATCAACAAGCGGTACGGCGACTGAAGTAACTGCTTTTTCTGTAATAACAGACTATTCAACAAATATAAAATACCCTCTTGCAGACTATGAAATTACTCCTGATATTGCAATACTTGACTATAAAATTCCTCTTACAATGCATAAACAACTGATTGCACATACAGGAATGGATGCCTTAACTCACGCAATCGAAGCATATACTTCTACTGCGTCAAACCCCGTAACTGACTCACTTGCAATTTATGCAATTTCAATGATATATGAAAATTTAGAAGCATTTTATAACGGTAGTAAAGATGCAGGTGCAAAAGTACACCTTGCACAATGTATGGCAGGTATGGCGTTTTCAAATGCGCTTTTGGGTATTGTTCACAGTATGGCTCATAAGACAGGTGCCGAATTTGATATTCCTCACGGCTGCTGTAACGCCCTTTTACTTCCTTATGTAATTCAGTATAATGAGAAAAATGTGTGCGACAGATTTGCCCATATTGCTAAAATAATGGGACTGCAAGGCAGGACTGACAAGCAACTGACTAACTCTTTGGTAAAAGAAATTAAAGCACTTAATAAACGGCTGAACATTAAACAGTCCTTTAACGAGTCAGGCGTAACAGAGAAACACTTTTTAGAAAAGGTTGACGAGATCAGTAAAAACGCCGCACTTGACCCATGCACATTCAGTAATCCGAGAAAGGCAGAAGCAGAAGATATAAAACGAATTCTTACTTGTGCATTTTACGGCAACGAAGTTAGTTTTTAACCTAAAAACGAGTTCAAACGAACTCGTTTTTTTGTATAGATTTTTAAAACTATCTTTTATTAGTTTAAAAAATATCACTTTGTTATCAAAAAACAGATCGAAAAAGCAACCTCTTTTCTTGACTTTTAGTATTGTATATAGTATCATTAAAATAGTTGTTAGGAGTGAGTTTTTTTGAAATATTTTATGTATTTTTTAAAAGGCATAATAGTAGGAATAGGCGGCATTGCCCCAGGTTTAAGCGGTAGTGTAATGCTTATTATTTTAGGCCTTTATGAAAAAGTTGTAAAGTTAATGAGTACTCTTTTTAAAAACTTTAAAAAGAATATAATATTTCTAATACCACTTGTACTTGGCTTTGCTACAGGTGTTTTGTTATTTAGTAAAATAGTGAATTTCATGCTTTCAAACTTTGAATTTCATACAAGATACCTGTTTTTAGGACTAGTTATCGGAACTGTTCCTCTTTTCTACAAACAGGTAAAGAAGAACGGCTTTAATAATAAATACTATTTTTTAATTGCTTTGGGTGCTGTAGTCGGATTATTTTTGTTTTCGGTCAACAAAAACTGGTTTCCCGTTGTAACTAATCCCAACCTGTTGCAATCAATTTTGCTGGGCGTTGCAGTTGCCGGGTCTTCAATAGTACCCGGTGTTGACAGTGCAGTAATTTTGTCTGCTTTAGGTCTTTATGAACTTTATGTAAGTTCGCTAGCGCAGTTCGATTTAAATATCATAATTCCTGCTCTATCCGGATTAATAATAGGTGCAATACTGATTTCAACAGTTATGCATTTCTTAATTAAAAACTTTTATACCATCACTTTTTCAATTATTTTTGGATTGTTTTTATCAATAATCCCCAATGTCTTAAATGCAAGTTGTTATATAACTTCTGTGCATTTGTTTTTGGTTGCCGTAATCCTCATTATATCAGGCTTTTTTGTATCGTTCTACTTTGAGGATGTAAAGGCCAACAACGAAAAAATTAAAAAAATGTTTACGAAAAGGACGGTATAATTATGTTAACTACCTTATCGCTGATTTTCGGTTATATCGCGACAGCGGCTGCAATGGTAGGATTTCAACTAAAAAAGCAGTCGCAGATAATTATTTCACAAATGGTTTCAAACAGTTTTATAGCTCTTAGTTATTTTATGCTTGGAACTACAAAAATGGCAGGCGGTTTTGCCTGTGTTGTAGGTGCACTTCAAACTCTTATTAACTACTTTTATTTAAGGAAGAAAAAAAATCCCAAAAAATATATAACAGCAATCTTTTTCTTTGGCTATGTTGCTTCATTTGTTGTTACAGCGTACCTTGCACAACAAGTAGTATTACCAAACGATTTATTGCCACTTATAGGTTCAATGATATTCGTATTTGCGGTAAGCATACAAAATTCAACAGCCACAAGAATTATGTTTTTCTTTAATATGCTTATATGGATAACATTTGACTGCATCGCAACTCCGGTTGCAACAGCAAACCTTATTACTCATATTTGTATTTTGATTTCAGTAATTGTAGGTTTTTTAAGATACGACTTATTAAAAATGAGAAATAATAACAAACAGTAAAATATGTTATAGTCAACAAACCCGTAAAGGAAATCAGCATAAAAAAGATAACGGCAGATAACAAATCTGCCGTTTTTAATAATTTGATTATTTCCATTTATTGACAGTTATGTAAATATATGCTATTATATTAACAGAAGATGTTAAATAAAGAATGGGTAGATAAAAAATATCTCGTCTGTCTATTGCCTGTTCTTTATTGACATCTTTTTATGTTATTGTTGAATTTTGCCAAACCAAATATCACCATTACATTTCAAAGCAATTATTAATAATTATTGTATCCCCAACACCTTAACATATTGGCAAATATTTTACCAAAAGACAATCTTGGTACTGTTTCTGCATAAAACAGCGGTACGGTTGCAACTTCACTACCGTCTTTTAAAAGTATAATTTCTCCCGCCTTGTCGCCTTTATTAACGGGAGCATTTACATTTTCTGGCAAGTTTACTTTTCGCTCATAACCCCCGTCAGCACCTTTTTGCACAAGTTTCACATATCCATTTCCTGTTATAACTTTAATGCTTTGTGTTTCTCCTTTTAATACTTTGATATTTGCGATTTCTTCTCCCTTTTTAACAGGTTCGCTTATGGAATAATTTGCAAAGCCGTAGTTTAGAAGTGCCTTGGCTGTTTCAAATCTGTCGGTAGTGGTATCGGCACCAAGAACAACTGCAATTAAAGTGAGACCGTCTCTTGATGCCGCCCCTGATATGCAGTATTTTGCCTTACTTGTTGAGCCAGTCTTGATACCTATTGCATCAGGGTAAAACCGTATTAATTTATTGGTATTTGCAAGTTCAAATTCGCCGTTTCTTAAAGTATCCATCCATATTTTCAAATATGGTAGTATATTGTCATATTTTATCAGTTCCCTTGACATTATTGCAACATCACGCGCAGATGAATAATGTCCGTCTTCGTCAAGGCCGTTACAGTTAATGAAATTTGTATTTTCCATTCCTAGTTCTTTCGCTCTTGTATTCATGATGGCAACAAATCCTTGTTCACTTCCCATTATGTGCTCGGCCATAGCAACTGAGGCGTCATTTCCCGATGCGACTGCAATGGCTTTTAGCATATCAGACACCGGCATTTGTTCTCCCGGTTCAAGATATACCTGAGACCCTCCCATACTGCAGGCATACTCACTCGCCGTAACAGTATCTTCCATAGTGATTTTCCCGCTGTTTATTGCTTCCATACAAAGAAGCATCGTCATAACTTTGGTAACACTCGCAATAGGCAATCTTTCATCAGGATTTTTTTCATATAAAACTTCCCCTGTTGCACTGTCAATTAAAATTACTGATTTTGCAGTAGTTTCTATTCCTCCGCCCTCAGCAGATACTAAAGTGCATAATAATAAAAGCACTAAAATAATACAAAAAAATCGCACAAACAATTTCATAACATAACCTCCTGTTATAAAATGTTTATGCGATACTGTTCATATTATTACATTTTTCTTGCTCTGGGGTGTGCGTGTCTGTAAACATCGTTAATTTTATTATTTATAAGATTTGTATAAATGTGAGTTGACGAAATATCAGAGTGCCCCATCATAAGTTGAAGGGATTTTAAATCTGCACCGTTTTCAAGGAGATGTGTTGCAAAAGAATGTCTTAAAGTATGTGGTGTTATTTCCTTGTCAATGTGTGCTTCAGCCTGATATTGCTTGATTATTTTCCAAAAGCCCTGTCTTGTCAACCGCTTTCCGTTTGTATTAACAAAAAGAGCATCATTATCCATTCCGTCAATTAAAAAGTTTCTTGCATTAGTAACATAGTTGTTTAAACAAGAAACTGCCGCAGGGTAGATTGGTACAACCCTTTCTTTAACAGCACTTTTACAAACAATAAAGCCAACATCTAAATTGACATCTGTTATATCCAGAGAAACAAGTTCAGATACCCTTATACCGGTAGCATACAAAAGTTCAAGCATTGCCTTGTCTCTTATGCTCTTTAAATTATCACACTTAGGTAAACTTAATAGTAAATCCACTTCAGTCGCAGTAAGTATCTGTGGCATTTTTCGTTCAGGCTTCATTGTATGTACTTTATCTGTAGGGTTGTTTTCGCAAAGTTTATTTTTAAGCAAAAAATTATAAAAAGCCCTGACAGAAGCAAGATTTCGGGAAATAGTAGAAGTTGCTTTTCCGCACTGTTTTAACATTAACATATAGTTAAGGAAAACAGTAGGCGTTGCACTTATATAGTCCCCCAATTTACCATCCTCAAGATAATCTATGTACTGGTTAATATCCCTCATATAAGACTGAAGAGTATTAACAGATGCTTTTTTCTCATTTTTTAAATATTTTTCAAACTGTAATACTACTGAATCCATTTATTGCCTCCACATATTATGTAAACGAATGTATTTATATTTTAATACAAAACAATACAAATGTACATAGTATTTTACAAAAAAATATATAAAAAAATCTTGTATTTTCGTTAATTTTTTACAACATTTTTTATTGACACAATATATAGTGTTTTTGCTGTATTTCAGGGCACTAAACCTTTTACAATTTTTGGGAAAATCAGTACATTTGGTAACGAGAGAATGGTCATCAGCACAAGAAAGAAACAACAAGCAGTAAAAAACTTTTTTCTGTTTCTGATTTTCAAAGTACTTTTTACTTTAGAATTATGTAAAGTATAATCTATAGCCACAGTTGACACAAAAAACACCAAGGGAATACAAAATAAAATGTCCGTGCTGTATATCAAAAGAGATGCCAAAAATCCTTTAAACCCAAAATAAGAAGTTACAAAAACAGCAGTAAACCCCATTGAAAAACCTGTTATAATCAAATTTAAAAAAACAACAGGTAAAGTGTATACAGAATATGTACCGATAAAAATTAATAAAACTGTTTTTGCGTTTTTCCATAAATAATCAAAAAACATACTTACTTTGTCTTTATCCTCTATTCCTGTAAGTGCTATATTTACGGTTTGCGTAAGTTTTTCTGTGTCTTCAGGTTTAACCGCAGACACAAACAATATTCCGCTTACAATTCCTACAACCAACGCAAGAAGCAGAAAAAAATATTTTGATTTATTTGCACAAAAATGTCGGTTAATATTTTTAAACAAAATTATCCCCTCCGTATATAGCAAGTATATTCGAAGGGGACATAAAATATTACGGTAAAATTATTGTAGGATTTTCCGCAGAGCGTCTGTATATAATAAATTTGTTTCCGATAACCTGCACAGGCTCCGCATTTGTAGCATCCATAACCTGATGACAGATACTCCGAGGCGTTTCACCTGAATTTTCAAGAACAGTAACTTTTAACAGTTCGTTTTTCTCAAGTGCATCATCTATCATTGCGATAAAATTATTATTTACTCCGCCTTTGCCCACCTGATAAAGAGCGGGAATTTTGTTTGCAAGACCTCTTAAATAAGCCCTCTGTTTTGTAGTAATCATAATATTTCTCCGTTTACTTTGTAAGTTTCTTTGATTTTTCAGAGCATTTTTCCATAGCCTTAATAATAGTTGCATAAAAGCCGTCAGCCTCTAATGATGACACCGCCTCAATAGTTGTTCCGCCCGGAGAACATACCATATCCTTTAATTCCCCCGGGTGTTTACCGGTCTTTAGCACCATAAGGGCACTTCCTTCTACTGCAGATGCACAGATATTATAAGCCATCTGTCTCGGCAAACCCTGACTAACTGCCGCATCAACCATAGCCTCAATTAGCATATACACATAGGCGGGACTGCTCCCACTCGCCGCAACTACAGCATCCATTAATTTTTCATCCGCAATTTCTGTTATGCCAACACAGTCAAATATAAATTTAACATTTTCAACTTCTTCCTCTGTTACCCCTTTGTCAGCACTTAAAACAGTTACACCTTTGCCGATAAGTGCGGGCGTGTTAGGCATTGCTCGAATAATTCTTGCACCTTCGGGCAGATTGTCTTTCATAAATTTAATTGAGATACCGGCGGCAATAGAGACATATACAGGCTTACTGGATACGATTTCGGGTAACACTTTATGAAAAATCTGCGGTTTAACTGCAAGAATTATCACATCGCAAAGTTCACATATATCTTCCATTGAAAGATTTACATTTACTCCTTTATCCCCTAAAACATTAAGTTTTTCTTTGTCCGGGTCGTAAGCATATAAATCTTTGGCATTTGTCTTTTTTGATGCAATAAGACCGCCAATAATTGCACCACCCATATTCCCCGCGCCAATAAAACCTATTTTCATATTTATACCTCTATGCTAAAAAATTTTCTAATCTGTCAAGACCTTCTTTAATGTTTTCCATACTTGTAGCGTATGACCATCTTACATAACCCTCAGCACCAAAACCTCCGCCGGGAACTAATGCAAGTTTGTTGCATTCAAGCAACCATTCGCAAAATTCGTCGCCGTTGTTAATCAATTTGCCTTTAAGTTCTGTGCCAATAAGTTCTTTAATGTTCATAAACACATAAAAAGCACCGTCAGGCACAAGGGCTGAAACTTTATCAATGCTATTAATTCTTTCCACCATATAATTTCTTCTGCTTTCAAATTCAACACGCATTGCTTCTATAGTGTCGGTAGGTCCTGTAATAGCCGCCAATGCCGCTGCCTGCGAAATTGAACATGGGTTTGATGAAGCGTGAGACTGAATGTTGGAAATTATTTTTGCAATTTCAGGCTCGCATGCGGTGTAGCCTATACGCCACCCCGTCATAGCATAACTTTTGGACACTCCGTTAATAATTATAGTTAACTTTTTAATTGCATCATTAAAAGATGCAATACTTATATGTTTTGCATCGCCGTACATTAGTTTTTCGTAAATTTCGTCCGAAATCACAAAAATGTTGTGCTTAACAGCAACATCAGCAATTTCTCTTAATTCCTGTTCGGTATAAACCATACCGGTAGGGTTGCTTGGACTGTTTAACACAAGTGCCTTAGTCTTAGATGTGATAGCATTTTCGAAATCTTTTGCAGAGAACTTAAAACCATTTTGCTCTGTCGTTTCTATAAATACGGGGTTTCCTCCTGCAATTCGTACCATTTCTGGATAGCTTACCCAAAAAGGTGTTGGAATCAACACTTCGTCCCCATCATTTAATATTGCATAAAAAGCATTAACTAAAGCGTGTTTTGCACCGTTAGATACAACAATGTCTGTTGGTGCATATTTTACATTGTTTTCCAATAATAGTTTTTCAGCTATTGCTTTTCTTAAATCCATAGTGCCGGCGGCGGGTGTGTATTTTGTCATACCGTCATTAATCGCCTTAACTGCCGCATCTTTAATGTGCTTAGGTGTATCGAAGTCAGGTTCTCCAGTACCGAAACCAACAACATCAATCCCATCAGCTTTCATTTTCTTAAATTTTGCATCTATCGCAAGAGTGGGTGATGCGCTGATTTTGCTCATTCTATCAGATAAATTCATATAGTTCTTCCTTTCCGATTATGTATATTATCTATCATACTTCATTTTTACAAAAATTGCAAGATTTATTTTCTAATTTTTCATAATTTGTTTGGTGAAATTACAAAGATTTCTGTAAAACACCTTGTTTAACAATTCCTGACCTAGTTGCATTTTGCAAAATTCATCCATTACATTATTCATATTTTGAACTCCCAAGATGCCGTTCGGAAGATGGTCAACACCATCGAAATCACTCCCGAAACCCAAAACATCTTCTCCTCCAAGTTCTAAAATGTGATATGCGTGGCGTATTATATCAACAACTGTAGCCTTTCCTTCGCATAAAAAATCGGGATAAAAATTTAGCCCTATAAAACCTTTACAATCAATAATTTTTTTTATCTGGTCGTCAGTCAAGTTTCTTTTATGACTGCAAAGTTTTCTGCAATTCGAATGAGATGCCATTAAAGGGGCGTCAGTAATTCCCATAACATCATAAAAACCCTTGTCGCTCAAATGAGATACATCAACAATCATTTTCATTCTGTTCATTTCTTTTATGACGGTTTTTCCGAAAGGTGTCAAACCATATTCGTTTGCAAGTTCATTGTCTCCGTTCCATTTAATTGTCATACACCTTATACCTTTTTCGTATGCGTAGTGCAGTTTTTGGATAGACCCCTCAATAGCACTTCCGCCTTCTATGGTCAGCAACGCACCTGTTTTTTGTCCCAAATCATCTGCATTTAATACAAGTTGCAAATATTTTTCATCATATTCTTCGTAAAATTTATTAATCCCCTTAACAAATCTGTCAAAGGGATTATATTTCGGATGTATGAAAATCGCAAAGTACTGCAAGCAACAGTCTTTCATTCTTTTAATATCAATATGACCGTCATTTTCAAAAAGACTTTGGTTATTGTCTAAAATCCTTGTTATCGTATCACAATGAGCATCTGCGAACATACAATCTCTCCTTAAAAAGCATTTATAATATGTTGTATTTCACAAATAATAATTTTATTACCTTTAACTTCACAATTAACACCGATAACATCAAAGCGTACATCAGTTACTTCATTATTCATCATATACACTTGTGCGGCATGCAAAAGTCGTTTTCTTTTTATCTCTCCTACCGCTTCTATCGGACTTCCGTATCCGGAACCTGTGCGTGTTTTCACCTCAACAAAAACCGTATAGGTATCTTTTTCGGCAATTATATCAATTTCTCCGCCACGCACCAAGAAATTAGTCTCTTTTATTTTGTAACCTTGTTTTTTTAAGTGTTTTACTGCGGCTTTTTCTCCCTCACCGCCCACTTTCTTATTGTATTTTTCCATAATCAATCATCTATCTTCAAATTAAAGGATTTTCTGTGCACAGGTGATGCACCATGTTCTTTAAGTAACTGATAATGAAGTGCAGTAGGATAGCCTTTGTGTTTTTTAAACATATACATAGGATATTTTTCATCAAGAATATCCATATATCTGTCCCGGGTTACTTTAGCAAGTACCGATGCAGCAGCAATAGAAATGCTTTTGCTGTCCCCTTTTACTATACAACTATGTGGCTTTTCCATACCTTTGATGCTGTTGCCGTCTATCAATACATAGTCAGCCTTAACATCAAGCCCTTCTACCGCTTTGCACATTCCGTAATGTGTTGCACACAAAATATTCAATTTGTCTATTTCCTCATTGGATACAAGAACAATATTGTAAGCAACAGCCTTTTCTTTTATTTCATCATATAGTCTGTCCTTTTGTTTTTCCGTCAACTTTTTAGAATCATTAAGTTTTTCAAAATAGCTGTTTTTTGGCAATATGACAGATGCAACGCAGACAGGTCCAGCCAAAGGACCTCTTCCTGCCTCATCAACGCCTGCCACATAACTGTAGCCCTGCTCAAAAAGTGATTTTTCAATCTCCCACATAGACATTACTCTGTTAAAATCTTCACTGTTCATAAGGCTCCTCCAGACTAATGTTTCCAAGTTTGCAACCACGGAATTCGTTAAGAAGAATTTTCGATGCTCTTTCTGTGTCCACATTCCCACCTGATATAATGCATCCTCTTTTTCTTCCGATACATTCCAATATTTCGTATCCTGAAAGACCGTCAATGTCTTGCAGTTTATATATTTCCTTTAACTTACCCGGGTGCTTTTCGTAAAGGTATCCACAAAGCAGACTTGCTGCTTCTTCTGTATCGTAAATATCATCTTTTACTGCACCGGTAAAAGCTAGGTGCTGACCTGTTATCTCATCATCAAATTTAGGCCACAATATTCCGGGCGTATCTAAAAGTTCGTACCCACCTGCTATTCTTATCCATTGCTTCGCAGTAGTAACCCCAGGTCTGTCGCCTGTTTTTGCTCCTGCCCTGCCTGACAGTTTGTTAATAAATGAGGACTTGCCTACATTAGGAATACCTACAACCATTATTCTCGCAGGTACATTTTTCATTCCTTTTTCTTCGCGTTGCCTGATTTTTTCTTTTAGAACTGTATTGATTGCATTTTTAAGAGCATCAAAACCCTTACCTGAGATGCTGCTCACAGCAACCGCCTCTATACTATTGTTTTTAAAATACTGTATCCAGTTTGCCGTAACAACGCTGTCAGCCATATCGCTTTTGTTAAGAGCAATAACTTTTGGCTTGTTTCCTAAAAGTTCAGGCAAAATAGGATTGGCAGAAGACAGCGGAATTCTTGCGTCAAGTAATTCCACCACAACATCAACAAGTTTTAAATTTTCGGTAATAAGACGCCGGGTTTTAGCCATATGCCCTGGAAACCATGGTATATTCATAAATTTCTCCGTTTCTTAATACAGCGAACCGAACTTACTTAAAGGCCATATTCTAAACTGTGCTTTACCTATAGCCCTTTCTTTTCCTACGCAACCATAGTCATTGTCAAAATCTCCGACCTCAATTGAACGGCAGTCATGACTTCTTATTCTGTTGTCTCCCATTGCGAAAAAGTGCCCATCAGGAACTTTTATGGGAAATTTCACCGGATTACTAACCAAAGTGGTAGTAATATTTTTATTGTTATTTCCTGTGTATTCCGATAAATAAACCTCATCTAAAATTTCACCGTCAACAACAACTTGCCCGTCATCGGTAATGTCTACAGTCTGACCGCCAACAGCAATTACCCTTTTAATGTAGGGTTTGCTTGTATCTCGCTCAGGGGTAAACACCACAATATCCCCTTGTTTTGGCTCGTACATAAGTCTTGTAACAAAAAGTCTGTCCCCTGTACGCAAAGTGTTTTCCATCGAAGCACCCTCTACTAACACAAGTGTGAACACAAAAGTTTTTAAAATCACCGCAATAATTACAGCAAAAACAATCGCCTGTATCCACTCAACAGCCTCTTTCTTCCAGTTAAAAGAAGGTTTTTGAGGTTGTTGCGACGGTACCTCTGTATAAGCATCAAATTCAGAATTATTAAAATTTTCTTCCATATTTATACCTCCATATAAAACGCAAAAAGACGCACCCCCCACAAACAAGCCTCACGGCATTTGTCGGGAAGCCACGCCTTCCGTAATTCCAAATTATAGTCTTTCTTTAACTTTTGCTGCCTTTCCAACTCTGTCGCGTAGATAGTATAACTTTGCACGACGAACTTTACCGTGTCTAACAACTTCAATACGATCAATGTAAGGTGAGTTTACTAAGAATATCTTTTCAACGCCTACACCGTATGAAATTCTACGAACCGTGAAAGTTTCAGCAATTCCGCCACCCTTTTTACGGATAACAGTACCTTCAAACATTTGGATTCTTTCTCTTGTCCCCTCTTTAACTTTGATATACACACGAACTGTATCACCAATAGCAAGAGCGGGCAAATCTGTTCTGATTTGTTCCTGACCGATTGTGTCAAGTAAATTCATATTATATCTCCCTTTCATAAGAACATTCGTGTCCGCTTTTAAACGGTACAGAGGACTATTCCACATTAACGCAATAAATTATAACATAGTTTCAAAGTAAATGCAAGTGTTTTTTTATATTTTTTTAAAATCATATCTAATTAAAGCAAAGGTAATGGAAAATATCGAAATTAAGTTACCCAAAGCAGAAAACCACGCTATATAATAACAGTTGTAAATCAACCAGCAAGGCTGTGCAATCAACGAAATTATACGGACCGTTTTTTCTTTTTTAAACATTATTGCTATTATTTCCAAAGTTACTGCAAAAAATGAAAAACAACTCAAGAAATTTTTATAAAGCAGTATACTTGATGCAACGATAACCGCATAAAGTAAAAGCACAATTATTTTTTTGAAATTCTTGTCAGGCTTTACTACAAATAACGATATTACTCCTGCTACAAAATCTATTACTGCTCCCGAATATGCACCAAGGCATATATACTGAAGCACATAAAATAGTCTTGATACTGTACTTAAAATGATAATTTCTTTTCTGGTTTTCAATTGAAAACTGCTTACAAAAAGCAATATAGCAATAGCACCTAGTATATTTCCTGTAATCATAAAATCATTATCTCCCGCACTCGTGTCAAGACTGTCAAAAAATCATCCGGCTTAATATAACGATAAAAACTACCTGTTTTAAACAATTTTACAAAAACATTAATGTTCCTAAAAAAGCAGTCGCAACACTAATCCATTGTTTGTGTGAAAGTTTTACTTTGCAAAATATAAAATCCATCATAGTAGAAAGCACTATCGTTCCACCGGTAATCAAAGGAAAAAGCACAGTTGCAGGAAGGTTAACCGCTCCCATAAGTTGCAACATATAGGCTATTCCGTCTGCTGCTGCAGCCATCATAACAATCAAAATTACTGATTTGAACGGTACCATCGGCTTATCAACACTTTTATCCTTATTAAATGGCAACACTAAAAGGCTGATAACTATTTTGGAAATAGCAACAAGAATAACAAAATCTGAAGATGAAACTATTTGACTTGCAGCGCTTATCTGATGAGCTTTTGAAATTACACATACAGCTCCATTGAGCAAAAATACCATAGTACATAAAAAAAGCTGTTTTTTATCAAACTTTCCTCTGGTAAAATTAGAAGAAATAATTGCCACTAAAATCAATACAAGTCCCACCACTCTTGCTAGAGTTAGTTGTTCTTTTAAAAACAGTACACCATATATGTAAGGAATTACCATTCCGCCTGACATTAAAAACAGTGTGTAAAAGGACACATTCCCCTTTTCCATTATACGAAAACCTATAAAAACATACATTGTAACAGCCACTGAAAAAAGGACAGACATAATTATTGAAAATAAAGTTATCCTCACTGTAAATCCGTTAATCACAAAAAACATTACGGCAGAAAATACACCGGAAAGAATTGTATATATAAGGCCCGCATTAACACTTGTTCCTGCCTTTTCCTGATATTTTTTCTGAAACAAAAATGCTATTGTGAGTAAAAAGTCAGCAATTACTATCTGAATATAAGAAACCATTGTTTCTCCTTTTATACTATTCTCTTATTTTCCTTATACTTTTGCCAAAAATACAAATAACAGTAAAAACAATTTCAAGACTTTATTTTTAGCGTATCGGATAACAAGAGAAGCATATATATGTGTTTTAATGAACTAAAGATAATTTAAATTCTTGAATTACATATTTATTTTAAAAACATCTGCAACTTCTGTTATTGTAATAAACGCCTTTTCATCAACAGAATGTACAATTTCACGCATTTTCGAAATCTGGAATCGATCCAGTATAAAATATACCATAGTCATATCCGAATTTGAATATCCGCCCTTTACAGATATTTTTGTTGTTCCACATTCAAATTCAGTCATCAAAATATCGCATATCTCGTTAGGTTTGACGGTTATAATCATTGCCGCTTTTGAACGGTCTATACCTTCTACAATAAAGTCAATTGTTTTAAGTCCTGCAGTATATGTAACTATAGAATACAACGGCAATATCCAGCTGTTTATAACAATTCCGCACAGAATATAAAGACATACATTATAAATCATTACAAATGTACCGACCGTGATACCGATTTTTTTTGCAAATATAACAGACATAACCTCTATACCGTCAATTGCTCCTCCATATCTTATTGTAATACCACTTCCAACACCTGAAATCAATCCCCCGAACAGAGCACAAAGCAATAAATCTGTACCTGCCAAAGGAGATGCTAAAGAGACATCAATCGGCAACACATCTGTTATAAGCCAGGCACCAAACGAGTATACCATAACTGTATATAAAGAATATATAGTAAATGAACTCCCCTGTTTTTTATATCCAAAAACAAAAAGCGGAATATTAAGGAATAATAAGAATAACGATAATGAACACCAATCAGGAGTAATCTGAGATAACAGCATTGCTGTACCGGAAATTCCACTATCGTACAATTTCACAGGAGAAAGAAACACAATTACCCCAAAAGCATTTACGAATCCCGCTATCGTCAGCATAATAATATTCTTAAATTTAATATTGCACACAAATTTTCTCTCCTTTCGCCATATTATGATATAATTCTTACTCGTGTTAAGTCAGGCAAACAGTGAATAATAAGAACCCAACCCGTCAACACAAGAATTGTTGGATATATTTTGTATATGTAGATATCAAAATCGGCAAACTATTCTTTAAAATTATATAAACTTGACACAAGTAAAATCACAGAAACTATTGTGCTATATTTTTCTTTCCTCTAATCCAAAGTCGCTTTCACTTCTGAAAAATCATTCAGATTTCCTCGAACAATTTATTTTAAAGTAAAGGTGCAATTACCGATATTTTTTTACTCTTATATCCTCGCCAATAAACAATAGTTGCTCAAAACCGCCTAAAATTCTTGATGCAATTCTGTCAGAATACACCTTTGATAGTTCTTTAGGGGATAAATTCGAACTAATAATTGTTTTTTTCTGTGCAATCATTCTGCTGTTTATTATTTCAAAAAGGCAACTGTCAACAAAAGGAGTGTGAAACTCCGTGCCCAAATCATCAATAATTAATAATTCGCAATTTTCAACCGAGGACACTGTTTTTCCTGCCTGCTCAATATCTCCTTTTGCAAATTTATAGTCTTCAAGAGCAGAAAACAGTTTTGGTGCAGACATATAGAACACAGATTTTTGTTTTTCTATGTAACAATGTGCTATACAATCTGCGGTAAAGGTCTTTCCAAGACCTGTTGCACCGTAAAGATACAAATTATCGGGGGCATCTTCTTTTTCCTGTGCAAAATACATTGCAATTTCTTTTACGGAATTAGCATTGTCGCGTGGTGAAAAGCCAAATTTCTTATCCTCTTTGTCGCTGTACAAAGACAAATCAAACTTGTCAAAAGTGTTCGATGCCTTAATATTAATATTGGAATTGTTTAAAAGTTGTTTGCTTTGCAAACGGTAATAGCAGTCGCACCATTTTCCGTTTACATAGCCTTTGTCTTTGCATTTTTCGCAAGTGTAAATTGTATCAAAATCCTTGATTGTAAGTCCCATTTTTTTAAGAAGTGTCTGTTTTTCTTTAGTAAGAACATCAATTTCTTTTTGCATTTTTGAAACTGCAACATCAGCAGGCATCTTACCACCCGCAACAAGGCTTAAATACTCCTTGCATACATCAGCACAAATAATATCAATCTCCTTTATTCTGGGAATTTGTAAATATACTTTATCTGTCAGTTCCTTGTGCTTTTGTCTGTTGTGTTCTCTTATTTTTTCATATTCCAAAGAAATATCCATAATCTTAACTCCTATTTATTCTTTTTTTCATTGCTTCTATTTCAATTTTGTCATAGTCAATATCAGTTCTGTTGACAAAGTTAGCGTATTTACTCTTTTCAGCTTTTTTGCAGTGCGGTTCGTCATTCCACTTTTGTAAAATACCATTAATATATTTTAAAGAAACTTTACCTGTACGGGAAACACAAATTTCAAGAGCATCCACAAGTTGTTTTTCGGTAGGTTTTATATCCGTTTCCCACTGTCTGATTATCTGTTTTTCAGAGGGAGTAAACTCTCTCCCCGTAACACCTAACTTGTTTTTGATTTTGCGTTCATAACTTCGATACAATGACACATCATTCAAATGTTTTTCAGCGGATTCTACCGTATAAAGACCTTTTTCTGCCCACGATATGGCGAGTTTTTCTATATACCTCATTTTTGCCTTGTTCTCTGCCATAGCATAGTTAACTATCATTAAGATAATAGTTGACGAAAACCCAAGATAATCGTAAATCCAGAACAAAGTCTGATGGTCAGCAGTGGATAGTACTTTTCCGAGACTTTTCTCTACACTCTCGCAAATAAAAGAAAATTCTCTGTCGGTTGAGAATTCCGCAGGCTTGTAACTACTCTTATTAAATATGGGTGCAATATTACCGTTAATCGGATATCCTTTTCCCGCCCAATAGTTAAATGCAGACGAAACAGCCTCTTCGGAAATTTTTAAATCTAATGCTATTCGTTCATTATCCGGTACTGCGAGATTGTTTGACAAATATCTGTAAACATACAAATAAACCATAGAATATTCGGGTTTCGCTTTAAATATGTAATTGTCTAAAAAGTCCAATGGAATTGAAAACTCACTCATTCTAACCCTTCCTTAAAAAATAATGCTTATTTATATTTTACCACATATTTTTTTTGTTGTCATTCTTTTTTTAAAATTTAAATAATATAAAATAAAAACGGCTCATATGAGCCGTTTTTTAGTTTTTAACAAACACTATATTATCGTTACAAAAATCAATATTTACTGTATCGCCTTCTTTAATTTCGTCAGTAATTATCATTTCTGCAAGTCTTGTTTCAAGTTCTTTGTGAATAACTCTTCTCATTGGTCTTGCACCGAATTTTTCATCGTAACCAGCGTCAATAATGTGATTTTTAATATCGTCTGTAAATGTTAGTGTTATGCCTTTTTCTTTTAATATTTCTGTTAAATCCGAAAGCATAAGCGAACATATATCGAATAGTTCTTCCCTTGTCAACTGGTCAAAGATTACCACTTCATCAATTCTGTTTAAAAATTCAGGTCTGAAAATCTGCTTTAATGCAGTATCAACATTATTCTTTATTGCCTGTTTGTTAGTGGCATTAAAGCCTAAAGATTTGATATTCATATCGCTTCCGGCATTGGAAGTCATAATAATTACGCAGTTTTCAAAACTTACCGTTTTGCCATGGCTGTCGGTAATTCTTCCGTCATCAAAAATCTGCAAAAGCACATTAAATATATCAGGATGAGCTTTTTCTATT
This sequence comes from Clostridia bacterium, assembly GCA_017397315.1. Taxonomy (GTDB): domain Bacteria; phylum Bacillota; class Clostridia; order Monoglobales; family Firm-18; genus RGIG1864. Next base: position 75,847 of record JAFQJA010000019.1, on the reverse strand, counting down.
TCGTCAAGCAAAATAATGCTGTACGGATGGCGTCTTACTTTTTCAGTCAACTGACCTGCGTCATCATACCCAACATATCCGGGAGGTGAGCCTATAATTTTTGCAACGGTGTGCTTTTCCATATACTCGCTCATATCAAGCCTGATAAGTGCTTTTTCATCATCAAACAACTCTTTCGCAAGTTGTTTTACAAGTTCGGTTTTACCAACACCTGTAGGACCTACAAACATGAACGAAACGGGACGCTTCTTATTTGCAATACCTGCCCTGTTTACTCTTATAGCACGGGAAACTGCGCTTACTGCATTTTTCTGTCCTATAATTCTTTGTGCAAGATTGTTTTCAAGATTCATAAGTCTGTTGGATTCAAACTGACTAATCTTATGAACAGGGATTTTAGTCCACATTTCTATTACCTGTGCCACATCGTCCGCAGTAATATAAATGTTGTCGCATTCTTTTTTCAAAGCAGAAATTTCTTCCATCAGTCTGCATTCACGGATTTTAAGATCAGCTGCTTTTTGGTATTCTTCAATAGAATCTGCCTGTGCAGCAGTTTCTTTTTCTGCCTGGATTTTTTCAAGCTCAATTTTTTTATTTTCTAAAGCAACTAATTTTTTGTTGTTCAGGTTAACTCTTGAACCAGCCTCATCAATTACATCTATTGCTTTATCCGGCAAAAATCTGTCGTTAATATATCTGCTTGCAAGGACTGTTGCAGTTCTTATAATATCATCTGTGATTTTAACTTTATGATACTTTTCGTAATAATCTTTTATGCCCTTAATTATTTCAATTGTATCTTCCATTGACGGTTCTTCAACTATAACCGGCTGGAAACGGCGTTCCAAAGCAGAATCCTTTTCTATGTGTTTTCTGTACTCCTCTAAAGTAGTTGCGCCAATAACCTGAATTTCACCTTTTGCAAGGGCAGGTTTTAGAATATTTGCCGCACCCATAGCGCCCTCTGCATCACCTGCAGCCACAATATTGTGAAGTTCATCAATAACGAAAATTATATTACCTCTTTTTTTCGCCTCGTCAATTATCCCTTTAATACGGGACTCAAACTGCCCCCTGAACTGTGTGCCCGCAACGACTCCCGCCAAATCAAGCAAATATATCTCTTTTTTTAGAAGTTTGTTCGGAACATCTTTGTTTGCAATTCTGACAGCAAGACCTTCTGCAATGGCAGTTTTACCAACACCCGGTTCACCAATTAGTACAGGATTGTTTTTAGTTCTTCTGTTTAAAATCTGTGTTACTCGTTCGATTTCAACGCTTCTGCCGATAACTCTGTCTATCTGGTTGTTAACAGCCTTTTCAGTAAGATTTACGGCATACTGTTCAATTATACTCTTTTTCTTGGGTTTTTCGTTAACTTTAGTTTTTGTTGTCTTTTGCGGTTCTTCGAATTCTTCATCTGTACCACCAAAGGCATTTTGCATCATAGGGATTACATTTTGAAGCATTTCAGGCGTAATATCATCAATAGAATCAATATTACCCATAGTTTCCATCATGCCTCTGTTCATTTCGTCAAATTCTTCTTCTGTCATTCCCATTTTATCCATTATATTATTTATAGAACTAATTCCCAATTTTTTAGCACAAGTCATACAAAGACCTTCGTTTTTTGTAACTCCGTTTTCAACTTTGGTTAAAAAAACTACTGCCGGGTTTTTACCGCAATTATTGCACATCATAATATCAGCCTCCTTTATAAACTATGACTGCAATCTAATTGTATCACCAATTATAGTATTATTCAAGTAGGCAAATGTAAAATAATTTTTAAAAAAACTGAGTAATTACTCAGTTTTTTTAAAATTTTCAGCACAACTTTTCAGTTGTTCCAAATTATTGGGTTTTACTCCTGAATGAACAATGTTCTCCTGAACAAAGGCAGGCAAAGTTTCAAAATATTTTTGCATTTCAGGGTTTTCAAATACATTCATTATAATCACCTCAAAATGTATTATTTATGCTTTTTTGAAAAATAATACATTCGAGGTGATTTTTTTGAAATGCAAAAACAAATCAGGCACACAGACTGTAAACATTTCAAACAGCGTGAAAATAATTAGTAGTGCGACTGTTGCGGGAACAAAAGAGCAACAAGGCAAATTAAAAGGCAATTTTGATATTTTAATGGAAGACGGATATTTCGGCGAAAAAACCTGGGAAAAAGCAGAAAGCAAAATGCAAAGAGAAGCGGGAAAATGTGCAGTACACAAAGCTGGCCTTTTATTAACCGATATAGATATGGCATTTTCAGGAGACCTTTTAAACCAGTGCACAGGCACAGGGTATGGAATGAGGGAATTGGCAATTCCTTTTTACGGTCTTTTTGGTGCTTGCTCTACAATGGCACTTTCAATGTCTTTGGGTGCAATGATAATAGACGGCGGTTTTGCAAAATACACACTTTGCGGTACAAGCAGTCATTTTTGCAGTTCCGAAAAACAGTTTCGTATGCCTCTCGCATACGGAGGACAACGCCCTCCAACCGCACAAAGAACAGTTACAGGAAGCGGTATGGTAGTCTTATCAAACGAAGGAGAAGGGCCGTCAATCACACAGATAACAACAGGCAAAATAATAGACAAGGGTATAAAAGATGCCACAAATATGGGTGCCGCTATGGCTCCCGCCGCCTTCGACACAATAGAAACACATTTTAAAGACACGAACAAAAAACCGCAGGACTACGACCTTATAGTAACGGGCGACCTTGGTGAACTGGGGTATGAAATAGTTTGCGATTATATGAAAAAATCAGGCTACGATATTTCAAACTACAACGACTGCGGGCGTATGATTTTCGAGCAAAGTCAGGACACTCACGCAGGGGGAAGCGGATGCGGTTGCAGTGCATTAGTTCTTTGCGCTTCTCTTTTAAAGAAACTGAAAACCGGCGAACTTAATAAAATACTGTTTATAGGTACAGGTGCTTTGATGAGCCCATTGTCAACCCAGCAGGGTGAATCAATTCCGTCAATTGCCCACGCGGTTGTAATAAGTAACAAGGAGGAAACAAGATGATATATTTAAATGCTTTTTGGGTAGGCGGACTGTTGTGTGCCATAGCACAGATTTTAATTGACAAAACAACTCTTACGCCTGCAAGAATACTTGTTTTATATGTATGCCTCGGAGTATTTTTGACCGCTTTTGGAATATATACACCTATTGTTGAATATGCAGGTGCGGGTGCTACTGTCCCCATTATGGGCTTTGGATATTTGCTGTGTAACGGCGTAAAAGAAGCCGTGATGAAACAAGGTTTTTTAGGTATATTTACAGGCGGAATAACAGCAACGGCGGCAGGAATAACCGCCGCCGTATTGTTCGGATATATTTACGCTTTAATTTTTAAACCAAAAGAAAAATAATTATAAAATCAAATAAGATTTAAGAATAAGAGCAACAGTTTTGGCATCAGTAATTTCATTGTTCAAACACATTTCCTTTAATTTATCCAAAGGAATTTTTGAAACAGTAAGAAATTCATCTTCGTCAAGACACTGCTCTTTTTGTTTTAACCCTGTTGCAAGATACAAATAAATAATCTCGTTCGTGTATCCAGGGCTTGGCAAAACATAACCCATATACTTCATATTTTCCGCTTCAAGTCCTGTTTCCTCTTTTAATTCTCTTACCCCGCATTCAAAATGGCTTTCACCTTTATTTAATTTCCCTGCAGGAACCTCCAGCACAAGTTTTTTATAAGGGCTTCGGAACTGCGTTACCATATAGGCGTTTTTTTCGCTGTCAACCGCTAAAATCCCCACTCCTCCGCTGTGGCTTACAATTTCTCTGGTTGACTGATTTCCATTTGGCAGTTCAACAGTTTCTATATTTAAATCAATAACCTTACCGTTGAAAATTTTTTCACTTTTAATTGTTTTTTCCGTCATCTCCATCAACTCCTTATATGTATTTTATCACAATATCTCATAAATAACAACGGGATACATAAAATTATAAAAGAAAGGCGTGATTATAGATGGAACATTTTGTTAAACCAAGTTACGGCAAGATGTGGCACTTCTGCCACAACTCACAAGGTATATGCTACAGCAGTATATCAGGTAAACTTTCATCAAGTTACGAAGTGCTGTTGCCTGATGGTCAATCTGATTTTGATGTAATAATTGACAATAATGACTGGTTACATCTTGTGTGCCAGAACGAAAATGGAGATATTATCTATATGAAAAGGGCAAAAGATAAGTGGGAACAGCAAACGCTTATGCAAAGCAAAACTAAAGAAAACTATCCAAAAAACTTTGCCATGATATTAGTAGGTAATTGGATAAATATTTTATATACACTTCAATATAAAAATTCCAGAATTATAGCACATCAGATAATAGGTAATGACGGAGCAACTCCCGAAGTATTAGACTATATTGACGGAGATTTTTCAGTTACAAAAGATAAATCAAATAACATCTTTGTACTGTACCAAAGCCACACATACGGAAATTTCGGATATATGGCTTATATATGGAGTAAAAAGGAATGGTCTGACTTTGTGGCAGTTCCAGTAGAAGGAGCGGTTACAAACCCACATATTTTTGTCGATAAATCAAATATTCTTCATATTACTGGAGTATTGAACGGAAAAATAATTTACTATTCTGATATTGTGCAGAATTTTGGCGAAGGTTCCAACCCTGTGCTTATGGAAAAAGATAATCTGTACCTGCTTTGGGAAACACCGAAGGAAGGCAAAATACACGCCGCATGTTCGGCAGACAACGGTAAGAATTTTTCCAATGTTACCGAATTTATGGCAGGTCGGTTTACATCCGCAAAAATATATGCAATATCATACACCTCCTATGAAACCTCATGCAGAACTAACAGATGCTACGGATATTTAACAGACGGAAGTGTTAATTTCTATTTAACACCCGATTTTTTCAACATAAGCAGAATCCCTCCGAAACCCATAGGAACAGAAATTTCAAAGGATGCAAAAGATTTATTACTTCCAAGCCAGTACAAATCAGACACAAAAATTATACTTGAAGAACTTGCAAAAATTTCAGCAAAACTTGATAATTTACAAAAAACTATTGACAATAAAGAGGAAATTTAATATAATGTAACAAGAGATGAGATGAGTTTAGAGGAGATTAGTTTGCATGGTATATTTATACCCTTTGAGCCGTTTTGTCTCAAAGGGTTTTTATTTTTATAAAAAAGAAAGGTTGAGATGAGATGAGAAAATTAGTAAAAGTAATGTCAGTAGTATTAACAGTTGCAGTGCTTATGTCAGCATTAATCGGCTGCAGCAATACACCTAAAGTAGGTGTAATTCAATTTGCCGACCATCCATCATTGGATAATTGCCGTGATGGTTTTATTGAGGGTTTGGCTAGTATGGGATATATAGACGGAGAAAACATTGAAATTGTAACCAAATCTGCTCAGGCAGATATAAATGTGTCAACACAGATTGCACAAAGTTTTGCAACATCTAACACAAAGTTAGTATGCGGTATTGCAACACCTGCGGCTCAGGCGGCTTATGCGGCTTGTTCTGAAAAAAATATTCCCGTTGTGTTCAATGCAGTATCAGACCCCGTTGCGGCAAAACTTGCTGTATCAGACACAGAACCTGCAAAAAACATTTCAGGTATAAGTGATAAATTACCTGTCGAGGACCAGTTAAAACTTATAAGAAAAGTGCTTCCAGAGGCAAAGAAAATCGGTATTTTATACACCACAAGCGAAGCAAACTCAGTAAGCACTATTGAAGAATACAAAAAATTAGCGTCTAATTACGGCTTTGAAATAATTGAGAAAGGCATAGGTAAAGCCGCAGAAATTCCTCAGGCGGCAGATGTACTTTTAACACAGGTTGACTGTATTTCAAATATGACTGACAACACTGTTGTTTCCGCTTTGGCTGTAATACTGGAAAAAGCAAATGCACTTAAAATTCCTGTTTTCGGTTCTGAAGAGGAACAGGTTAAAAACGGTTGTATTGCGTCTGCAGGTCTTGACTATTTAGAACTCGGAAAATCTGCGGGCATTATGGCGGCTCGTGTGTTAAACGGCGAAGACATTAACACTATTCCTTACGAAACAATAAAAGAAGCAAAAATTACAGTAAACGAAGAAGTTGCAAAATCACTTGGTATTGCTTTGCCTGAAGAACTTTAATCTAGGAGTATTAAAATGCTAAATATTATAATCGGTATATTGGAGCAGGGATTTATATTTGCCATAATGGCTCTTGGTATTTACATAAGTTATAAAATACTTGACTTTCCTGATTTGTCGGTTGACGGAACCTTCCCATTAGGTGCCGCAGTTTCAACTGCACTTATTCTTAAGGGCATAAACCCATGGCTTTGTCTTGTTGCTGCGGCGTTAGCAGGTGCAATGGCAGGATGCCTTACAGGGTTTTTCCATGTAAAACTTAAAATCAAAGATTTGCTTTCGGGTATTCTTACAATGACTGCTCTTTATTCCATTAACTACAGAATTGTAGGAAGTCCAAACAAGTTTATGATGAACGAAAAATCAATATTTAAATTGATTACCGTTCCTGACAGTATAGCACCATACTTCCCGTTGATAATAATTATTGTTATTTCACTTGTGGCGAAAATACTTCTCGATATGTACTTAAAAACCAAATCGGGCTTTTTATTAAAGAGTGCAGGGGATAATGCAGGGCTTGTTGTTACCTTAGGTGAAAACCCCGGTAAAATCAAAATCATAGGCCTTGCAATAGGTAACGGACTTGTAGCACTTGCAGGTGCAGTTAACTGCCAGAAAGTAATGCAGTTTGACGTGTCTTCAGGTGTTGGTACTCTTGTAATGGGACTTGCAGCAGTAATTATAGGCACAAGTCTTTTTAACAGAGCAAAATGGGTAAAGGTTACCACCTCTGTTGTAATAGGTATGATACTTTATAAAACATGTATTTCACTTGCAATAAGTTCAGGGCTTCGTCCTTCTGATATGAACCTTGTTATAACTACTCTGTTTGTTATAACTTTAGTTGCTACCGAATACTCAAAAAGGAGGAAACCAAATGCTCAGACTAAAAAATATTGATAAAACTTTCTGTGCAGGAACTCCTAACGAAAAAATCTTGTTTTCCGACTTTAATCTGCAAATTAAAGAGGGAGAATTTGTGGGTGTTGTAGGCAGTAACGGTTCAGGAAAAACCACCACATTAAACATTATTTCAGGTGATGTGGCAATAGACAGGGGCGAGGTGCTGTTAGACGATAAAAACATAACAAAATTACCTAATTACAAAAGAGCAAAAGAAATCGCAAGAGTGTTTCAGAACCCATCAATGGGTACTTGTTCTTCAATGACAATATTTGAAAATCTGTCTCTGGCGGATAATAAACTGAAGAGTTACAACCTTACAAAAGGTCTTAACATCAAAGAAAAAGACAAATACAGAACACTTTTGGAGCAACTGGGAATGGGACTTGAAAACAGACTTTACGATATTGTGGGAACATTGTCAGGAGGACAGCGTCAGGCAATATCAATTATAATGTCCACCCTTATAAAGCCTAAACTTTTGCTTTTAGACGAGCACACAGCGGCACTTGACCCAAAATCTTCCGACACCGTAATGGAACTCACGCAAAAAATCGTAAGTGAACAAAAAATTACAACTCTTATGGTTACTCACAATTTACGGCACGCAGTTCAGTACGGCACACGAACTGTCATGATGCATGACGGCGACATAATATTAGATGTTTCAGGCGAACAAAAGGCAAAAACAACTACTGACGATTATTTAAAAATCTTTAATGAAATAAGTATCGAATGCGGTAACTAGTGATTCAAGACTGAAAAAACCTATGTTTTTTCAGTCTTTTTTGTCAAGGGATAGGAAAAATTGTGTCAGAATGAAAAAACTGAGCAAAAGCAAGGATTACCTTGCTTTTGGAAACCCGAAGGCGTACAAAAGTACGTCGAGTGGCGAAGTTTTTTCATAGTAAAAAAGCATAAAAAAAGAAGGAAAATATCCTATTAGATATTTTCCTTCCTTTTATATTATTTTATGTTTATACTTACCTTGTATTTGGATTTAATAAATCCATGCTTTTTTACGGTCTGGCCGATTTTTACATCCCTTTTATTCATCTACTTCTTCTCTTGTAAATATTTCTTCAAATTCTTCAGCATTAATAGTTTCTTTTTCTAATAGTTCTTTTGCAACTCTGTTTAATGCGTCCATATTGTCTTTTATCAACTTCTCACATCTTTGATATGCGGTATCGATAATTCCTTTAATCTCCGCATCAATTTGAGATGCAACATTTTCGCTGTAATCTCTGGTTCTTCCATAATCTCTTCCAATGAACACCTCTGAATTGTCAGAGCCGAAAGTCATAGAACCTAAAGTATCACTCATACCGTACTTAACAACCATATTTCTTGCAATAGCGGTTGCTCTTTCCAAATCGTTAGACGCACCTGTAGAAATATCATTAAGAACAAGTTTTTCAGCAACTCTTCCGCCAAGCAGTACAACAATTTCGTCTTGCATTTCAGTTTTTGAAGCATAAAACTTATCCTGAGACGGCAATGACAAAGTGTAGCCTCCTGCTCTGCCTCTTGGTATAATAGATACTTGATGAACAGGGTCCTGAGTAGGAATAAGTCTTGTAACAATAGCATGACCTGCTTCGTGATATGCGGTTAATTCCTTTTCCTTTTTGGTAATTACTCTTGCTTTTTTCTCAGGTCCTGCAATAATTTTTATTATTGCATCTTCAAATTCAGGCATACCAATTTTTATTTTATCTCTTCTTGCCGCCAAAAGTGCTGCTTCGTTAGTTAAGTTTTCAAGGTCGGCACCTGAAAAACCTGCAGTCGTTTTTGCAAGTGTTGATAAATTAACATCGTCTTCTAATGGTTTATTTCTTGTGTGAACACCCAAAATCGCTTCTCTGCCCTTTAAGTCAGGAGTTCCGACAACAACCTGCCTGTCAAATCTGCCAGGTCTTAATAAAGCAGGATCCAATATATCAGGTCTGTTTGTTGCGGCAATAACAATCACGCCCTGGTTATCACCAAAACCGTCCATTTCAACAAGCAACTGATTTAGCGTCTGTTCTCTTTCGTCATGACCGCCACCTAAACCTGCACCTCTATGACGGCCTACAGCGTCAATTTCATCAATAAATACAATTGCAGGTGAGTTTTTCTTTGCCTGTTCAAACAAATCTCTCACACGCGAAGCACCCACACCTACAAACATTTCAACAAAATCAGAACCGCTTATACTGAAAAACGGAACACCCGCTTCGCCTGCTACAGCTTTGGCAAGTAATGTCTTACCTGTTCCGGGAGGGCCCACCAAAAGTACACCTCTTGGTATTCTTGCTCCTAAACCCATAAACTTGCCGGGTGCTTTTAAGAATTCAACAACCTCTTCAAGTTCGGCCTTTTCTTCGTCTGCCCCTGCTACATCTTCAAACTTATATTTTTTATTTGCATCGTTAAGCATTTTGGCTTTTGATTTACCAAACTGCATGGCTTTGCCCCCACCGCCTTGAGCCTGATTGATAAAGAAAACCCAAAAAAGAATAAATATTATTATCATTACTAATGTGGGAAGCATAGAAAGCCACCAGGGCGTAGTTTCAGGAGGTTCAGGATTAAACACCAGCTTACCCGAATCCATTTGCGACCTTATAGTTGTACCCAAATCTGCGTAAAACTGTTCAAGAGGCGGTATGGTAACTTCCATCTTTGTGCCGTCTTCCATCAGTGCAACTGCAGTCTGCTCAATAACAGTTAATTTTTTAACACTTTCATTGTTAATTGCGGTATATAAATCTGTGTAGGTTTTTGGTTCAGCGGGCGGTGTACTTGCATACAAACTGAATATAACCAGAATTACCGCAAACAACAATACATAAAAGCCTATGTTTTTAATATGTTTGTTCATTTTTACCTGTCCTCGTCCTCTCTTATTCCTCATATACGCTTCTTTTTAATACTCCAAGATAAGGAAGATTGCGATACTGCTCATCATAGTCAAGACCATAACCTACCACAAATTCGTCAGGAATATCAAACCCTATAAAATCAGCCTGAACTGCTTTTTTGCGTCGTGCAGGTTTATTAAACATCATTGCAGTTGCAATGCTTTTCGTTCCTCTTCCTTTAAGCATTTTTATTATTTCGTGCAAAGTTTCCCCTGTGTCAATAATATCCTCTAACAATAGTATATTTTGCCCTTCTATTTCTAATTCAACATCTTTTTTTATAATAAGTTTTCCTGAAGAAATTGTGCCTGAACCGTAACTTGAAGCACAAATAAAATCAAGTGATACCGGCATATTCAGTTGTTTAATCAAATCAACCGCAAAAACAACACTTCCTTTTAAAACCGATATAACTGTAACGGCTTCTCCGTTATAGTAATTGTTGATTTCTTCTGCCATTTCTCTGACACGGTATTTAAGTTGTTCTTCAGTAAACAGTATTCTCTCTACATTTTCATTCATAAATCTCCAACATCCCTTTATTCAGTTTTATCTTTTTACCCCCGGGAAGTTCTGATACACTTCCGCCTCTGTTTTTACTTGCTATTTCTATAATACTGTCTATATGAATAAGTCCCACATCCGGACCATCTTTTAAAAACTCATACAAAATCCTTCGTTTAACCGCCTTGTCCAAAAGATTAAACTGCTTTATATCAATTTTTGCAACATCATTATACTTTATTATACAATTCTTGGCAATAGATTTAACATATTGTTCAAAAAAAATATTTTCTTCATTGATAATGTCCATTGTTCTTGTGAGGCTGTCAATACTGCATCTGTTTAAAATCGCAGGAATAACATTGTGTCGTATGTCATTTCTTGTGTAATCGTCGCTGTCGTTTGTTATATCCAAAACAGGTACTATTCCTTTTTCGTTGCAGTAACGTTCTATTTCTTCGCGTGTTATAAAAAGTAACGGTCTAATTATATTATCTCGTTTTATACTTATGCCCGAAAGTCCGTTAAGACCGCTTCCTCTCATCAAATGCATAAAGAAACTTTCAATATTATCATTCGCATTATGTGCAGTCGCAATAACAGAATGTAAAAACTGTGATGCAACTCTGTCAAAAAAGTCGTAACGCACCAGCCTGCCTGCTGTTTCAAACGAAATACCATTTTGTTTAGCGTATTGCTCTACATTTACCTTTTCACAAAAAAACTCAAGCCCCAATTTTTGCGATACACTTTTTACGAATTCCATATCACTGTCAGCTTCCTCACGGAAACTGTGGTTTAAATGCATAACTTTCAAATCGAATTCCCGAATTTTTCTTATTTCGTTTAAAAGATACAGCATACAAAGACTGTCGTGTCCACCCGAAACTGCAGCAAGAACAGTTTGATTTTTTTCAATTAACTGATATTTATCTATCACTGACAAAATCTTAATAATTAGTTTATCCATAATTAACTTTCCGTATGTGTGTAATCAAAATCGGCAAACTTCGTATATTCGCTTTGCCAGTTCAAAAATACTTTGCCTGTTTCACCGCTTCTGTGCTTTGCAATAATAACTTCCGCCTGTCCCGGATTTTCAGTGTTTTCATTATAGTATTCATCACGGTACAACATAAGTACAACATCGGCATCTTGCTCGATTGCACCTGATTCTCGAAGGTCAGTAAGCAACGGTCGCTTGTCAGAGCGGTCTTTGCTGGCACGGCTTAACTGGGACAATGCAAGAACCGGAACATCAAAATCCTTTGCAAGCATTTTTAACGAACGAGAAATCTCGGAAATTTCCTGTTGCCTGTTTTCACTTCTTTTAATACCTTGCATAAGTTGAATGTGATCAATGATTATTAAATCAAGACCCTGCTCCATCATAAGGCGTCGGCATTTTGAACGAATGTCCATAACAGAGATTGATGATGTATCATCAATATAAATATTTGCAGGAGACAACAATTTCATAGAATTAATAAGCCTTGTCCAGTCAGCAGGTTGAACTTCTCCTGTTTTTATCTTGTTTGATTCCACCATTGCAGATGAGAACCAAATTCTGTTAACAATTTCTTCTTTACTCATTTCAAGACTGAAAATAGCAACTTTTTTGTTTGCAATAAGAGCCGCATTAGTTGCAATATTAAGTGCAAAACTAGTTTTACCCATAGCAGGTCGTGCTGCAACAAGGACAAAATTAGCCTTGTTAAGACCTGATAATATGCTGTCAAGTTTATTAAACCCGGTAGGAACGCCCACTAATTTGCCCGGATTTTTAGATAATTCCGCAAGTTTTTCAAAATTTGCGGATAACACATCACGAATAGGCATAAATTCGGCGTTGGTTCTTTTTAAAGCAATGTCAAAAACCTTCTGCGAGGACAGGTCAAGAATTTTGTCAATGTCTTCATTCCCGCCGTATGCCATCTCATTTATTTCAGCAGACACAGAAATAAGTTTTCTTCTTACCGAATACTCTGCAACAATTTTACAGTAATGTTTTACATTAGCACTTGTTGAAACACAGTTTGCAACATCTACAAGATATTCCTCTGCACCTGTTTTTTCAAAAGTACCTCTTTTCTTAAGCCTTTCTGACACAGTTATAATGTCAACAGGCAAATCCAGATTGTATAAATCGGAAATACATTCAAAGTATTCTCGGTTACGCGGGTCATAAAAATCACCGCTTCTCACTATTTGTGTAACAGTGCCGATACAATCCCTGTCTAAAAGCATTGAGCCTATAATAGACTGTTCAGCCGTTTCGTTATACGGCGTTACATTTACTACACCTTCCATACTACTCTCCTCATTGTGCTGTAATCACAATTTTAATCTTTGTTTTAACTGATGGGTGAAGCCATATATCAACTTCTCTTGCTCCTATGTTTTTTATACCCTCGTCCAAATTAATCCATCTCTTATCAAGTTGAATTTTATGCTGTTTTTCCAGTTGTTCTGAAATATCTTTTGAAGTAATTGAACCAAACAATTTGCCGTTTTCCCCTGCTTTTGCAACAAGCGAAACAGTAATATTCTCCAGCCTTTTTGCTAAATCTTTAGCAGTATTTAGTTCTACCTCTTTTTTATGAGCGATTGCTTCGTTTTTCCCTTTTGCTATATTAAGATTTGTTGCATTTGCTTCAACAGCTAATTTTTTCGGAAACAGAGCGTTTCTTGCAAAACCGTCTGCAACATTTATAATATCTCCTTTTTTGCCTGTTCCTTTAACATCCTGCAATAAAATTACTTTCATAAATAATCACCTTTCTTACCGAACTGTATTTATTGCCTCTTTAAGCATATCTAAAACTTCGCTTAACATTTTACCTTTAATCTGTGCTCCTGCAACTGTCATATGACCGCCACCGCCCAACTGTTCCATAACAAGTTGAACATTATAAGCACCTACAGAGCGGGCACTTATATATATTTCTCCGTTACATTCACATAATACAAATGACGCATTTACGCCTGTAATGTTCAGCAGTTCATCTGCAGACTGTGCTGAAATTACTGTAGGAAACTCGTCTTCTGTGCTCCATGTAGAAATAGCAAATTCGTTGTTATAAATTTCTGCATTGGCAAGTACTTTTGACTTTGCTATATGCATATCAAAATCTGTCTGGAACAATTTTTTGACTTCAACGGTGTCAACTCCTTTTCGTCTTAAGAAAGTTGCCGCTTCAAATGTTCTTACACCGGTTTTTACATTAAAATTCTTTGTATCAAGAACAATACCTGCATATATTGCCTGTGCCTCAGCAACTGACATTGTAAAGTCGTCGCTTATATACTGAACAATTTCTGTCATAAGTTCACATGCAGATGATGCGTATGGTTCGTGATATGTCAGCACGCATCCCTCGAGATAATCAGTTCCCCGTCTGTGATGGTCAACCAGCACTCTGTTTTTAACTTCTTCAAAAACCCTCGGTGCTTCAATTAATTTTGAACTGTGGGTATCAACTACTACACAAAGAGAATTTGAAGTAATATAGTTTAGTGCCTGTGCTTCGCTTACAAATAAATTTTGATAATACTCGTCATTTTTAAGATTGTCCATTACCCTCTCGATTCCGGATTGCAAATTATCAACAACAATATATGCCTGTTTATTTCTTACTCTTGCAATGTTGGCAACTGCAACCGATGCACCAAAACAGTCTGCATCTGCGTTTTTATGTCCAAAAACGAATATATTATCTGACTGGTCCACAAGTTCTTTTAAAGCGTTTGAAACAACTCTTGCTCTCACTCTTGTGTTTTTACCGTAGTTTTCAGAATGTCCGCCGAAAAATTTGAATTGCTTTCCGTCTTTAATTACCGCCTGGTCTCCTCCGCGACCAAGAGCCATATCCATTGCAACATTTACAAAATCTTCGCTTTCTTTTATTCCCTCGCCTTTACCTACCCCTATACTTAATGTGGCAGGGATAGAGTTTCCTACGCTTATATCTTTTACCTGGTCCAGCACATCAAATTTAGCATCTATAACAGATTGAAGTTTCTCGTTTTCAAAATACACTGTATATCTGTCTTTTTCAATTTTTTTGCATACGCCGTTTAATTCGTCAACCCAGTTTTCTATAACACCGTCAATTTCTGATAAAAGAAAAGTCCTGTGTGTATCTGGGGTGTTTTTAATTAAATCATCATAGTTGTCCAACAAAATACTGCAACAAATCACCTGTGAATTTACAGCGTAGTTATAGTTTTCAATTTCAGCAGTTTTGTCAATAAAATATAAAACCACAGAATACAATTTTTCTTTTTGTTCTCCGGTTCCAATTACATTTCCTACCACTTTGTAGGTTTTCCCGCCTTTTTCCACCTGAAAGTCAATATTATCTTTGTTTTCAAGCACCTGCAGTATATGAATTTCGCTTATTGCCTGGTCTATTGTTTTTTCAAATAAATCACTACCAAAAATATCAGAAAATTTGTCATTAAACCACACGATATTGCCTGTTAAATCAAGTACCGTAACAGGAAGCGGAAAACTATACATATATCCCTTTTCAGAATTATCGACATATTTTATTAGGTCCGCAAAATAATTTGTCAACTGCTGTTCCCTTATTCTTTTGTTGAAAATCCCAAGAATACCAAAAATAAATACAAATGCAAACTCTGTAACAGCAAGCCATAATTTGCTTGTAAACAAAGTAATTACAGCAAAAACAAAAGTTACAAAAATATATATCCTAATGTCAAATATGTTTTTGAACGATGGTTTTTTATCAACCTTCATAACTGATCACCTCTTGCTCTGAAATCACGAAATGCGTCGATTATGGCAAACAATGCCGCAATTCCAAATGCCATACTCATAGTCATAACAAAAATTATAAGTATTATAAACCTTATTACAAAACTCTGTATCCTCTTTTGTAAAAAGTAATCAACCAATGACAATGTGCAAAAATACACATATACCGACATTACAAAACAAATGTTTAAAACCACACTGCTTATAATCCCATGTGGCATAATCATTCCACCAAGAAAAGCAACAAAATACGCCAACACAAAACTTTTGTTAAGTCTTATATTGCTAAAATTAATAATGAATGAAACATCCTTACCGCATAGTCTCAAAACACTTTTAATAATCATAAACAGAATAAAAGTAAATCCTGCAAATAATGTGATTAGAAAAGCCGGAAGCAATGTGGAATATATCTGTCTCATGCTTTCAACCGATAATTTAAGAGTTGCACGAACAACCTCGCTGTTTGTCTCTCCCATAGTTGTTGCAATTGAATTTATCACATCTGCAGGTGCTTCTTCAATCAGTTGTTTCATACTGTCAAAAGTAGCCTTGATAATTACATCAATGGGGCTTATGCCAAGCATCGCTTTGTGATATACAACAGACAAAACAAATGCTACTAAAAGCGATAATGTGCCAATGCAAACACCTTTGAAAAATGATATTTTATTTTTAAAAGTATAAAACGCTGAGAAGAATAATCCTGTCAAAGATACTATAATTAAAACAATATTAACCACGACCACACCTTCTTAAAAAAATGCTATCATATTATTGTACCATATATTGTGGACAAAAGTCAAATTTCACCTTTTAAAAAATCTTTTCCTGCACCAACAATTTTAACAGGAACAATTTCCCCAAACAAATCCTGACCTTTTGCCTTTACTTTTATGTACGAGTCGGTAAAGCCCTCAAATACACCATTTTTCTCTGTCTCAAACAGTACTTCCACCGTTTTGCCTATGTAACTTTTAAGTTTGTCAAGTGTTAACTGTTTCCCTATTTCAGCCATAATTTCAGCGCGTCGTGTTTTGGTGTCATTGTCTGTATGACCGTCCATTTTTTCAGCAGCTGTACCTTTTCGAACAGAATATGGAAAAACATGAATACTGCCGAATCCGGCTTTTTTTACAGTATCTGCACTTTCAAAAAACTCCTCGTCAGTTTCTCCGACAAACCCCACCATAACATCTGTGGTAAAATTAACTTCAGGACATACCTCTCTTATTTTCTCGAGATATGAAAGAAAATGTTCTTTTGTATAATGTCTGTTCATTCTCTTTAATGTTTCTGTGCAACCGCTTTGCAAAGAAATATGAAAATGCTTACAAAGTTTAGGTTGGTTTTTTACAGTATCCAAAAACTTTGCAGTAAATATGTTAGGCTCCAAAGAGCCAAGACGAACTCGTTTTACTCCGTCAATTTCGCACACTTTCTCAATAACATCAGCCAATTTGAGACCGTTGTAATTGTAACAAGCCAGATTAATTCCCACAAAAACAAATTCTTTGTACCCTTTTTCAGTTAACAAATCCACTTCTTTCACAATTTCTTCAATTGCCCTTGAACGCAAAGGGCCCCGTGCATAAGGAATAATACAGTAAGAACAAAAATTTCTGCAACCGTCCTGTATTTTGATAACTGCCCTTGTTCTGGACTGATTTTCGCAAGGCATTTCCTCAAATACAGCGGGAATTTCATCATATACACAGTTCATTTTTTTCCCTCTGAAGTTTTGGACATATTTCACAATGTCTTTCCTGCCGTAAGTCCCTACTATTATATCTGCTTCAGGCATTTCCTCCGCCTGTTTTTTTGATACCTGCGAAAAGCATCCCGCAACCACTACTGTAGCATTGGGGTTTTTGTGTTTTGCCCGTCTTATCATCTGACGGGATTTTCTGTCGCTTATCGCAGTAACGGTACAGGTGTTTATTACAAAAACATCAGCATCGTCCTTTTCGGTAACGATATATCCGTCGTTAACAAAAAGTTTTTTCATAGCTTCTGTTTCATAAATATTAACTTTGCAACCTAGTGTATAAAATTTTACTGTTTTCATCGCTTTCTCTCCTGTATACAACCTTTTGTATCATAACCTTATTGATTTTAATGTGTAAATGATGTATAATTGTCAAAGATTTTGAAATAAAGGTGGATTTTATATGTTACAGTCGCTTTACCCTATTGGTCTTTTGGTTATTTCAAATGTTTTTATGACATTTGCATGGTACGGACATCTTAAGTTCAAAAGCACTGCATTGTGGGCGGTAATTTTGTTCAGTTGGGGCCTTGCCTTTTTCGAATACATATTCCAGGTACCTGCTAACAGATTGGGAAGTAATTATTTTACCGCAGCACAGTTAAAGATTATTCAGGAAGTTATATCGCTTAGTGTGTTTTCAATTTTCTCGATATTGTACCTGAAAGAAAAGTTTACTGTTAATTATTTGTTTGCGTTTTTATGTATTATGGGTGCCGTATTCTTTATGTTCAAAAAGTAAATATTCGTATTAGTTTCAAAAAACCATATTTATATCATCGAGTAATTCAGAAAGAGAATAGATGAATTCTCTTGTTTCGCGGACTTTCATACACATACTCATCGCCAAAGTTACTCTTTTTACAAATAATGGGTCAAGGTCTTGTGTACGCATTGCAGTAGCAAGAGGGCAGAGCCCCCTTCCGCGTATGTCCATTAAAACTTGCAACTTCTCTCCCCGTTTTGCATAGGGAACTAAAGGAAAAATCCTGCAAGAAAGCGGGCGGAGTTTTCTGTCGCAAGTACCTATACATGTAATAAGTTCAACCTCTTTGCCGTTGTCGTATGTAAAATCAATGTCATAAAGTTTCGCCCATTTTGGAAGTAGTTCATACATCACCTTTTCCCCGGGGAAGAGGTACATTCCTGTAATTTCATCTGTAACGGCACAACAAGCACAGTCGCAAAGGCCACCGCAATCTGCAGTCAGAGGCGTTACATTCTCAAGCATTTTATACAGTCTTGTATAAAATGCTTTTTTGTCAAGCGTCTGTTTCAATGCACTTCCCTCTTTCGTTTTTATTAATTGTATATTTGAATGTCGGGTGATTACTTACAATGCTGAAATCACGCTAAAACCATTATATCATCACACAATTAATTTAACAATATGTAATTAATATTTTATTTGCTTTTTTATATGGTTTTTTTGCTTATCGCTTGACTTTCACCTTAAAATAATGTATTATCTAACCATAATAATTAGTAAAGGGGCAGGCGTAATGACATTAAGAGAAAAAATATTAAAAACATTTCTAGTTACCATTCGTGAAATCAACAGTAACGGCGGACCAAAAGTGTTTTTTGAAAAGTATCCGGTAGGCGGTTTGTTCTACGGTGAAGAGGCCGCATTCCGTGATGAAAGCGGAAAATATATGGGAAGTCAGTTTGACTTTGACACTTTAAACGAATGTAAAAAATATTCTAAAAACAAGTTGCTTGTATGTGCTGATGGAGCAAGAGTTCATAACCAGACAGTGTGCATTGAAAATCAGCGTTCACTTGGTGCTTCCAGAAATTTAGAAGATGCATATAACTGGGGTAAAATCATTGGTATGCAGATGAATGACAAGGGTATAGACTGGATTTTAGGACCAAGTATTGATATGTGCTTTGACCCTCTTATGTATTTAATGGCGATAAGCGATGACCCAAAGGTAATCGGCAAGGTTTACCGCGAAGTTATAAAAGGTATACAGGACCAGGGTGTTTGTGCAACTGTAAAACATTTTCCGGGCATTGGTACAAACTTTATAAATATGCATATAGCTCCCGGTTGCAATAATATGGATATGGAACAGTGGATGGAAACTTACGGCTATACATACAAAGAAATGTTCAAAGAAAATCCAATGTCTGTTATGACTACTCACACAACACTAAAAGCATATGATAAAGATGGCGAAAATGGTTTTATCCCGATTGCAACATTCTCTAAAAAACTTACAACCGACCTGTTAAAGGGTGAACTTGGTTTCGAAGGTGCAGTTGTTACAGATGCTTTGGTTATGGGCGGTAACAGCGTTGGAGATAAGATAGCTGAAGCTGTTCAGGCATTCAAAGCAGGTGCAGACCTTCTTCTGTGGCCTCCTGTTGAAGCAGCAGATGTAATTGAACAGCAAATTTTAAGCGGAGAAATTCCAATGTCCCGTTTAGAAGATGCGTTAAATCGTATCGAAAAAATGGAAAACTTCAGAAATAACGCTCTTGACAATAAATCTTTTGACACACCTGATGCTAACTTTGTAGACAGTAAAAAACTTGAAATTGCCAAAAATGGTATGTGTATGTTAAGAAACGATATTGGTCTTCTTCCGTTATCTGAAGATAAAATAAACAAAGTATTAATAGTTGATGTTACGGATAACGATACTGTATCTTCCAATCTGTTAAAAGAAGAACTTGCAAAACGCGGAGTTGAAGCAGATGTAAGACGAGACATATTCGACCCTATTTCTCAGGTTTGTTGGCCGACAGATGCAGAAGAAATTCAGAAAAACTATGACATTGTAATTTTTAATGTTAATGCTATGTTTGTCGCTCAATGGAGTGATGCACATATGTTGATTTGGGCTTCACACCAATATGACAAGAAAAAGAAAATAATTGTAAATTATGGTTCGCCATACTTTGCAACTGAATATTTCCCAAAAGAACACACATATATCGAAATGAACACATCTCCATCAGCAGAAACAGTCAAGATGCTTGTTGACGGTCTGTTTGGAGATACTCAGTTTACAGGTAAAAGTATTTTTGCAAAGGAATGTAACTAATGTATAAATTTAACAACGATAAAAAAGAAATCACTTTTGATAAGTACAACACTCCGTCGCCCTGGATGAACTATTTATCGAACGGAACATTTCATACAATGATCAGCCAGGCGGGCGGTGGTGTAGCATTTTATAAAAGCCCGCAAATCTGGAGAATAAACCACTACAGATTTTTCCACTTGCCTACTGACAGAAGCGGTTTTTACACATACATAAAAGACGGCAACACTACCTGGTGCCCCACAAGCGAGCCGTGCAAAGACAAGCCTGAAAAATGGCAGTCAACACATGGTATGGGCTACACAATTTTCGAAGCGGAGAAAAATGGTATACAGGTTAAAACCACATACTTTGTAGGCAAATACGAAAACTGCCTTATCTGGAATCTGAAACTAAAATCAGCCACAGATAAGAAAATCAAAATTTTTCCATTCGTAGAACTTGGTATGATGGAATTTATGAGAGAATTGCAATGGCAATGCTACAATAAACATCAATTATCTTGCTACAATTTAGATGATATTCTGGTTTACGAATACGGCGTTGAAAATCAGCCAAAGCCTAACGAAACACCGCTTGTATATTTTGCAACAAATGTTCCTGTTACATCTTTTGACTGCGACAGAGACGAATTTGTGGGAGGATACAGAAGCGAAGAAAACCCAATAGGCATTGAAAACGGCACATGCACAAATTCATTGCTTTCGGGCGGAGACCCTTGTTTTGCTTTAGAACTTAACATTGATTTAAAAGCAAACGAAGAAAAAACAGTTAATATTTTTCTGGGAACTGCAATAACTGACGAGGACATTAAAAAATCAGTTTCTCACTGCAGACAAGATGACTTTGTAGAAAAATCATTTGTTGCTTTAAAAGAACAATGGGACAAGCACTTAAGCAAATTCTCGGTTGAAATACCTGACAAAGATGCACAGACAATGATTAACATCTGGAATCCGTATCAGGCGGAAAGAAACTTCCAGTTCTCTCGTAATATAAGTTATTATGCTACAGGAACCTTCAGAGGCGTGGGTATGAGAGATACTGCACAAGACACTTTGGCAATGATACCCTTTGATTTAAGACGCGCAAAAGACAAACTTAACTTGTTATTAACACAACAATATCAGGACGGACGCACAAACCACTACTTCTTCCCCAATGAAGGTTGGGAACCTGTAAAAGAACCCCGTTCAGATAACCACTTGTGGCTAATAATGACTGCTTACCATATTGTTATGGAAGAAGGAAGCCTTGATTACCTTGACGAAGTTGTAACATATTTCGACGGCGGAGAAGGCACTGTCTGGGAACACCTTAAAAAAGCAGTTGAATACACAGAAAATCATTTGGGTGAACATGGTTTCCCGCTAATGCTTGCGTCTGACTGGAACGATATGCTGTTTAAAGTTTGCAGAAAAGGTAAAGGCGAAAGTGTTTGGACAGGTATGCAATTCGGTACAGTATTACGACAAATTGCAGAACTTGCAAGACTAAAAGGCGAAGACGACAGCAAGTTTGTCAAACTTTATAACGACCAGAAGGCTTTGGTTAACAATTCTGCCTGGGACGGAAAATGGTTCAGACGGTGCATTACAGACGAAGGTATTTATATAGGCTCAGATAAAGAGCCTCAGGCAAAAATCTGGTTAAATTCTCAAAGCTGGGCAGTATTAAGCGGACTTGGGGACAAAGACAAACAGGAAATGGCTATGGATAGTGTAAACAAATATCTTGATACTGAAATGGGCATTAAGAAAATTCACCCATCAATGAAAGATTATCCATCAAAAGAAGATCCGCTCACTTACGACAAAAAAGGTTGCAGTGAAAATGGCTCTATTTTCTGCCACGCAAATACTTGGGCAATTATTGCAGAATGTATGTTAAATCACCCCGAGAGAGCATATAAATATTATCATCAGTTGTTGCCTATGATTGCACAAAGCAAGGTTGGTGAAACAAGATACAATGCGGAGCCTTATGTTTATTCTTCTAATATATTTGGTCCTGAAAGTATGAAGTTTGGTCTTGCAAATGTAAGCTGGCTTTCAGGAACTGCTTGTTGGATGTATATAGCGGTAACACAATATATGCTGGGAATTAAGCCGAAAATGGACGGACTTGAAATCAATCCGTGTCTCGCCCCCGAAATGTTACCTGCCAAGATAAAAAGAGAATTCAGAGGCAAAGTTTACGATATTACCATTACAAAGAACGAATATAAATTTGTTCCTTATAATGATGATAATACAACAATTATTATTTAGGAGGAATTCAATATGAAAACATTTAACATTCTTTTATCTTCAATTAATGATGTAAAATCATTTGTTAACATTGTAAGCAAATACTCATACGATGTTGACTTAATATCAGGAAGATACATCGTTGATGCAAAATCAATTATGGGTATTTTTTCTTTGGACCTTGCAAAGCCAATTAAAGTCGAAATTCACAGCGACAATGCTGACCCGCTTTACGAAGAATTGAAACCCTATATTAACTAATTTAAAAAGGCTCATATCCAAAAGGATATGAGTCTTTTTTTATTTAAGGGACAGAAAAAAAGGCAGAATGAGCAAACTGAACCCGCAGGGGTTACACGAAGGCGTACAAAGGTTCGTCGAGAGGTGAAGTTTGCTTATAGCAAAAAGGTATAAAACAAAAGAAAAAGGTCGTACGACCTTTTTCAACATATACAACAAAAATTATAAAATTTCCAACTTTTTATAATAGAGATTATATTTATACTTACCTTTTTGCTGTCTGGACTTTTTTTACATCCCTTTCGCAAAGCATTGCACACCATTCTCCCTGTCGCAATACTTCTTCTATTTTGTAACCCTCGCTGATTAATTTTTCTTTGACATCTTCTATTCTGTCCTCAATAATTCCCGAACATATAAAGTATCCGTCGTCTTTAATAAAACGAAAAACATCAGGGCAAAGCATAATTATTGCATCTGCAACAATGTTTGCAACTGCTATATCAAATTTCCCATCTATTTCATCAACAAGGTTTCCTTTTTTAATAACATATCTGGGTTTTGTAAAATTATTTCTTTCACCGTTTTCTACAGCGACGCAAACTGCCACGGGGTCAATGTCAACCCCCACGGCATTTTTAGCACCTATCAGAAGTGAAGTTATAGACAAAATACCACTTCCGCAACCAACATCTAATACGGAAGTGTCAGGCTTTACAACCCTTTCTAACAGTTCCATACACATTCTTGTTGTTTCGTGAGTGCCTGTACCAAATGCCATTCCCGGGTCGAGTTCCACAATAACATCTGTTTCCTTTTTGTCGTATTGCTCCCATGAAGGTTTAATTACAATGTTTTTCCCCACTCTCACGGGCTTGTAATACTTTTTCCAGTTGTTTGCCCAGTCGCTTTGTTCAACTGTTATAACATCAATTTTTGCGTTTGCAGGCAACAACAATTTTAACTGTTCAATCACAGGTAAAATTTCTTCACCGCTTGGTACAAAACCACTGACCGAGGCAGTTGTTCTGTCCTTTCCCAAAATTTCCGTATCCACATAATCCCAGGGGCATGCATCAATATCAGAATAATCTTCAATCATTATTCCGCCGGTAAAATTCATCATAGTCATAACATCTGACGCAAGTTGCAAATCGCAAACAGGAATGGTAACTTTAATCTGGTTGTAACTGTCCATTTATTCACCTATTTCTTTTTATTATCTTTCATTTTTTCAAAGAATGACTTCTTTTCCTGATGGTTTTTAATACCCATACTGTCGCCGAATGCTTTTAACAATTTCTTCTGTTCTGCATTTAACTGTCTGGGTGTTTCAACAATAATTTTAACAAGTTGGTCGCCTGTTCCGGGATTTCGAAGTTTGCTTATTCCCTCTCCTCTTAATCTGAAGACAGTACCGTTTTGAGTACCTTCAGGAATTTTTATCTTCGCTTTACCGTTAAGTGTAGGAACTTCAACCTCAGCACCCAAAGTTGCTTCAACAAAAGTAACAGGGACAGTACAATGAACATTGTATCCATCACGGCTAAAGAACTTGTGTGGCATAATGGTAATAGTTAAATACACATCACCTGCGGGACCACCGTTTACTCCGTGATTTCCCTCACCTCTTACAGTAATTATCTGACCATGGTCAATACCTGCGGGAACTTTAACATTTATGGTCTTTCTTCTTGAAACTTTGCCTTTTCCGTTACATTTTTCACAGCGTTCTTTTATTATTTTACCTGTACCACGGCAATTTGAACAAGTAGTAACATTTTGGAACACGCCAAAAGGTGTTCTTTGCTGTTGTCTTACCTGACCTGAGCCGTTACAGTTGGGACAAGTCTCGATAGCTTTACCGCCTTTTGCACCGGTACCACGGCAATCAAGACATTCCTCAGTACAAATAACATCAATTTTGGCTTCATAACCTTTTGCAGCCTGTTCAAATGTAAGTACAAGATTTTGCTGAATATCCGCACCTTTTCTTGGGCCGTTTTGTCTTCCGCCACCACGGGAACCGCCTCCAAAGAAAGAACCGAAAATATCGCCCAAATCAAAGTCCATATCGCCAAATCCGCCAAATCCGCCAAATCCGCCCATACCATTTTCATCGACACCTGCATGACCAAACTGATCATACTTTCTTCTTTTATCTTCGTCGCTTAATATGGCGTAAGCTTCATTTACCTCTTTAAAACTTGCTTCGGCTTTTTTATCACCAGGATGTAAGTCAGGGTGAAATTCCTTTGCTTTTTTTCTGTATGCTTTTTTTATTTCATCGTCAGAAGCACCTTTGGAAACCCCTAAGACTTCATAATAATCTCTTTTATCTGCCAAAACACTCACCCCTTTAACAACAATTACTCAGGCGGAAAACCGCCTGAGATAATTGGTTAATTATTATTTGTTGTCTTCGTCAACAGTAAATTCTGCATCAACCGTACCGTCGTCCTGAGGTCCTGCCTGTGGTCCACCTTCAGGCTGTGCCTGCTGGTACAATTTTTGTGAAATCTCGTAGAATTTCTTTGTAAGTTCATCTGTTGCCGTTTTAATTTTTTCTGTATCGTCAGTTTTAATTACTTCTTTTAATTTTTCAATTTCAGCGGTAATACCTGCTTTTTCGTCTGCAGAAATTTTGTCGCCCAAATCATTTAATGTTTTTTCTGTCTGGAACACAAGGTGTTCTGCATTGTTTTTTACTTCGATTTTCTCTTTTGCAGCCTTATCTTCGTCTGCAAATTTTTCAGCATCTTTTACCGCTTTTTCAATTTCTTCTTCACTTAAGTTTGAACTTGCGGTAATTGTAATTTTCTGAACTGTACCTGTACCTAAATCTTTTGCAGATACATTTACAATACCGTTAGCATCAATGTCAAATGTTACTTCGATTTGAGGAACTCCTCTTGGTGCAGGAGGGATATTTGACAGTTCAAATCTTCCCAATGACTTGTTGTATGCAGCCATTTCACGCTCGCCCTGAAGTACATTAATTGTAACACTTGTCTGATTGTCCGCAGCGGTTGAGTAAATCCTGCTTTTCTTTGTGGGAATCGTTGTGTTTCTTTCGATAATCTTATTGCAGATACCACCTTCTGTTTCAATACCAAGTGATAAAGGTGTAACATCAAGCAACAACAAACCTTTAACATCTCCGCCTAAAACACCACCCTGAATTGCTGCACCAACTGCAACACATTCGTCAGGGTTAATGCCTTTTGACGGTTCTTTACCCGTAATGTTTTTAACTGCATCTACTACTGCAGGAATTCTTGTTGAACCGCCCACTAATAACACTTTATCAATCTGGCTTGGTGTTAAGCCTGAATCTTTTAGTGCAGTTCTTACGGGTTCCATTGTTTTTTCAACCAAATCTGCAGTTAATTCATTGAATTTTGCTCTTGTGATTGTAACATCCAAGTGTTTTGGACCTGTAGCATCTGCAGTAATATAAGGCAAGTTAACATTTACCGAAGCAACTCCTGATAAGTCGATTTTTGCTTTTTCTGCTGCTTCTGTTAATCTTTGTAACGCCATTTTGTCGTTTCTTAAATCTGTTCCGTTTTCTTTTTTGAATTCATCTGCTAAATAGTCAACGATTTTCTGGTCAAAGTCATCACCGCCAAGTTTGTTGTTACCGCTTGTTGCCAGAACTTCAAACACGCCGTCGCCGATTTCAAGAATTGATACATCAAATGTACCTCCGCCCAAATCATATACCATAATTTTCTGGTCGTTATCTTTGTCAAGACCGTAAGCAAGTGCTGCGGCAGTCGGCTCGTTTATAATTCTTAATACTTCAAGACCTGCAATTTTACCTGCGTCTTTTGTAGCCTGACGCTGTGAGTCATTAAAATATGCAGGGACTGTTATAACCGCCTGTGTTACTGTTTCGCCCAGGTAACTTTCTGCATCCGCCTTTAGTTTTTGTAAAATCATTGCTGAAATTTCAGGGGGCGAGAATTTTTTGTCGTCAATAGAAACGCGTCTGTCTGTACCCATATCTCTTTTGATTGAACTGATTGTTCTGTCAGGATTTGTTACTGCCTGGCGTTTTGCAATCTGTCCAACAAGTCTTTCGCCGTTTTTAGCGAATGCTACAACTGATGAGGTAGTTCTTGCACCCTCAGCATTTGGTATAACAACAGGCTCTCCGCCTTACATAACTGCTACACATGAATTTGTAGTACCCAAATCAATACCTATAATTTTGCTCATAATCAATTTCCTCCTTTTAATTAGCCACTTTTACTGTGGAATGTCTTATTACTTTTTCTTTATACATATACCCTTTTCCGAATTCCTCAACTATAATGCTTTCCCCCTCGATGTTTTCATCGTCAATATGCATTACTGCGTTATGAACTTCAGGATTTAAGGGTTTGCCAACTGATTCAATAACTTTAACACCAAGTTTTTCAAGTATTTCGTCAAACTGTCTTTTTATTAATACTATTCCGTCGTAACTTACATTGTCTTTGTCTGCTACCGCTCTTTCAAAGTTATCAAGTACCGGAAGTATTGCTTCTACCACCTCTGCAGCTGCGATTGTGTAAATCTGTGTTTTCTCCTTGGCAGTTCTTTTTTTAAAGTTGTCAAACTCTGCCATAAGTCTTAAATATTTGTCGTTTAACTCTTTTTCCACGGTAGCGGTTTCTTCAGTTGTTTCTTCTGTTGTTTCTTGAACAACTTCTTCCGCTGTTTCTTTTTTTATTTCTTCTGTCATTTCTCACCCTCCGGTTCTTTGTTAGATGTTAGTTTATCTATTTGCCCCGTAAGCAGTTTCAAAGTGGATACCGCTTTGGAATAATTCATTCTGGTAGGGCCAATAAATCCGATTGTGCCGGTACCTTTTCCTTTGATGCTGTACGACGAAAGCACAATGGAACAGTCTTTTAATTCAAGGGCATCATTTTCACTGCCGATAATAATTTTTACATCAGCATTGTCAACACTTGCCGCCATTCTGTGCAAATTCTCTTTGTTATCTAAAAACTCAAGAAGTTCTTTTGCCTTTTGAACATTGCTGTATTCGGGGAAATCAAGTAATTTTGATGCTCCGCTTATAAACACTTCTGAATTGTCTAAAGACTCGATACATTCATTCACAAAATTAAGTACAGGTAAGAGTACCGTTTTGTATTTATCCATCTCTGCCTGAATTTCATATATCTTGTCAAGATTAATTTTACTTTTTATAACTCCAGCCAGATTCTCATTCAACATATTGGATATCTGTTCCGTAACGGTGCTGTCAATATCGCAGTCAAAATCAATCTTTTTGTTTTTAACGATATTCTTGTCTGTTACAACTATAAGCAACGCCGAATTTCTATCAATCTGTACCATATGAAAATTTTTAATGTATCCGTTGCTGTTGCCTGCAGATGACCCAACAATAGTATAGTTTGTAAGGTAAGAATAAATATTTGTAAGCTCTTTTATCATTGTGTCAACTTCTGTCAACTCCAATTCCATCAAAGATCGAAGTCTGTTTATTTCGGAAACAGAAAACTCGTATCTTTTCATAAGTCTGTCAACATAAGTTCTGTAGCCCATAGTTGAAGGAATACGCCCTGCCGAAGTGTGAGGTTGTGTTAAAAGTCCCATTTCTTCCAAATCTGCCATTTCATTTCTTATTGTGGCAGAACTTACGCCCAACTCATCAAGTTTCGAAATGGTGCGGGAACCAACCGGCTCTGCAGTACGGATATAGTGTTCAATTACTGCACCAAGTATTTTCTTTTTTCTTTCGCCTAAATCCATACCTGCACCTCCTTAACCGTTAATTTGTTAGCACTCTTTTGAAGCGAGTGCTAATCACTAGTTATAAGATACCACTATTTTTTTTATTTGTCAATACTTTTTTTGAAAAATTTTACATAAAGTCTGACATAATAATATTCGAAACACTTACTCCCTCTTTGGTAAGTGCCATATTTTCTCCGTAAGTAATTAAATTCAACTTTAAGTATTTGTCAATTACCGTCTTGTATTTTTGATAAAACTCTATGTTGTAAAGGCGTTCTGTTTCTTTTATATTAAAACCATCCGTTTTTCGAAGTCCTAAAAAAATATGTTCAGCCAAAGCGTCAGACATAGTAAGAATTTCTTTTTCAGGCATATTATTCTCAATATATTGTATCAGTTTTTCGGAATTTTTATACCGCACATTTTCAATTAACGAACTTGCACCTGCACCAAAACCCACATAATTCTTTCTTTCCCAATATTTTATGTTGTGCCTGCACTGCATACTTTTTTTTGCAAAGTTTGAAATCTCGTACTGAATATATCCGTTTTGTTGCAGATATGATACTGCATAATAATACATTTTCCGTTCCGTTTCTTCGTCAGGCAAATTAAGGTTCATATTATAAAATGGGGTTCCCTGTTCTATTATCAGCGAATAACACGAAACATGCTCAGGTTTAAGTTTAACTACTTCCTCCAGTGTTCTTTTAAAAGAATCAAGCGTCTGGTTTGGTATACCAAACATAATATCTGTGTTTATGTTATCAAAACCCGCTTCTCTTGCCATACAATAAGTAGAAACAAAATCTTCAAAACAATGTATTCTTCCAAGGGCTTTTAATTCGTCATTGTTTGCAGACTGCAGACCGATACTTAACCTGTTTACTCCGTTTTTATGTAACAAAAGCAAACCCTCACTATTTATCGTAGCGGGGTTTGCTTCCATAGAAAATTCACAATCGGTTGTATTAAATTTATTGTTTACTGCAAGTATTATTCTTTGCAACAAATCCTGCTCAAGGGCTGTAGGAGTACCACCGCCAAAAAACACCGTGTCGGCGTTTAAATCGCCCTCAAAGTTGTTAATTTCTTCGATAATTTTCTCGGCATATCTTTGTTTCAAAGAATTTTTGTTATCAAAAGAATTAAAATCACAGTAGTTGCATTTTTTCACACAAAAGGGTATGTGAACATATACACCAATCATATCAGTCAAGTTTAAGCACCGACATAAAGGCTTCCTGCGGTACTTCCACAGAGCCCACCTGTCGCATACGCTTTTTACCCTCCTTTTGTTTTTCAAGAAGTTTTTTCTTACGGGTAATATCACCGCCGTAGCATTTTGCAAGTACATCTTTTCTCATTGCTTTAACAGTTTCCCTTGCAATAATCTTACTTCCTACCGCTGCCTGAATAGGTATTTCAAACAACTGTCTCGGTATTGCTTCTTTTAGTTTTTCCGCAATTCTGCGTCCTCTTTCGTATGCTTTATCTGTATGAACAATAAGACTTAACGCGTCTACCATCTCGCCGTTTAAAAGCATATCAAGTTTAACAAGGGTAGAACGCTGATAACCGCAAAGTTCATAGTCAAAAGATGCATAACCTTTTGTGCGTGATTTTAACGCATCAAAAAAGTCATATATTATTTCGTTAAGAGGCAATTCATAATGAAGCGTTACTCTTGTGCTGTCAAGATACTTCATATCCTTATATATGCCTCGTCTTTGTTGACAAAGTTCCATTATGTTACCTACATAGTCTGTAGGAAGCATTATATTTGCATCAACCATAGGTTCTTCCATATATGCAATTTCCACCGCAGGAGGCAGGTTTGTGGGATTGTCAATGTCAATCTCCTCCCCATTAGTTTTAAAGCAGTGGTAAATTACGCTTGGCGCCGTAGTAACCAAATCAAGATTGTATTCCCTTTCAAGACGCTCCTGTATAATTTCCATATGCAAAAGACCCAAGAAACCGCATCTGAAACCAAAGCCCAATGCTATTGAAGTTTCAGGCTCAAAACTTAGCGAAGCATCATTTAACTGCAATTTCCCTAATGCATCACGCAAATCTTCGTAGTGAGCACCATCTGCAGGGTAAATACCGCAAAATACCATAGGATTTACTTTTCTGTATCCCGCGAGTGGCTCTTTGGCAGGGTTTTGAGCAATCGTAATAGTGTCGCCCACTCTTGTATCTGAAACATTTTTAATACTTGCTGCAATGTATCCTACTTCGCCAACCGACAGCATGTTTGACGGCACCATACCAAGAGGGTTTAAATACCCTACTTCAACAACATCAAACTCTTTACCCGTTGCCATAAGTCTTATAGTATCTCCTACTTTAACCTGTCCGTCAAATACACGGCAGTATATAATTACACCTTTATAAGCATCATAATACGAATCAAAAATAAGTGCAGACAAAGGCTTGTTTATATCGCCCAACGGCGGAGGTACATCATTAACTATTTTTTCCAAAACATCTTCTATTCCTATTCCCTGTTTCGCAGAAATAAGCGGTGCGTCCTGAGCAGGAATTCCTATAACATTTTCAATTTCATCTTTTACCACCTGAGGCTGTGCAGAAGGCAAATCGATTTTATTTATAACAGGTACAAGTTCAAGATTGTTATCTATAGCAAGATAAGTGTTTGCAAGCGTCTGTGCCTCTATGCCCTGGGAAGCATCTACAACTAAAACTGCCCCTTCGCACGCCGCAAGGCTTCTTGAAACCTCGTAGTTGAAATCCACATGTCCGGGGGTATCTATTAAATTCAAAATGTATTGTTTGCCGTCGCGCGCGTTATAAACTACCCTTACGGCTCTTGCCTTAATGGTAATTCCTCTTTCGCGTTCCAAATCCATATTATCCAAAATCTGTTCTTCCATCTCTCGTGCGGTAAGAACACCCGTGTGCTCTAAAAGTCTGTCTGCAAGGGTACTCTTGCCGTGGTCGATATGGGCAATAATACAAAAATTCCTAATGTTATCTGACATTTTTGTCCTCCATTAAAAAATACTACATACAGTATAACACATAACAGTGGTACATTTCAAATATTTTCTTGACTATTTTACTATTTTTTTATATAATTTACCAAAGGGGTGAGAAAACAATGAACAGCATTACAATAACTCCAAAAGAATTAAACGGCAGTGTTGTTATACCGCCGTCCAAATCTATAAGCCACAGAGCTATCGTCTGTGCTTCCCTCGCACGGGGTATTTCAGAACTGAAAAATGTTGGCGACTCGGAAGATATAAACGCAACGATTGAATGTATGTCAGCATTGGGTGCAAAGATAACACGCTATGACGACAAGCTTTTAATAGACGGAACTAACACTCTAAATGTTTCTGCACCTGTTAAACTAAACTGCAGAGAGAGTGGCTCCACTTTAAGATTTTTAATACCTTTGGCTCTGCTTGCAACTAAAAAGGTTACTTTTGACGGGCAAGGGCGTCTTCCCAAAAGACCTCTTGACATATATCTTAATCTGTTTGACAAATTTGATATAGAGTACAATAAATGCAGTCTTGACTACTTGCCTCTTACAGTTAAAAGCGGAGACATTCAAGGCAAAATAAGAGTGGAGGGCAATGTAAGCAGTCAGTTTATAAGCGGACTTTTGTTCACCCTGCCTTTATACCCACAGGACAGCGAAATTATTGTAACTACGCCTCTTGAGTCAAAGGCGTATGTTGATTTAACAATTGATGTTATGCAACAGTACGGCATAACAATTACTAATTACAGATATAAGAAATTCAAAATAAAAGGCGGACAACAGTATAAACCTTGCAATTACACAATTGAGGCAGACTATTCACAAGCGGCATTTTTTCTGGCTGCCGGTGCTATCGGCAACTTTGTGGTATGCAAAGGCTTAAACACCAATACGAAACAGGGCGACAAAAAAATAATAGAAATTATTAAAAAGATGGGCGGGAAAGTTATAATTGACAATGAAAAAGGCATTTCTGCACTTCCGTCAAATCTTCACGGTTGCACTATAGATGTTTCCCAGATACCAGATCTGGTACCTGCAATAGCAGTACTAGCCATTAATGCAACAGGTGAGACTGTAATAAAGGGTGCTTCAAGGTTAAGACTAAAAGAAAGCGACAGACTGTCCACCATTGCCCAGCAACTCAATTCCCTTGGCGGAACAATAATTGAAAAAGGCGATTCTCTTATAATAGAGGGTACTGAAAAATTATCGGGCGGAGCAACAAACAGTTGTAATGACCACAGAATAGCAATGGCCGTTGCAATCGCATCTTCAGTTTGCGAAGAATTGGTAACTGTTGATGATTATAAATGCACCGATAAATCATATCCTCAGTTCTGGAATGACTATATTTCCCTTGGGGGGAAAATTGATTTTTGGGATAACTGATAAAAAGGGTTGTGAATTATTATTCACAACCCTTTTTTATATCTAAATATTTGTACGCCAAATCCGTTGCCATTCTTCCTCGTGGTGTTCTGTTTATAAATCCCCTTTGCATCAAAAACGGCTCGTACACATCTTCTATGGTAAGAGGGTCTTCCCCTGTTGTAGCCGCTAAAGTTTCAAGTCCTACAGGGCCTCCGCCAAAAGTAGTTATAATCGTGTTTAATATACTCTTATCAATTTTATCAAGTCCTGTTTTGTCAACTTCCAGCAGATTAAGTGCCATATCTGCAACTTCTTTTGTAATAACGCCGTCTGCTTTGATTTGAGCGTAATCACGAACTCGTCGCAAAAGTCTGTTGGCAATTCTGGGTGTTCCTCTTGAACGCGAGGCAATTTCATATACACCCTCTTCTTTTACACTTATATCAAGAATTCTCGCAGACCTTTTTACTATGTTGCAAAGTTCTTCATCTGAATACATTTCAAGTCTGAACATAACGCCAAATCTGTCGCGAAGGGGTGCAGACAACTGCCCTGCCCGTGTAGTAGCACCTATAAGGGTGAATTTTGGCAAATCAAGTCTTATTGAGCGTGCCGACGGACCTTGTCCTACTATAATGTCTATAGCACCGTCCTCCATTGCAGGATAAAGCACTTCTTCTATAGACCTGTTCAGTCTGTGTATTTCGTCTATAAATAAAATGTCGTTTTCAGAAAGATTGGTAAGAAGTGCTGCAAGGTCGCCCTGCTTTTCAATGGCAGGACCGCTTGTAACTCTTATGTTTACTCCCATTTCGTTTGCTATAACACCCGCAAGGGTAGTTTTTCCAAGCCCCGGAGGACCGTATAAAAGAACATGGTCCACAGGCTCATTTCTTAATTTCGCGGCTTTTATGAATATTTCAAGACTTTCTTTGGCATTTTCCTGACCTACATATTCCTCTAATGTACGCGGTCTTAAAGTTAACTCAAAGTTTCCGTCCTCTGAAATATTTTTTGCAGAAATAATTCTTTCCTCTGACATATTTTCACCTACTTCATAAGTTTTGTCTTTGTTAGTAATTTATAAATAGTTTCCCCTTTAGGAAGCATCAAAACATCTTCTTTTTTAATTGCCCCGATAAAAAGTATAAGCAAACCGTATACCAAAACACCAAGACCAACTGCTACTAACACAGACGGCCTTACGCCAAGTCCCAAGTTGAACGCCGTTTTATAACCCGCAAGTACCGGTATCGCCATAACAAGCGCACAAAACAAAGGTTTTATAACAAAATCAATAATACTAAACTTTATTTTCGTAATTCTTATCAAACAAATTATATTTAGAATTACTATAACAAAATAGCAAACAACTGTACCGATAGGTGCCCCGTCAATGTTGTATTTGGGTGTGCCCACAAGATAATAGTTTGTAGCAATTTTTACTATTCCGCCTATAAGCATATTAACCATAGGAATCGACGGGTGTCCGTAGGCTTGTAAAACAGCAGTTGTAACAGATAGCAAAGACACAAAAACTATTGCAACAGACAATGACTGCAACAGTGTTTCTGCAAGTCCGTTGTTATATAACGCCACAAGTATTGGCTTTGCCAAAGCAAACAAACCTGCACCGCAGGGCAACGCCAAAAGTATGGTAATTTTTAAGGCACCTTTTGTTACTCCGTTGCTTGTTACATAATTCTTTTTTGCTATAGCCGCCGCAATGGCAGGCACAACACTCATAGCTATTGCCGCAACAATGGTCAAAGGCAAATTGAAAAGCGGTACTGCATAACCGTTGTAAAGACCGTAGAGTTTAGTTGCAAGTTGCGAATCAATAGCACCTGTAAAAGAAGATATATCAGCAAGACTTCCGTATTTTACAATAAACTCCTCAGTAACTTGTGTAATGGTTTGCAGGCGTCTTGTTATAGTTGCCATATCGATTAATGTTGTTATGCTTGCAACAGATGCACCTATAGTAATTGGCACGGAAATTTTCACTAATTCTTTTGCAATACTTTTTACGCTTCGCACCGAAGGTTCAGAACTACTGTAACGGGTATTTTTAAACCTTTTGAAAAGAAAAATGGCAATTAGAATTCCTGCACCTAAAACCGTACCCATTGTAACACCAAAGATAGCACCTGAAGCAGCTTTAGCCACATTTATATTCATAAAATAATATGCAAGGAAATAACCGAAAACCAGTTTTCCCACAGCCTCTACCACTTCCGAAACTGCAGTAGGATACATATTCTGGTGTCCCTGAAAATATCCTCTCAAAGAAGACATTACAGAAACGAAAAACACCGCTGGAGCAATAGCCTTAATAGGTCCTGTGGCATCAGGAGTTTTTAAAAATCCTGCGAAACTTTCTGCACCGAAATATAAAACGGCAGTACCTGCAGTTCCTACACACAAAAGCATCAAAAATGCCACTTTAAAAATACGGTCTGCCTGGCGGAGATGTCCCAATGCCACACTTTCCGAAACCATTTTTGAAATGGCAATAGGAAACCCCGCTGTAGCAATTACAAACAAAATTGTATAAACTGTGTAGGCAGAGCCAAAAAGCCCCATACCCTCCTCTCCGATTAGGTAAGTAAGAGGCAGTTTAAAACCCGCACCTATTATTTTTACCAGAAGATTTGCACACACAAGTACAAATGCTCCCTGCAAAAATGACTGCTTCTTCATTTCTGACATTTATAAGTCCTCCTGATTATTTATAAAGTCATAAAACTGTTGTTTTGAAAACACAGCGTTAATTGTGTCAAGTAACATAGTAGCGGACAAATTAACGGGCAAGCCTAAAGCCAGCGCCAGTTTCTGCCGTTTCAGTCCGCTGTCATTTTTCCCGCTAAAACCAAGGGCATAAAACTCAGCTTTGGTAATCTTATCTCCCGGTGCAGTTTGCACTGCCTGAGACATAACCGCATCAATAATTATCTGGTCGTTTATCCCCTCTACACCCAAAATGCCTTCTGCTCCGCCTTTGTCTTTTCTTTTTTCTTTACCTTTTATCTGCGGAACGAATACATTTTTAATATTTGCATCACCCACTATTTCACGGACTTTGTTTCTAATACGAAGTCCTGCTTTGTCGGAGTCGGTAAGCAGTATTATTCCCCTTTTTTCCGCCAACAGTCTTAACATCTTGGCTTTCTCTTTGTTTTTGTATATCCGAAAGCCGTCTGTTGTTACCACTAAAGTATCAAACAGACTTTGCAATTTTATTTTATCGTATTTCCCCTCGACTATAATTACTTCGTTAATCTTTATCATATCAGAAAAATGTTAACTGGTTGCTTTCGGGCATACCGTCAAGCACGCCTTGCTCCTTCATTAATTCTATAACGGTTTTATTTACTTTAGAACGGTTTCTTAAATCTTCTATTGAAGAAAATTCACCTTCTTTTCTTGCTTCTACAATTGACATGGCAGCGTTTACGCCAAGCCCGGGCAAAGCGTTAAGCGGTGGCATAATACCTTTTTCCGTACCTGTAAACTTAACTGCATCTGATTTATATAAATCTATTTTTTCAAACTCTATTCCTCTGGCAAACATTTCGCAAACTGTTTCAAGTATCGTAAGAACATTTTTATCTTTTGCACTTGCATCTCGTCCCAAAGCATCAAGACGGCGTCTTTCCGCCCACGCAGTTTCCTTGTTGCACATAATTGAACTGTCGAACTCATCTGCCCTTACAGTTAAATGAGCAATATAATATGCCTTGGGATAGTGTACCTTAAACCACGCAATTCTGAATGCCATAGTAACATAAGCAACAGCATGTGCTTTCGGGAACATATATTTGATTTTCTGGCAACTGTCAATATACCACTGAGGAATATTGTTTTCGTTTAAAATATCTATCTCGTCTTGTTTTAAGCCTTTGCCTTTTCTTACACGCTCCATAATATCAAAAGCACTTTTTGCAGGAACTCCCGCATACATAAGATAAGTCATAATATCATCTCTTGTGCATATCGCATCTTTAAGAGAACATATACCATTGTTAATCAGTTCCTGTGCATTGTTAAGCCAAACATCAGTTCCGTGCGAAAGACCTGATATACGGCAAAGTTCAGAAAATGTCGTAGGCTTCGTATCAACAAGCATCTGTCTTACAAATTTTGTACCGAATTCCGGCACGCCGAATGTTCCTACTGAACTATCTATATCCTTTTCGCTTACTCCAAGAGCCTCGGTATTTAGGAAAAGGCTCATGGTATCTTTGTCATCAAGCGGTATTGTTTTTGCATCTATATCCGTTAAGTCTTCAAGCATTTTAATAACTGTGGGGTCGTCGTGTCCCAGTATATCGAGTTTTAGAAGTCTTCCGCTTATTGAATGATAATCAAAGTGAGTAGTTATAATGTCTGTATCATTATCATCAGCAGGGTGCTGAACAGGACAAAACTCGTGGATATCGTGTCCTTTAGGCAAAATCATTACACCGCCCGGATGCTGACCTGTGGTACGCTTTACTCCTCCCACACCGCCAATTAATCTTTCAATTTCTGCATTAGACGCAACTATTCCTTTTTCATCAAGGTACTTTTTAACAAACCCGAATGCAGTTTTATCTGCCAAAGTAGCTATCGTACCTGCTCTGAAAACATAGCCCTCTCCAAACAACACCTCGGTATATTTGTGAGCTTTTGGCTGATAGTCCCCTGAAAAATTAAGGTCAATATCAGGTTCTTTGTCCCCTGCAAATCCGAGGAATGTTTCAAAAGGAATGTCATGACCGTCTTTAAAAAGCATTTCTCCACATTTCGGACACACCTTATCAGGCATATCAACACCGCAACCGTAAGAGCCGTCAGTTACAAATTCACTGTACTGACACTTTTTGCACACATAGTGGGGTGGCAGTGCATTAACCTCTGTAATATCACTTAAAAATGCAACAAATGAAGAACCTACAGAACCTCTTGAGCCTACCAAATATCCATCTTCGTTACTCTTTTTAACAAGTCTCTGGGCTATTAAATACATAACTGAAAAACCGTAGGTAATAATTGAGTGAAGTTCTTTATCCATTCTTGCACGAACTATATCAGGCAAATTCTCACCGTATATTCTTTTCGCCTTTGCTTCGCTCATTTCCTTTATTTCGTCAGGTGCATTAGGCCATACGGGTGGAAATGTACCATCAGGAACGGGTTGTATTTTTTCGCACATATCTGCAATTTTGTTGGTATTTGTAACAACAATTTCGTAAGCCTTTTCGGGTGGCAGATATGAAAACTCACATAACATTTCTTCTGTTGTTCTGTAATATAAAGGTGCCTGATTGTCAGCATCTTCATACCCCTGACCTTTTTGCAAGATAGCCCTGTATATAGAATCTCTCGGTTCTAAGAAGTGAACATCACAGGTTGCGACTACAGGTTTGCCGAAAAACTCACCAAGGTTAATAATTCTTTTGTTTATTTCAATTAATTGTTCTTTGCTCTCAACAATGTTTTTCCTCAACATAAATTCATTGTTGCCAAGGGGCTGAATTTCCAGATAATCATAAAATCTGGCAATTGATGCAACTTCTTTGTTTGACTTGCCCTGCTGAATACTTCTGTATAATTCACCTTGTTCACATGCAGAGCCAATCATAAGACCATCACAGTATTTTAAGTAAAGAGCCTTTGTAACTCTTGGTCTTTTGTAAAAATTCTCGAGGTGCGATACAGAAATTATCTTATAAAGATTTTTAAGTCCTGTATAATTTTTCGCAAAAATTACTGCGTGGTGATAGCCTTTCTTTTTGGGGTCTGTTTCTTGGTCAAATGCTATATTTACCCCATCTGTAGTAGTAATTTCCATATTCTGCAAACGGCTTGCAAATTCCAGATAAATCTGTGCTGTAGTTTCTGCATCGTTAACTGCTCTGTGATGTCCCTCCAAAGAAATATTAAGAGCCTTTGCAACAAAGTCAAGTTTGTGTTTGGGCAAATCG
This sequence comes from Clostridia bacterium, assembly GCA_017397315.1. GTDB lineage: Bacteria > Bacillota > Clostridia > Monoglobales > Firm-18 > RGIG1864. Next base: position 37,133 of record JAFQJA010000019.1, on the reverse strand, counting down.
GGTAAAAATCCGCGTGCCAACTCTACAGTATCTATATATGTAGGTGCAAAATCTTCTATGCCAAGCCTTTTTGCAGTTTCTTTAACAAAGCCAATATCAAAAGAAGCATTGTGGGCAACCAGAACACTGTCCCCGCAAAAATCAAGAAACTGCGGCATAACAGTTTCGATAAAAGGAGCATCTTTTACCATCTCGTCTGTTATATTTGTAAGTTCCACAATTTTTTGAGGTATTGGCTTTTTAGGGTTAATGAATGTCGTAAATCTGTCAACAATCTCCCCGTCCTGTATTTTTACTGCACCTATTTCTATTATCTCTTCATTTTCTCTGTTAAGACCTGTGGTTTCTGTGTCAAACACTACAACGCTTTTTGTAAGGCTTTGTCCGTCTGCACAAAAAACGATGGGTCTACCTATATTTACAAGATAAATTTCGCAACCGTATAAAACTTTAATATCCGTCTTTTGTGCAGCATTCATCATAAAGGGGAATGCCTGAACAACGCCGTGGTCTGTAACAGCAATTGCTTTGTGTCCGAACTTCTGGCACTTTTTAATAAGTTGGTCTATATTTACTGTTGAATCCATACTGCTCATCTGCGTATGCAAATGAAGTTCAACTCTCTTTTCTTCTGCGTCATCTGTTCTTTCAGTTTTTACCGCTTCGTTAATGTCATATACAGAAAGCACGATTTCTCTTGAATATTTATCGTAACCCACATTACCTTTAATACGGATATATGCGCCTTTTTTAAGTCTTTCGCTTACGCTTTCATACACTTGTTGCTGGTCAACAAATATTTTACAACTAATGGAATTTGTGTAGTCTGTTACGGAAAAAATTATAATGTATTTTTTATCCCTCGTAACACGAACATCAATCTCTTTGGTAAAAATCTCACCTTCAATTACCACATTGCCTGAAAGTTCGTTTATGTCCGCGATAGGCATAATATCTGTGTCCTTAATTTTTCTGCCGTAAATAATTGTACTGTTTTCCTTAATTCTTTGTTTTACAATTTTAGCTTTACTCTGTTCCACCTCACGCTGGAAATTTTCAAGTTCCTCTCTTGCACTGTCTTCTGAAATTCCTGATGATATAACGGTAACATCGACGCCGAAAAGGTCTTTTATTTTATTTGTAAGTGCCCCTTTAAAGTCCTTTTCTATTAATGAGCAGTTAAATTTTATGTTGATGTTGTCTCCGTCAAAACTGAACTGTCCGTTTTGTAAAAACATCGCCACATCAGCATCTTTTATGTATTTTATTATTTCCGGCATTAAGTCTTTGCTGTAACATTCTTTGTTAAAAACAGGTGCGATTTCTGCTGCATTAAGATTATATTTCTCTTTAATTTTATCGCAGATTTCTGTTAGTGTATCATTATTGACAAATCGGTCTAATTCAGCATTAACATAAATTTCACGCGAATCTTTATATAGTTTTGTCTCGGTTACCTTACCGTCAAATTTCACATTTCCCCAGATTTCAGGAAAAAGTTCTGATAAATGTTGCAATTATATCTCTCCTATTTCTTTAAGTAATTCGTCAACAATATTTTCTTCCGCTATTTTTCGCATTGTTTCGCCTTTTTTAAACAAAACTGCACAACCGTCGCCACCTGCAATACCAATGTCAGCATCCTTTGCCTCTCCGGGACCGTTTACCACACAGCCCATTACTGCAACGGTTATATCTTTATCTACATTGCAAAGTGCGTCATGCACTTTGTTTGCTATCTCCACAAGATTTATTTTACATCTTCCGCAGGATGGGCACGAAACAAAATTTATCCCATCTTTTCTGATACCCAATGCCTTAAGCAATGTTATTCCCGCTTTTGGCTCTTCTACAGGGTCTGCTGTTAAAGACACCCTTATTGTATCTCCAATTCCATCAAGCAAAAGAGAGCCTATACCGGCTGATGACTTGATTAAACCGCCATACAATGTTCCAGCTTCCGTTACTCCCACATGCAATGGATAATTTGTAGTTCCGCTTATTATTCTATAAGCTTGTACGGTTTTCTCTACATCTGACGCCTTTAATGATAGTGCAATATCGTCAAAATCGTATTTGTTAAGAAGTCTTATATGCCCCATGGCACTTTCAACCATTGCCTTTGCAGTGCGTCCATATCTCTTTTCGATTTCTTTCTCAATAGAGCCAAGATTTACACCTATTCTTATCGGGATTTTATACTTCCTGCACTTGTCCGCAACCTCTTTAACTTTTTGTCCGTCGCCAATATTTCCCGGGTTAATTCGTATTTTTGAGGCCCCGTTTTCAGCACACATAAGTGCTAATTTGTAGTCAAAATGTATATCTGCAACAACAGGTACAGGTGAGGAAGAGCAAATTACAGAAAACGCTTGTGCCGCTTTTTCATCAGGGACTGCAAGGCGTACTATATCACACCCTGCATTATAAAGTTCGTTTATCTGCTTTAAAACTTCTGCGGTATTTTTAGTGTCTTTATTGCACATGCTCTGCACAGTAATTCGGTTTCCACCGCCGATTTTAACTCCGCCCACATCTATAACCTTTGTTATTTTCCTATCCATAACTAACTCCTAAATATCCTTATTAAATCGTTGCCCGTGGCATAAATCATAAGTCCAAACAAAAGGAAAAGACCAATAAAATGAACTATACCTTCTTTTTCGGGCGGTATATCCTTTCTTATAATAGCACTTGCCAGTACAAAGAAAATTCTTCCGCCGTCAAGAGCGGGTATGGGTAAAAGATTAAATACTCCAAGATTTATTGTAATAAATGCAACAAGAACTAAAAGAGGGATATACGAGCCCTCCTCCTTTGATGTGTCTGCCGCATTTCCTATTTCGCTTACAATTCCTGCAGGCCCCGAAATATTATTAATACCAACCTTTCCTGTAATTAAATCTCCCAACGAGGTAATTACCATTTTAGAAAAATCAACGGTATTTCTGTACGCGTAAAAAAACCTGTTGCCGAAATTAAGTTTTTTTACACCCGACATAAAACCTAATAAAAGCCTTCCGTCTTCGTTTTTTGGTGTAATTGTAACAATTTTTGTTTCGCCGTTTCTTTTTAATGTCAATTCTACAGGCGAACCGCCGTTTCTTGAAATTTCCGTATTAAGATTTGCACTTGTGTAAACTCTTTTTCCGTTTACTTTAGTAATTTCGTCGCCCGGTACAAGTATATTATATGCAGGATAATTGTCCAGGACCTCGTTAACAACGGGAACAACTACCGTCTTTGTCTGAAACATAATTATAACAAACAGTAAAAAGCCTGTAATTATGTTCATAATTGCACCTGATGCAAGTATCAGTAATTTTTTAGGTCTGCTTTTTTTACTGAAGGAACCGTCATTGTCCGACTGTTCGTCTTCGCCCTCCATTTTGCAGTATCCCCCGAAAGGAATTGCTCTTATGGAAAATAATGTTTCTTTACCTTGTTTTTTAAAAAACGCAGGGCCCATCCCTATAGAAAATTCATGCACAGTTACTCCGCAAATTTTCGCAGATATAAAATGACCAAACTCGTGTGCCGTAATTATGAGGCAAAACACCAAAATGGCAATAAGTATATTGAGCATTTCACCAGTCCTTTAAAATTTTGTTTCTTATTTCTCTATCTGTTTCTATTATATCATCAATTGTCGGATTTAATGTGTTCTTATGTTCAAAAAGGGCTTTTTCTACAATTTCTGCAATTTCCAAAAACTTAATTCTGCCTTGCAGGAATAATGATACTGCGACCTCATCTGCACCATTTAAAACTGTCGGCATTGTACCTCCTTTTTTTCCTGCTTCTATTGCAAGGGAAAGACAATTAAAAGTATCAGTATCAGGCTTTTCGAAAGTAAGACTGCCAATTTGGGTTAAATCAAGTTGTGGTAAATTCGATGGTTCTCTGTTCGGATAGCAAAGTGCATAATGAATTGCCAGTCTCATATCGGGTACAGATAGTTGAGCAATCACACTGTTGTCGCAAAACTCAACCATTGAATGAACTATACTTTGTCTGTGCAACAAAACTTCTATATCGTCATACTCTACACCGTAAAGCCATTTCGCCTCAATAACCTCGAAACCTTTATTCATAAGGGTTGCACTGTCAACAGTTATTTTTTTCCCCATATCCCAATTAGGGTGAGAAAGAGCCTCTTTAACTGTTACGGCTTTTAACATATCTCTTGTTTTGCCGTACTGCGAACCGCCTGATGCGGTAATAATAAGTTTTTTAACTTCACTTTGTCTGTGGTTGCCGATACATTGAAAAATTGCACTGTGTTCACTGTCAACAGGCAATATACCAACGCCTTGTTTTTTTGCCTCGTTAATTACAATTTCCCCTGCCGTTACTAAAGTTTCCTTGTTGGCAAGCGCAATATTTTTACCGTTCTTAATAGCAAAAAGAGTGGGAACAAGCCCTGCTATTCCCACAACAGATGTTACCACTGTATCAATTTCACTTAATGCCGACACTTCGCATAAACCACCTTGACCACCCACCACACTGGTGTTAGTATCAGACAAGGCAATCTTTAATAAAGTGGCGTTTTTCTCGTCTGCAACCGCCACAACTTTCGGCTTGTATTTTCTTGCTTGTTGTTCTAATAATTTTATGTTGGAATTACCGCTTAAACCCAAAACCTCAATCTCTTTATTATTGTCAACTACACTTAAGGTTTGAGTACCTATTGAACCGGTACTTCCCAAAATAGATATTTTCATATAATCCCGCCTAAATTATGGGTAATATTAACATAAGGTAATATACTGCAGGTGCTGTAAAAATCACACCGTCAAATCTGTCCATCATTCCACCGTGCCCCGGCATAATGTTGCCGTAATCTTTTATTCCGTACTGCCTTTTTATTGAGGAAGCACACAAATCACCAAACTGGGAAACCGCAGAACATACAACTGCAATTACGATTGCATTAAAATAGTTCGCAACAAGTCCGTTTGAATCGAAAACAAAGCAAAGTCCAATCATTCCAAGCACAGAGCCGAAAAAACCTCCTATTGCACCCTCCACTGTCTTTTTGGGACTTATAACAGGAGCAAGTTTGTGCTTGCCGATAAGGCAACCCGTAAAGTATGCAAAGGTATCTGTTAATAGAGAAATAACAAATACCGTCCATACAAGGATTTGTCCGTGTTCCATACCCCGTATTAAAATCAAATACCCATATAACATAGGTACAAATACCGAAATGAAAAATGCCTTTGATATTTCTTCAAACTGCATCTGCTTTTTGCCAAACATAAAGTATCCAAAAAACAAAATAATAATAAAATATAAAAAAATTATTTGTTTAAAACAGGTGAATACAAGGGCAAAAAGAACCGCTGATACAGTTGGAATTTTGTATTTTTCAATATCTGTAACTTTTAAAACCTCATAGACAGACAGTGCGGCAATAACCGACACGCCTATTTTTAATACTATTTCGTGGGACAGTAAAACGGCAATTAAAATTAATGCACATACTGTTCCCGTAATAACCCTTTGTTTCATTTTTCGATTCCTCTCAAACTCCGCCAAAGCGTCTGTTTCTTTTCTGGTAATCAATAATTGCTTTATCCAGGTGCTTTACAGTAAAATCGGGCCATAAAACATTATCGAACCAAAGTTCTGCATAAGCACTTTGCCACAACATAAAATTAGAAAGTCTGAATTCTCCGCTTGGTCTTATTATAAGGTCAACATCAGGAAAGTCGCTGTTATAAAGTTGAGCACTTATGTCCTGCTCCGTGATTTCTGTAACGCCCTCTTTGATACATTTGTTTACCGCAGATACAACTTCATCTCTTCCGCCGTAATTAATAGCAAGGTTTAACACTACTCCTGTGTTGTCCTTTGTCATTTCCTCTGTTTCTTTGATTTTTTCGCATATCGAAGGGGTAAGGGCACTTCTGGCACCCACAACTTTTATTACAGCGTTTTTACCGTGAAGAGTTTTTTTTGCATCAGACAAATACTCCTCCAGAAGCAACATCAGATTTTCAACCTCATCTTTTGGCCGTTTCCAGTTTTCCGTGGAAAACGCATAAGCAGTAACTGATTTTATGCCTATTTTATCACAATACTCAACAATTCTTCTTAAAACTTCGGCTCCTGCACGGTGGCCTGCACTTCGGGGCAGTCCGCGTTTTTTTGCCCACCTGCCGTTACCGTCCATAATAATGCCTATACTTAAAGGCAAGTTGTTAAAATCTATTGCGTCTTTGTTTTTTTTAAAAAACATATCAAACCTCTAAAATTTCTTTTTCCTTTTTCGCTGTTATTGTTTCTATTTCAGTTATCTTTTTGTCTGTTAGTTTTTGAGCGTCATCCTCTGCTCCCTTAACTTCATCTTCTGTCATTGTTTTGTTTTTAAGTTCCTTTTTAAAAAAGTCTATCGCTTCTCTGCGGATATTTCGTATATTAACTTTTGCATCTTCTGATTTTTTGCTTAAAGTTTTGGCAAGTTCTTTTCTGCGTTCCTCTGTTAAAGGCGGGAAATTAAGTCTTATTAACTTTCCGTCATTTTGCGGATTAATACCAATATCAGATTTATTAATTGCTTTTTCAATTTCACTTAAAATTGATGCATCCCAAGGCTGAATGGTAATGGTCTGCGGTTCAGGAACTGCAATAGTTCCAACCTGAGCAAGCGGTGTAGGCACACCGTAATATTCAACCTTGATTTTGTCTAAAACCGCAGGGTTTGCTCTCCCTACACGCAAAGTATTAATATCACTATGAAAATAACTGATAGATTTGTCCATTTTCTCTTCGTATTTTTTTAAATTTTCATTCATAAGTAATACCTCCAATCATATTAATAATATTTTACCATTTTTAAATCAATTTGTCTACATATTTTTTTAATAAATTGTTGATATAAAACCAATAAAATTGTATAATAAATTTATTAAATAAAAAGGTGTGATATGATATGAAAACAGTGGTGCTTGACGGATACACAACAAACCCCGGGGATTTAACATGGGACAGTTTTGAAAAGTTCGGCGAACTTACAATTTATGACAGAACTCCTCCTCATTTGGTAGCAGAAAGAATTAACGATGCACAGATTGTTGTTACAAACAAAGCACTTATAACAAAAGAAGTTATAAATAAGTGCCCCAATATAAAATTCATTACTACTCTTGCAACAGGCTATAACGCCGTAGATGTTTCCTACGCAAAGAAATTGGGAATTCCCGTATCCAATGTTCCGGAATACAGTACGAAGTCAGTTGCGCAACTGGTGTTTTCTTATATTTTGCATCACTTTAATAAAGTTGCGGAACTAAACAACTCCGTCAAAAACGGTGATTGGTGCAATTCTGAAGATTTTTGTTACTGGGTAACTCAACTTACCGCTCTTAAAGGATTAACAATAGGTATAGTAGGCTATGGAGCAATAGGCAGAGAAGTCGCAAAAATTGCAGAAGCATTTTCAATGAATGTTATATACTGCAACCACAGAAACAAACCTTATCCCAATTCAAAACACACCTTCGTATCTTTTGAACAATTGCTTGAAGAAAGCGACATAATAAGTCTTCACTGCCCTCTTGCAGATGACACCAAAAACCTTATTAACAATGACACTATCAGCAAAATGAAAAAAGGGTGCTTGCTTATAAATACATCACGGGGGCCCGTAATAAATGAGCACGACCTGGCGTCGGCTCTTAACAACGACAAAATTTACGCCGCAGTAGATGTGGTGTCGGTAGAACCTATGCAACCGGATAATCCTCTGCTTGCAGCAAGAAATATTATAATCACACCGCATATAGGCTGGGCACCTAAAACAGTAAGAGAAAATCTTTTGGAAATCGTGCAAAAAAATATTGAGATGTTCCTTAAAGGAACACCTCAAAATGTAGTTAACAAGTAATATATCCTTTTATTTCGTCAAAGGTTTTCTCACCTATACCTTTTACATTCATAATCTCATCTATATAATGAAACTTGCCGTGCTTTTCACGGTAATCAATAATTCTTCCGGCAGTTGCCTGTCCAATACCGGGCAAACTGTTCAGTTCTTCTTCCGTAGCAGTATTTATATTGATTTTATCTGTTATATCCCTGTTTTTAGCAGGGATATAAATTTCTTCTCCGTCTGTAACGATTTCAGCAAGATTTAAGTATTCCCTGTCCGCTGTATCAGTAAATCCTCCTGCTAGTTCAACCGCTTCGGTAACAGTACCGCCTCTTTCAAGTTTATATACCCCTGCTTTTTGTATATGTCCTTTTATACTTACAGTTATTTTCTCAGAACTTTTTTCGTAATTTCTGACAAACATAAACACTATTACAACGATAATGGTAATTACCACTACCGTTACTTTGTATAATAAGTCGAATTTCTTCTTGTTATCTTTAATCTTTTTCCTCTTAATCTGCACTTCGTATCCCACCCCTCAGTTACAGCAATTGTTGCACTGTATACAAGTAACGCCCCGGCTTTTGTCAGCATTTTTGCACACTCGCTCATTGTTGAGCCGGTTGTTAATACATCATCAATCAAAAGTAACACTTTGTCTGTTACATCTGTTTCACCTGCCTTGTATGAACCGTTGATATTCTTACGCCTTTCGGCAGACGACAAGGTGCTTTGTTTTGGTGTTTCCTTATACTTAATTAATGCGTCCTTTAAAACAGGCAAACCTAAAATCTTGCCAACAGCCAACGCAATAATTTCCGCCTGATTATACCCTCTTTTCTTTTGACGCTTTTTAGATGACGGAACATAAACTATTCCGTCAAATCCGACATCACTGTACTGCTTTGATATATGGTCTGCTAAAAGTTCGCCAAAAGTATATGCAATCCACTGATTGTTGGCACTGAATTTCATATTTATAATAGCGTCTTTAACCTTACCTTTATACAAAAACAACGCAATGTTTCTGCTAAAATTGTATCGTTCATTTGCACAGGTAAAGCATATCAATTCCCCTCTGGGGACTTCTATTGGGCGTCCGCACATCTGGCATATCCGCTCACTTTTAATAATCAGTTCCGAAAGACATTTTTCGCAATAGTTGTTTTGACAGTTGACGCCTATCAGTTTTTCGCAAAATATACATTTTGGAGGGCAAAAAATATTTGATATAAAACTTAAAACTTTCATAACTGCTCCTCTAACTTCTTTTGCAGTCCCGAATAACGCTTTTGCTCGCTTTTGTTGTCAACCATAACTTTAATACATTCCTCTCGTCCCACCAATACGGCAAGTTTTCTTGCTCTTGTAACTGCAGTATATAACAAACTTCTGTTTTGAAGCATGGGCGCGCAAGGGTACATAGGCATAACAACTCCGTCAAATTCACTACCCTGACTTTTGTGTACGGTAATAGCATAGGCAAGTTCCAATTCGTCAGCCTGGGAAAAGTTGTAAATGTACTCTTTATCATCAAATATTACTGTTAAAGTTTCGTCCTCCGTATCAATACTATTTATATATCCAACATCTCCGTTAAATACACCGTTACCTCTTAATCCGCCTTTGGTCCATTCAATGTCATAGTTGTTTTTGTTTTGCATAATCTTGTCGCCCTCACGGAAAGTTACTCCTCCGAAAACTTTTTCTTTTTTGCTTTTAGTTTTAGGGTTTAATTTTGCCTGCAGTTTTTCGTTCAATGCTACAACTCCTGCTTGTCCCTTTCTCGTGGGTGAAATCACCTGAATGTCGGAAACTGCGTCAAAACCGTATGCCTTAGGAAGTCTTTTTTCACACAACTGGACAATGGTTGACACAATATCAAAAGCACTGTCTCTTCGTACCAAAAAGAAATCATTATCAGCATTGTTAAGTTCCGGATACTGTCCTCTGTTTATCAAGTGTGCATTTACAACTATAGCACTTTCTTTAGCCTGTCTGAAAATCTCCGTAAGAGCAATAGTTTTAACTGTGCCGGAAGCAATAATATCACGAAGAACATATCCTGCAGAAACTGAGGGCAACTGATCGCTGTCGCCAACCAAAATCAACCGTGCAGTAGGTTTTAATGCCTTTAAAACCGCACTCACGAGCAATATATCAACCATACTTGTTTCATCAATTATTAAAACATCACAATCAATGGGGTTGTCTTCGTTTTTGCCAAAAAAAGTAGTTTCATCGTCATCTTTAAATTCAACCTCTAACATTCTGTGAATGGTTTTTGCCTCTACTCCGCACATTTCAGTCATACGCTTGGCAGCCCTTCCTGTAGGTGCTGCAAGGAAAACTGTTTTTCCTGTTTCTTCCATCACTTTTATTATGGCGTTAATAATGGTGGTTTTACCTGTGCCCGGACCTCCGGTTATCACTGTAACACCGTTATCCATAACGGCATATACCGCCTCTTTTTGCAAGTCCGCAAAAACTATATTTTGCTGTTTTTCTATCAAAGCAAGTATTTTGTCTACTTTCTTTTTGTTGTTTGTATAATCGTGATTTTTATATGCTTTAAGTCTTTTTGCAGTATAATCTTCTGCATTTTTGTAAACAGGAAGATAAACTGCATCAAACAAAGCGTGTTTTTCAATGTATATTTTTTCTGCAAAAACCAAAGAGGTAACGGCGTTTTCCGTCTCTCCCTCATCTACATCAAGAAGTTTTACAACATCTTCAACAAGGGTATCTTTAGGTAAATAACTATGGCCGTTTAGTGCAGCGGAATAAAGACAATAAATGACTCCGGCACAAATTCTACGCTTGTCATTATGAGAAAAACCCAACGACAAAGCAATTCCGTCAACTTTGCTAAAACCGATACCACGCACCTGTTCCGCAAGAAGATAAGGGTTTAATTTAATCTGTTCTACAGTTGTAACACCATACTTCCGGTAAATTTTCATGGCAAATTTCGATGAAATTCCGTAACGCTGAAAAAACATTACAACATCACGGACGCCCAGTTGTTCAACATAACTCTTGCCGATTTCCAATGCCTTTTTTTCGGAAATTCCCGAAATTTCTGCTAGTCTTGCAGGATAATCTGCAATTATTTCAAGAGACTCTTCGCCAAATCGGTCAGCGATTTTCTTGGCGGTGGCAGGACCTACCCCTTTAATAATTCCCGAAGATAAAAATTTAATTATTTCGGACAGTTTCTGAGGCAAAAGCCTTACATAAGACACGGCAGAAAACTGTTCACCATACTTGGGGTGAACAGTATAAGTGCCAGTAAGTTCAACCTGTTCTCCTTCAGAAATTCCGGGGAGAAAACCAACAACGGAAAGGTTCGTGCCGTCTTTTAACAAAACATTTAACACCGTATATCCATTGTAGTTATTACTGTATATTAAATTTTCAACCGTACCATTAATTATTTCGTTCTTTTCATTAGTCATTATAATATCCCTTTATGAAATTTGTGAACTGTTTTACATTGTATGTAGTAATCCCATCATACTGATTTTGCAAACGATTTGCAATTTCTGCAGTTTTGTCATTAGAATTATAATCCACTAAAAATATATTATCACAAACACCGCCGTAAATGCAACATCTTATTATTTTTTCCGCTTCTTGCTCGTCGTTTTTAAGCGGTATTACGGTAAGGATATTTTTCTTGCACTTATTATCATGACAGTAAATCCACTTAAAAAACTCTGCCGCACCAAAACCACTGAAAAAACAAACAACAATCAAAAGAATAATTTCCAACAAAAAAATCACCTCGCTACAATTTATGCAACAAGGTGATTATTTGTTATAGTACTTTACTTAAGAAAGACTGTGTTCTTGGGTTCTGAGGATTTGCAAAAATTTGTTCAGGGGTTCCGCTCTCGGCGATTATACCCTCATCCATAAACAGAACTCTGTCAGCAACTTCTCTTGCGAAGCCCATTTCGTGAGTTACCACTACCATTGTCATACCTTCTTTAGCAAGAGATTTCATAACATCTAAAACTTCTCCTACCATTTCGGGATCTAACGCTGATGTTGGTTCGTCAAACAACATTATTTCAGGATTCATAGCAAGTGCTCTCGCTATTGCAATTCTCTGTTTTTGTCCACCTGACAACTGTGCAGGATAAGCATCAGCCTTGTCTCTTAATCCTACTTTTTCAAGAAGTGAGTAAGCAAGTTTCACCGCTTCTTCCTTTTTCATTTTCTTAACTTTAATTGGCGACAAAGTAATATTGTCAAGCACTGACAAATGAGGGAACAGATTAAACTGCTGGAACACCATACCCATTTTTTCTCTTATGCGGTTAATATTAATCTTTCCGCTTGTAATTTCTTCTCCATCAATAGTAATAGTACCGCCTGTAGGTTCTTCAAGCAAGTTAAGGCAACGAAGAAAAGTACTTTTACCCGAGCCTGACGGACCAATAACAGCAATAACTTCACCAACAGAAATATGCTCGTTAATTCCTTTTAAAACTTCCAAATCACCAAATTTTTTTTCGAGATTTTCAACGAATATCACTGCGTCTTAGCCTCCTCTCCATAACAGACAACAATTTAGTCATAATAATTACCAAAACAAGATAAACCAAAGCAACCAAAAGGATAGGATTTACCTGGTCGTATGTAGTGTTTTTAATCTGATTACCTGCTTTTGTAAGGTCAACAACAGCAACATATCCTGCTACGGATGTTTCTTTCAAAAGAGCAATCATTTCGTTACCTATTGCAGGTAAAATGTTTTTAAATGCCTGAGGCATAATGATTTCCTTCATTGTCTGGAACTGTGAAAGCCCCAAAGAACGACCTGCCTCTGTCTGACCTTTGTCAATAGACATAATGCCTGAACGTATAATTTCTGCAACATAAGCACCTGAGTTAACACCAAAGGTAATTGTTGCAACCCATGTTCCGTCTTTTGCAGAAATAAAAATAATAAAGAAGGAAATAAGAAGTTGAACAACAACTGGTGTTCCTCTGATTACCGTAAGGTAAATATTGCATAATGTATTTAAAATACCCCAATATTTTTTGCCCTCTGTAAGAACCTTGATTACCGCTACTATTGTACCAATAATAACACCAATAATAAGTGCTCCGACAGTGATTATAAGTGTTTTTTCAAGACCGCTTATAAGGGTTACATATCTGTCGTCAACAATAAATGTTTCATATAATTTATTGCCCCAATTAGTTAACCAATCCATATAATTTTACCTTTCCGACAAAAGCGGCACAGAAGCGTTCTGTGCCGCAATTAGTTCTTAATAATTATTAGTCAATTACCAAATCGTATTTAGCAAAGATTTCTTTTAATGAACCGTCTGCTTTAAGTGCAGCGATTGCTTCGTTAACTTCTGCTGTAAATTCGTCGTTGCCAAGTTTAATAGCGATTGCATATTCTTCTTTTGTCATTGCTTCGTCCAAAACTTTTGTTTTGCCGTTTTGTTCTGCTGAAAGTGCTTTTGCAACTGCATCGTCAATTACAACTGCATCAACTTTACCTGCAACCAATGCTGTGATTGCTTCTGAACCTGTTTTGAATGACTGAATCATATAGTCGTTATCAAGTAAGTACTGTTCGCCTGTTGTACCTTCCTGGCAAGAAACGATTTTGCCGTCTGCTAAGTCTGCAGCAGTTGTGATGTCGCTGTCAGCAGTAACAATGATTGCCTGTGATGCTTTGTAGTATGCATCTGAGAAGTTCATATTCTTTCTTCTGTCATCTGTAGCAGTAATACCTGAAATAGCCATATCGTATTTGCCTGTTGCAGCACCTGTTAATGCAGCATCAAAGTCAATGTGTGTGATTTCAATTTCAACGCCCATTTTTTCTGCAAGAGCATAAGCCATATCAATTTCTGCACCAACCATTTTTTCACCTTCAAAATATTCGAAGGGAGGGAATTCTGCATTTGTTGCAATAGTTACAACTTTTTTGTCAGAACCACATGCTGCCAAAGATAATACTGTTGCGATAGCAAGAACTAACGCTAAAAATTTTACTGTTTTTTTCATTTTTAATTCCTCCAAAATTTAATTTATGATTTATTATACACCACAATTTATAAATATGCAATACTTTTTTATAAAAAAAGTGCAAAAAATTTTTGCACTTTGTGATTATTTTATTAGTAAAATTGCTAAAATCCCAATAAGTACGGCGTTTCCGCCCACTATAAGTATATTCAGAAATCTTACAGAAATATTCATTTTTTTATAAATTATACATTTATTTTTATCCATTTTTTACTTTCTCACCAAGTATTTTCGCATATCTATTGCACAGGCAATCAGAATAATCAGACCTTTTATAACGTACTGCAAATTGGCGTCAATTCCTACAAACTGCAAACCTACAAATATAATACGAAGCAAAACAACACCTATTATTACGCCTCGTATCTTTCCTATACCGCCTACAAAGGACACACCGCCAATAACACAGGCAGCAATAGCATCAAGTTCGTAGTTAAGTCCTGTTGCAGCACTGTTAGAGCCTATTCGCGCCGCCTCAATAAAACCTGTTATACCGTACATAATTCCCGCAAGTGTAAATACGGCTATTATTGTTCTTTTTACATTTACACCTGACACGTTGGCGGCATCAGGGTTTGAGCCTACCGCAAACATATTTTTACCAAATTTTGTTTTGTTCCATACAAACCATATAATTACCGTCAGCACAATGGAATACCACACATAATTGGGTATTGGCGTGTTTCCGATACTTATTTTACTTCCCGTAATAAGATTTGTGTATGAACTGTCAAGCCCTGAAATAGACTGACCGTTGTTTGTGCCAATCATAAGGTACATAAGAAGAAAGCCATAAACAATAAGTTGAGTTGACAAAGTAACTATAAAAGGGTGAAGGTTAAATTTGGCGGTACAAAAACCATTAATCAAACCCACAAGTGCACCTATTGACAACGCAATGAAGAGAACCAACAATATAGGTTGTGTACTTATAGCAGGAAACATTTTATTTGCATATCCGCTTGACTGCAAAAGCGAAGCAGATACACAGGCAACAGCGCCGACAATTCGTCCTGCAGAAAGGTCCGTTCCTGTTAATATAATACATCCTGCAATACCCAACGCTATTGGTAAATTGGCGGCAGATAAAGATATAATATTAACGATAGATGGGACCGATAAGAACCTGGGGCTGATTACTTCGATAACAATAATGGCAAGCACCATAAATATATAAAGAGAGTTATCTATTAATGTCTCGCCCACCATTTTTCTTTTTTCTTTGCCGGGTAGGGCGATAAACTGTGCATACCGCTGTCTTAGATTTAGTCTGTTTTTCATTACTATGCTCCTTTATACATATTTAGACGCAAGTGTCATTATTTCTTCCTGCGATGTGTTTTTTGCATCAACCTCTCCTGCTAACCGTCCTCCTGACATAACAAGTATCCTATCACAAATACCCATTAGTTCCGGCATTTCAGAAGACACAATGATTACTGACTTGCCTTTTTTTGCCAAATCAATAATCAGTTGATAAATTTCATATTTGGCACCAACATCAATTCCTCTTGTAGGCTCGTCTAAAAGTAATATTTCGGGCCGTGTTAAAAGCCATCTGCCAAGTATAACTTTTTGCTGATTACCACCCGACAAAGTCCTTATCTGCGTTTTGTGGGAAGGAGTTTTTATCCTCATAGTACTAATTGCCCACCTTGTATCCTTAAGCATTTTCCCACTGCTCAAAAACAATTTTTTTACTTTGTAATTTGATAAATTGGAAATTGTCGTATTTAAAGTTATATCTAAGATACCGAAAATTCCGTTCGCCCTTCGTTCTTCTGTTAAAAGAGCAAATCCGTTTTTTATGGCATCTTTAGGGTTTTTGTTTTCCATTTTTTTGCCGTGTAATGTTATTTTACCGTTTTTTCTTGTTGCTATACCAAAAATGTTTTCTAACACTTCTGTTCTTCCCGAACCTGCAAGCCCTGCAATTCCCAATATCTCGCTTTTTTTAAGTTTGAAACTTACATCTTCCAGACCGGAATACATTGCCGATAAGTTTTCTACTTCCAAGACCACTTCTCCCACTTTGTTGTCTTTTGGCGGAAATCTGTTTCCCAGTTCCCTGCCAACCATCAGTTTTATTATTTTATCTATCGTCATTTCGGAAGCAGGCTTTGTAGCAACATGTGTCCCGTCTCGCATTACCGTAATATCATCAGAAATTTTTAATATTTCCTCCATTTTGTGTGAAATGTAAATTATTCCGCAACCACGGCTTTTGAGCATATTTATAATTCTGAACAGGTGCTCCACTTCTTGCTCGGTAAGGGACGATGTAGGCTCATCAAAAACAATAATTTTTGAATCGTAAGAAACCGCTTTTGCAATTTCTACCATCTGGCGTTTAGCAACAGGAAGAGTACCCATAATCGCTGTGGGAGAAACATCAATATTAAGTTGTTTAAATATTTCCATTGTATCCTTATACATTTTTTGTTCGGACACTACAAAATTAAAGAGTGTGGGGTATCTTCCCAACCAGATATTGTCCATCACATTTCTCTTTAAAGCCTGATTAAGTTCCTGATGCACCATAGCAACACCGTTTTCCAGTGCATCTTTAGAATTTTTGAAACTCACTTCTTTTCCCTCAAGCAGTATTTGTCCGCTGTCTTTATTATATATACCAAAAAGGCACTTCATAAGAGTTGATTTCCCTGCTCCGTTTTCACCCATCAAAGCGTGGACAGTACCTTTATTAACAGTAAGTGATACTTTGTCAAGGGCTTTGACTCCCGGAAAGCCCTTGCTAATATTTTTCATTTCAAGTAAAACATCACTCACAATTTTTCCTCCCCGCTAATGCTTTTTTTATTCACCTAAATATTTTGCATACGCAATACGGATTTTTGCAACACCTTCGTCTTTATTCAAATCCTCTGTATCTGCCAGAATGTCTTTGCCGTCAATGCAGTTTTTAGTCAGTTTCTGAATTGTCTTTGCCATTCCCTCGGCGTCCTGCTTAATTGTTCCTGCCATTTTTTTATCTTTAATCAATGATTTTGCTGCATCGGTGGCATCAACCCCAAAAACCGGAACGCTTTTGCCGTTCCCTCCAGAATTATAACCTACTGAATTAAGGGCTGTTACAGCACCCTCTGCCATACCATCATTATTACATATAACAAGTTCTATCATATTATTATTTGCTTCGTTATACGAAGTAAGTGCAGTAGTCATATATTCGTTTGAAGCCGCAGCAGACCATTGGCCATTTTTATCAACCAAATATTTATTGGGGTTTGCTGAATCGTAAAATACAAGAGGTTGTTTTCCCGCGCTTGTTAACACCTTGTTTGCATCTTCAACTGCATATTGTGTTCTGTAAATTGCCTCATTGTTTCCTTCCTCACCCTTAAACATTATATAGGATATTTTTCCGTCGCCGTTTTTGTCAACAGATGCAAAATTATCAACAATATACTCTCCTATCATTTCGCCCTGCATATGTCCCGCCTCAGCGGCATCGGTTCCTACAAAGACGCACTTATCATAACTTTTAACAACATCATCAGACACTTCTCTGTTAAAGAAAATTACAGGTATACCCGCACCTTTTGCAAGAGATACAATTCCGTTCGCCGCATCATCAGAGCCTGTATTTACAATATTTACGACTATTACCTTTGCCCCTTTTGTTATAGCGGTCTGCACCTGTTCTGTCTGAGTTGTCTGATTGCCGTTACTGTCATAATCCTGATACGACACACCCATTGCATTTAACTGATTGTCAAGAGCGGAGCGTACACTTGATATATATGTGTCGCTATAGGTATAGTAAAACACATGCACATCAGCAGATGTTCCTCCTCCCTCGCAGGCTGTAGCACAAGTCAAAATCACAAAAACCATAATTATGCCTAATATTCTTTTCATAATATACCTCCGAAATAATTGTTTTCATTTGTTATTATTGTCAATTTATATAAAACAATTACAACAATTTTTGGAATGTTGACTATTTTTTAAAAATATTGTATAATAATAATTTGAAGGGAAGTGAGAAATTGAAGAAGGTTTTTAAAAAAATCGGCGATACGATAACTTATGTCTCTAATGACCATATAGATGCTTTTTCAGCAAAATCAGCTTTTTTTATAATGCTTGCTTTTTTTCCTTTTGTTATACTTATACTAAGCATTTTAAAATTCCTTTCAATCTATGATATGATTATAGAAATATTAACCGTGGATTTTGTGCCTAACTCCATAACAAAACTTATAGTATCGGTTGTTACGGAAATATCGCAGAATACTTCAATAACGGTATTTTCGATTTCTGCATTAATCATTTTGTGGTCTTCGTCAGTTGGTATGCTTTCAGTTTCAAGAGGACTTAATGTAATTTACAGAAAAAACGAAACAAGAAATTATTTTGTCCTTCGTGCAATTTCTTGCGGTTATACCATTTTACTTGCATTGCTGTTTGGCGTAATGCTTATTATAATGGTATTTGGAAATAGAATTTCAGAACTTATTGCAAGATTTTTCCCAAATTTAATTAATATGACTGCAATCATTTTAAGCGTAAGAACATTGGTAACTCTTGCTGTTCTGGTTTTGTTTTTCCTTTTCGTTTATACAGTAACTCCTAACGGAAAAAATAAAATAAAAGACCAGTTTCCCGGTGCTGTGTTTTCTGCACTGGGCTGGCTTATTTTCTCATACCTGTTTTCGTTTTACATTGATAACATTTCAAACTTCTCGTATATATACGGCAGTTTAACCGCGATATTTATTCTTATGCTTTGGCTTTACTTTTGTATGTATCTTATGTTTATAGGTGCAGAAATAAATATGTATCTTATGAAAAGAAAAGGGGATGCAAAAATAGGCCAGAATGTAAAAAAACAGGAATAAAAGAATAACAAAAACCCCGTAGCACTTGTGCTACGGGGTTTATTATTTTTTTACTGTTCTTTTTTACTGCTTTCTATAATTTTTTCCGCAATCTGTGCGGGTGCTTCTTCATATCTTTCAAACTCAATTGTGAAAGAACCTCTGCCCTGTGTCATAGAACGCAAATCTGTCGCATATTTATGCACTTCGCTAAGCGGCACTTCTGCAGTAACTTTTTGATTTTTCTTATCATAAGGCTCCATATTAAGAACTCTGCCTCGGCGTTTGTTAATGTCGCCGATAATATCGCCCATAACTTCCGAAGGAACTAATACCTCAAGATGACCGATAGGTTCTAAAAGCATTGGAGAAGCTTCCTCCATACCTTTTTTATATGCCAACGATGCCGCAACTTTAAACGCCATTTCAGATGAATCAACAGGGTGGTACGAACCGTCAACCAGTGTTGCTTTTAAATTAACAACAGGATATCCGGCCAGTACGCCGTGTAAAATACATTCCTGCAAACCTTTTTCAACTGCAGGGAAATAGTTTTTGGGAACTGCACCGCCAAATATTTTTTCTTCAAATGTAAGTTCTTCTGTTTCTCCCGGTTCAAACTCAATCCAGACATGACCAAACTGACCGTGTCCGCCAGATTGTTTTTTGTGTTTTCCTTCTACTTTGACTTTTTTACGGATTGCTTCTCTGTAAGGAACTTTAGGCTCTTTCAAATCTACGCCTACACCAAATTTAGACTGTAATTTGCTTACTATAACATCAAGATGCATTTCGCCCACACCTGATATAATCATTTCATGAGTTTCGGTGTTGTTGCCAATTTTTATTGTCAAATCTTCATCACAAAGTTTTTGAAGACCTGAACTGATTTTTTCTTCATCGCCTTTAGCCTTTGGAACAATTGCCAACGAAAGGTTAGCGACAGGGAACTCAATTCCTTCTATCTCAATGTCAGAACCCACAGCGCAAAGGGTATGACCTGTTTTTGTGCCAGCAAGCTTTGCAACCGCACCTATGTCTCCCGCAGTAATAACAGAGGTGTCTGACTGTTTCTTGCCAAAAGTAAAATATAATTTACCGATTTTTTCGTTTGCTTTAATAGATGAGTTATAAACAGTTGAATCCGCTTTGATTTCACCCGAACATACTTTGAAGTAAGAAAGTTTTCCTACAAACGGGTCTGCTACAGTCTTAAATACGAGGGCTGAAAACGGAGCGTTCTTGTCGCAAACAATTTCATCACCTGATTTTGTGATTTCGGACTTAGCATCACTTGGTGCAGGTAAATATTTAAGAATAGAATCAAGCAAAACACCAAGACCTCTGTTTGTTAAAGCACTACCGCAAAGAACAGGAACAAGTGTAGCCTCTCTTACGCCCGCTTTAACCGCTTTTTTAATTTCGTCAACAGTAAATGTGTCGCCCTCGAAAAATCTCTCCATTAATTCTTCGCTGGTTTCTACCGCCGACTCAATAATCATTTCACGAATTGGCTCGATTTCAGGCATCATCTGAGCAGGTATTTCTTCCTCTCTAAGTGGTCCGTCCTGAAAATATTTTGCTTTCATGCTTATTACATCAACAAATCCAAGCATCTTGTAATTTTCAATAATAGGCACTTGGAAAGGCACAACTGTCTTTCCAAATTTCTCTCTTAACTGTTCCATAACCTTGTGGAAATCAGCGTGTTCGTCATCCATTTTGTTGATAAACATAATTTTCGGAATGTTTCTTTCTACGCAATAATCCCATGATTTTTCTGCGCCAACCGTAACACCTGATTTACCGCTAAGTACTATTACTGCCGAATCAATTACCCTTACCGACTGGACAATTTCACCTACGAAATCAAAAAATCCGGGAGTATCTATAATATTAATTTTTGTATCATTATATTCAAAAGAAGCAATGGCTGAGTTAATGGAAATTTTGCGTTTAATTTCCTCCGGGTCATAATCAGTAACAGTTGTACCATCAGCAACTTTGCCAAATCTGTCAGATACACCCGCAAATTTAAAAATTGCTTCAGCAAGAGAAGTTTTACCTGCCCCGCCGTGTCCTAAAATACCAACATTTCTTATGTCGTCAATTCCAAATTGTCTCATAAACTATTGTCCTCCTGTTCTTGTGCAAAAACGCACTATCTATTTTATATTATTTCATATTTTGAGCAAAATTCATAGTAATTTCTATCAAAAAAATGCACAATGTTGCAAGGTTTTTATGTTAAATTTGCACAAATGGTTTTTGGCATAAAAACGCCGTTATCTCTCTATAATAGGACAATAATTAACTTTCTTTGCAACACTTTTGTATGCAGGTCTTATTATCTTGCCACCGTATGTAATTTCCTCAATATGATGAGCACACCAGCCAACAATCCTAGCCATTGCAAAAAGAGGAGTATATAATTCTTCAGATATGTTAAGCATCGAATAAACGAACCCGCTGTACAAGTCTACATTTGCACATATCGGTCTATCTACCCCTTTGTGTTGGCAAAACAAAGCGGGAGACAACTCTTCAACAAGACTATATAATTCGAATTCTGCCATAGCGTTCTTTTCGAGTGCCAGCCGTTTCGCATTTCTCTTAAGCAGTACAGCCCTTGGGTCTGATATGGTATATACCGCATGGCCCATTCCGTAAATCAACCCCGTTTTATCAAACGCTTCTTTATTAAGAATTTTCATCAGGTACGCAGACACTTCTTCGCTGTCTTTCCAGTCTTTTACATTTTGTTTAATTTCGTTCATCATTGCCATTACCTTATGGTTGGCACCACCGTGTTTTGGTCCTTTTAACGAGCATACTGCAGCCGCAACAACGGAATATGTGTCTGTTCCGGAAGACGACACAACATGAGTGGTAAACGCAGAGTTGTTACCTCCTCCGTGTTCAGCGTGAAGTATTAAACATAAATCAAGAAGTCTTGCTTCCTCGTGAGTAAACTTATTGTCGGCTCTTAATATATGCAGGAAATTCTCCGCAGTAGAATAATCGCTTTTACTTTTATGTAAAAATAAACTTTTGCCGTCAAAATAATGTTTCTTGGTTTGATACGCCTGAGCAATAATTATTGGGAAACGGGCAATCAATTCCATCGACTGTCTGATTACATTTTCATAAGATGTATCTCCCGCTTTATCGTCTTCAGAATACAAAGTCAAAACAGAACGAGCAAGTTTATTCATAACATCATTGCTTGGAAACTTAAGGATTGAGTCTTCAGTGAAGTTGTCAGGCAGTTCACGAAGTTGGGACAGTGCCTCACAAAAATCCTTTAGTTGCTGTTTCGTTGGCAAATTACCAAACAACAATAAAAATGCTGTTTCTTCAAAGCCAAATCTGTCCTCTTTTTCACATGCTTCAACCAAATCAAAAACATCAACACCGCGAAATCTCAATTTACCTTCTACATTGACTTTTTCGTTTTCGTCAATAATGTAACCGTGAACATCGCCGATTGATGTTAACCCAACTAAAACACCTGTTCCGTTTTTATTTCGCAATCCGCGTTTAACATCATATCTGCTGTAATAATCAGCCTCTATATTAACATTGTCTTTACGCATTGTAGCATATTCATTTAATAAACTATCTAACTTTACCATAATTCCTCCACATAAAGTATTGATAAGTAATTTTACACCATAACAGTTTATTTGTCAAATTTTATAAAAACTACATATCATTTAAAGTCGAAAACTGCACAGTGTACTGTTCCCACTTTTCATAATGTTCAGTAAGAACGCAATCGAGTTTTTCAATTTCATCAGTAATTTCAGTAGCTTTTAAATAATCAACCGCAACTTCAGGAAGCATAAGCTGTCGTTTTAAATCCTCAATTTTTTCTTCCGCCAAAGCAATCTCCTGTTCCGTTTTAGTAATCAAACTTTCAAGTTTTCTTTTTTCGGCCTCTGCCTTTTTCTTTAATTTGTAAGACAACACCGCCTCTGCTTTCTGTCGACTAACTCGCTTGCTGTAATTATTAATTTGTTGTTCAAAATATTTATATCCATAAGCATATTCTTTTATCTGTTTGTTCGATATGTTGTATATTTTTGTAGATAATTTGTCCATAAAATATCTATCGTGAGATACCGCCAAAATTGTACCATCATAATCTTGCAGTGCCTTTTCCAAAGCCTCTCTTGATTGTATATCCAGATGATTAGTAGGCTCATCAAGAATTAATAAATTCGCACTGCAAAGGAGTAATTTCAAAAGTGCCACCCTTGCTCGTTCGCCACCGCTTAAATCGGAAATATATTTAAACACATCATCTCCTTTAAACAAAAATGATGCCAGTGCGTTTCTTATTTCGGTATTGGTCATAGATGGAAAATCATCACTAATTTGTGAAAACACAGTTTTGCCAAGATTTAAGCATTTTTGGCTCTGATCAAAATACCCGATTTTCACATTACTGCCCAGTTTGAATTCACCCTCAAGCGGGGTCAATTCACCATTAATTATTTTTAAAAGTGTAGTTTTTCCGCTTCCGTTATCACCTGTTACAAATACTCTGTCCTGTTTTTTTATAAAAATATTACCTTCTTCAAACAGTACTTTTCCATCAAAGCCCATTTTTAAGTCTTTGCAAACCAGAATTTCATTACCGCAACTTTCTGCCCTTTTAAATGAGAAATGAACAGCCTGCAAAGCCGACTGAGGTGTTTCCATATCTTCTTTAATTCTGTCTATGGCTTTTTGTTTACTTTCGGCAGTCTTTATATTTTTTTCTCTGTTCCATTGTTTTTGTTGTTTTATTATTCCCTCAAGTTTTGCAATTTCGTCTGTTTGTTTTTTATATTTCCGTTCAAGAGTTTTTTCTCTTTCTTCTTTTTGCACTGTATATCTTGAGTAGTTGCCGTTGTATGTGATTATTTTTCCGTTATCTATTTCTGCCGTTTTATTTGTTACTTTGTCTAAAAAGTATCTGTCGTGGGATATAACAACAAAACTGCCTTTATAGTCAGTTAAAAAGTCTTCCAGCCATGCAATGCTTTTTAGGTCCAGATGATTTGTAGGCTCGTCAAGAAGCAACAAATCTGCTTTGTCAAGCAATATTTTGCAAAGCATTACTCTTGTTTTTTGTCCACCGCTCAGGTCAGAGAAATTTTTATTGAAATCGTTTTCTGAAAAGCCAAGACCTAAAAGGGTTGATTTTATTCTGCTTTTATATGTAAACCCGCCCAGTTCTTCATATTTCTCGCTCAATTCGTGATGCAATTGTATTGTTTTATCGTCGGCATGTATTTCCATTTCTTTTGTTATGTCATTTAGCTGTTTTTCAACTTCCACCACCTGCGAAAAGGCGTCTGTTATAATTCCAATAATAGTTTTGTTGGAATTATAACTTACATATTGCTCTAGATATTTAATTTTAAGATTGTTGGACTTGTAAATCTCACCGCTGTCGCAAGACAGTTCACCTAAAAGCATCTTAAAAAGAGTGGTCTTACCGGCACCGTTTACGCCGACAAGACCAATTTTATCTCCGTCATTTACTGCAAAAGATGATGGTGCTATTACTGTTTCAGTGCCATACATTTTAGAAATGTTTGAGCAATTTATAAGCATCATCTAGTATCCTTTCGTAAAACATTTTTTCAATTTTTCCATAACCAAATCTCGCTCAACATCAAATAATACTTTAATGTTCCCGTCCGATTTAAAAGTTGTTGCACCGAATTCGTCAACAAAAATATCGCCGTAAACCCCTTCAAAATATTCGGGAAACAAGTAAGCCAGAACGGCGGTAGCGTCGTGAATTAATGCTCCTTTGTCATTTTTTGCAATTGAAGTTTTGTAATTATAGTACATTATTTCAGATATTACTCCATAAACAGAACTATCTGTTTTATCAATTTCAAAACCGCATATATCTTTTATTTCTTCTTTTGATAAATATATCTTATGTGTAACATCAAGAGGAACGATTGTTATGTCAATATCCGAACATAAAACCGTCCTGATTGCCTCCGGATCACAACCAAAATTAAACTCCGCATTGTTTGGTATGTTTGAAATTTCAAACCCACCGCCCATTATAGTCAGACTATTTATATTTGCCTTCACTTCAGGATGTTCTTTCAGAATATAAGCAATATTTGTTAATGGTCCCAAAGTAATTACATCTGCTCTTTTAAGCCTTTTCAAGGTGTGGTGCAGTTCTTCAATATTTCCCGCATTGTCTTTAGCCAAAGGCAGAATTACACCGCCTATTCCGTTTTCTCCGTGAACCTCCTCTGCCGTAAATCCGTTACCAGACAAAGGCTGGTCGGCACCCTTTAACACATTGGCATTAAGAGACAGAAAACTGTTTAAATCAACAACATTTTTGTGAGTATAACTGCCATTTACATTACCGCAAACGCTTACAACGGTGTCGACATTAATATTTAAGGCTTTTGCAACAAACAATGCAACTGCGTCGTCTGTTCCGGGGTCAGTATCAATAATTACGGGTAAGTTTTTCATAGTTTTAATATTGCCTCGTCAATTCTTTTTAAAGTTTCTTCTTTGCCAAGAATTTCTGCAAGTTCTATTCCTCCGCCGGGAGTAAATGCTTTACCCGACAACGCCACTCGAAGGGGATATAACATCTGTCCATTTTTAATTCCCAACTGTTCTACCAATCCCATTACGCTGTCATGAATTCCGTCAACTGTCCAGTCATTCTGTTTTGACAAAAGTTCTTTTAACGCGATTAACGAGGTTTTTGAATTTTCTTCATTTGTTTTCATTTTTTTATGAAGATAAAGTTCGTTGCTGTACTCGGGAACGGCATCAAAAAAGTCGATTTGTTCGGGAATATCAGACAGTTTTTCAGTTCTCTTTTGCAATAATTCGCTGATTTTCTTTTTGTCGTATGCAGGGTTTTTAACAGCCTGTTCAATAAACGGTAATGCTTTTTCATAGAACTCAACAGGTGTTAATTCTCTTAAATATTCTCCGTTTAACCATGCAAGTTTTGCCTCGTCAAATATCGCAGGAGATTTACTGATACCTGTAACCGAAAATGCTTCTACCAACTGCTCCAAAGTAAATTTTTCCTGCTCACCCTGTGGGCTCCAACCCAAAAGTGCAATATAGTTAAGCACTGCTTCTTTAAGATAGCCTTTTTTAATAAAATCTTCGTAAGACGCGTCGCCGTCTCGTTTTGAAAGTTTATGACTGTGGTCTCTCATAACAGGAGAACAGTGAATGTATTTTGGAATTTCCCATCCAAATGCTTCATAAAGCAAGTTGTATTTTGGGGTTGATGACAAATACTCGTTACCTCTTATAACATGAGTGATAGCCATAAGATGGTCGTCTATTACATTTGCAAAGTTGTAAGTAGGCATACCGTCAGATTTCAAAAGAACATTGTCGTCCAAAGTAATGTTTTCAACAGTAATCGTACCGAAAACAGCATCTTCAAAAGAAGTTGTACCTGTTTGTGGCATATTTTGTCTTATTACATAAGGCACGCCTGCATCAATTTTTGCCTGTATTTCTTCTTTCGTCAAAGACAGACAATGTCTGTCATACTTCGGCGGAATTTTCTGTGCTTCGCAGTCGTGTCTTACCTGTTCGAGTCTTTCTTTGTCGCAAAAACAATAATAAGCCTTTCCCTGTTCTACCAACATTTCAGCATATTTTTTATATAAATCTTTACGCTCGCTTTGGATGTACGGGCCGTAATCACCGCCAATATCGGGACCTTCGTCCCACAATAGACCTGTTTCACGAAGAGTGTTGTAAATAACATCAGTGGCACCTTCGACATATCTTTCCTGGTCTGTATCTTCAATTCTTAATATAAAATCTCCTCCCATAGATTTTGTAAGCAAATAAGCATATAACGCAGTTCTTAAATTGCCTATGTGCATATAACCTGTCGGGCTGGGTGCAAATCTTGTTCTGATTTTTGGCATTAAACTTCTCTCCTTTTAAAAATACATACATATATATAATATATTTTAATTTTAATCTTGTCAAGTATTGGTTATTGTGATACAATATTATGTAAGTATTTTTATCGTAAAGGGGTATAAGTATGAATATAGAATTTTCAAATAGAGTAAAAGATTTGCAGGGTTCTGCAATAAGAGCATCATTTAAGGCAATTGCAAAGCCTGGTATGATCTCATTTGCAGGTGGTATGCCATCCCCCGAACTTTATCCCAATAAAGAAATTGCCGAAATTGCAAGAGAAATCTTTTTAAACCAAGGGGTAACGGCGTTGCAGTATGGTATTACCGAGGGTTACGCACCCCTTATAGAACAGACAAAAAAACGCCTTGCATTACAAAACACAGGCAACGAAAAAGATAATGTTATTATGGTTTCCGGCGGACAGCAAGGAATTGAACTTGTTTCAAAAGCCCTTTTAAACGAAGGCGACGGCGTGGCGTGTGAAGTGCCTTCTTTCGTGGGTGCACTTAACTGTTTCCGTTCATATAACGCACAATTATACGGCGTGCCGATGGACGAAGACGGTATGAACATAGAAAAATTAGATGAGATTTTGGAGCAACATAATAACATTAAGTTTATTTATACAATTCCTACTTTCCAGAACCCATCAGGAAGAACAATGTCTCTTGCAAAGAGAAAACAAATTTTGGAAGTTGCAAAAAAACACGGCGTATTCATTTTAGAAGACAATCCTTACGGTGAGTTGAGATTTAAAGGAGAGCCTGTCGCAACAATAAAGTCAATGGATAAAGACAACATAGTAATTTATGCCGGATCATATTCGAAAATCATGGCTCCCGGACTTCGTGTTGGTTTCCTTTGTGCTGATGCTGAATTAATAGAAAAGTGTGTTGTGTGCAAGCAGGTTAGTGATGTTCACACAAATGTCATTTCACAAATGATTATAAGCGAATTTATAAAACAGTACGATTTGGATGCTCACATCAAAAAGAGTTGTCAGCATATCGGAAAAAAATGCGACTTAATGAAAAAATGTATAAAAGAATATTTCCCGGGCAATGTTACAGCCACTAACCCCGAAGGCGGAATTTTCTTGTGGTGTGATGCAAACGACGGTAGCAATAGTGCAGTTTTAAATGCAAAAGCTATTGAGAACAATGTAGCCATCGTTCCTGGTTCAAGTGCAATGATAGACCAGACAGCAATAACATCCGCGTTCAGACTAAACTACTCTATGGCTTCAGATGAACAGATAGTACAAGGCATGGAAATTTTAGGAAAGGTTTTAAAAAACAATGGATGACAAAAAAAGAATTTTAAGTGCTATTCAGGCAAGCGGACTTCTTACACTTGGCAACTACATCGGCGCATTAAGAAACTGGAGTAAGTTGCAGGATGATTATGACTGCTTTTATTGTGTTGCAGATTTACACTCTATTACAGTAAGACAAGACCCTGCACAATTTCGTAAAAGAGCAATGGAGATTTTTACAATCTATCTTGCAAGCGGAATTGACCCTGATAGAAGCACATTATTTTTCCAAAGCCATGTTTCTGCACACGCAGAACTTAACTGGATACTAAATTGCTATACTTATATGGGCGAACTTCAAAGAATGACGCAATTTAAGGATAAATCTGCCAAACACGCAGATAATATAAACAGCGGTCTTTTCACATACCCTGTTTTAATGGCGGCAGACATTTTGCTGTATCAGGCAAATCTTGTTCCTGTCGGGCACGACCAGTTACAGCATCTTGAAATCACAAGAGATATTGCCAACAGATTTAACAATGTATACGGTGATGTGTTTACTATGCCGGAACCATATATCGGAAAAGTGGGGGCAAGAATTATGAGCCTTGCAGAGCCTACAGCAAAAATGAGTAAATCCGACCCCAACCCCAACGGTTACATTGCTATTCTTGACGACAAAGATACAATTATCCGCAAATTCAAAAAAGCCGTAACTGACAGTGATGGGGAAATTGCATACAGAGAGGGCAAAGACGGCATCAATAATTTGCTTTCCATTTACAGTGCAGTTACAAACAAAACAATAGACGAAGCTGTTTTGGAATTTCAGGGCAAAGGTTACGGAGAATTCAAACTTGCAGTAGCAGAAACAGTTGCTGACGCATTAGCACCTCTTCAGGATAAATTCAATAAACTATCACAAGACAAAGCATATTTAAAGAGCGTGTATGAAAATGGTGCAGAAAAAGCAGCCCATGTTGCATACAAGACTTTACGAAAAGTTTATAAGAAAGTCGGTTTCACCGAAAGATAAATGGGAGAAAATATATGATTTTAGATATAGTATTACGATTATTGTTTGCTATCGCGGTTTCTTTCGCGGTATCTTACGCATCTACACCTATTGTAAAGACATTGGCATTTAGAATCGGTGCAGTTGATATTCCAAAAGATGAACGCAGAATGCATAAAAAAGCAATACCCACAATAGGCGGTGTTGCAATCTTTTACGGTGCGCTTATTTCAATCCTTTGTTTTTGCGATATAAACAGTCAGTTAATGGGCGTGCTTTTAGGCGCGGTAATAATTGTTTCGCTTGGAGTTTTAGATGACATTTTGGACTTGCCTGCAATCCTAAAGTTTTTGATACAAATAGGTGCAGCACTTCTGGTAGTTATGCATGGAGTAAAAATAGACCACCTTACCAATCCGTTTTTCTGGCAGGAGGCTCAATACATTTCTCTTGGCATGTGGTCAGTACCCCTAACTGTTTTCTGGATTGTAGGCGTAACAAATGCTTTTAACTTAATTGACGGTCTTGACGGTCTTTCGGTAAGCATTTCCTCTATTTCTGCAATTTCGTTGTCTACAGTAGCGCTATTAACAGGTGAAACCAACCTTGCTATTTTGTCTGCATCAATTGCAGGTGCTTGTTTTGGTTTTTTACCATTTAATAAACACCCCGCATCTATTTTTATGGGTGATGCGGGTGCAACTTTCTTAGGCTTTGTATTCGGAAGCATAAGTGTAATGGGATTGTTTAAAGGTTACGCTGCAATTTCCGTAAGTGTACCGTTTTTAATTCTTGCTTTGCCGATTTTTGATACAAGTTTTGCAATTATACGGCGAGTTTTAAAAGGACAGTCGCCCATGCATCCCGACAGAGGACATTTGCACCACAGACTAATTGATATGGGCTTTAATCAAAGTCAGTCCGTTTCAATCCTCTGTATTGCAAGTGCACTTTTGTCTTTAAGCGCAGTTGTAATCATATTAAGCGGTTGGGAAAGAGCATTTATATTTATTTTTGCTATTTTGTTACTGCTTTTGTGCGGAATTAAAACTCTTTCTATACGCAACAGAGAAAGGAACGAATACAATGAAGAAAATTAAGGTTATGTCCGTTTTCGGTACAAGACCGGAGGCTATAAAAATGGCTCCCCTTGTTCTGGAACTTGAAAAACACGAACAAATCCAGTCAATCGTTTGCGTAACTGCTCAGCACAGACAAATGCTTGACCAGGTCCTTGATATATTCAATATAAAACCTGACTATGATTTGGATATTATGAAACAACGCCAAACCCTAACCACAATCACGACAAGTGCATTGGAAGGTCTTGACGATGTAATAAAAGAAGCAAAACCCGATATAGTTTTAGTACACGGTGATACTACCACTTCTTTTGTCGGTGCTCTTGCGGGATTTTATAATCAGGTGCCTGTGGGACATGTAGAAGCAGGACTAAGAACTTTCGACAAATACTCTCCGTTCCCCGAAGAAATGAACAGAAACTTAACGGGAAGAATTGCAGAAATGCACTTCTCACCCACCAAATCAAACAGACAGAACTTGCTTAACGAAAATATTAAAGACGAAGATATTTTTATTACCGGCAACACTGTAATTGATGCTATGGCAACAACGGTAAGTGAAAACCATATATTCTGCAACAGTCTTAAACAAATAGATTTTAAAAATTCAAGGGTTATACTGGTAACAGCTCACAGACGAGAAAATTTAGGTCAACCGTTACATAATATCTGTAACGCCATAAGAAGAATAGTTGATACATTCCAGGATGTGTCCGTCGTGTATCCGGTTCATTTAAATCCTGCGGTGCGTGAAGTTGTAAATAAAATTTTAGGCGGACACGAAAGAATTAAACTTATAGACCCTGTTGATGTTAACGACCTGCATAACGCTATGGACAGAAGTTATATGATTATGACTGATTCGGGCGGTTTGCAGGAAGAAGCACCGTCTCTTGGCAAACCGGTACTTGTTTTAAGAAATGAAACAGAACGCCCCGAGGCAATAGAGGCGGGCACTGTAAAACTTGCAGGAATTGACGAAGACACTATTTATAATATGGCTTGTACTTTGCTTACAGATAAAAACGAGTATAACAAAATGGCTAATGCCGTAAACCCTTACGGCGATGGCAAAGCCTCAAAAAGAATTGCAGAAGCAATTTTGTACCGTTTCGGAATGGGCGAAAGACCAAAAGATTTATAATAAAAAGACCTGTATCATAAGATACAGGTCTTTTTTTATTATCTTTTCACAATCTTGTTTATATCCACGATTTCTGTTGTGTAAAGTGAATATCCGCTGTTTAAACTATCTACAATAGCATTTGCTGTATCAATAGAAGTTAAGCACGGAATACTTAATTCTACCGCTTTTCGTCTGATTTTAACATTGTCGTATGTTGGTATTCTTCCTTTAGACGAAGTAGAAATTACATAGTCAATAACTCCGCTTTCAAGAAGATTTACAATGTTGTCGTTGGGGTTCTGATGTATTTTGTATGTTGTTATTACTTCAATGCCATTTTCTCTTAATGTTTTTGCAGTACCCTCTGTTGCGTAAATAGTAAAATTAAGTTCCTTGAACTTTTTAGCTGTTGCAATCATTTCCGGTTTGTCTGTATCTCTTATGGTAAACAACACGCCACCGTTTTTCTTAAGGCTGTATCCTGCGGCACTCAAACCTTTGTAAAGAGCTTCTCTTAATGTTTTTCCCACACCCAGAACTTCGCCTGTTGATTTCATTTCAGGTCCTAAGTGAACATCAACATCTATAAGTTTTTCGAAGGAAAATACAGGTACTTTAACTGCCACATATTGCGATTCTTTATATAAACCTGTACCGTATCCCAAATCTGATAATTTGTATCCGATGGCTGTTTTTGTGGCAAGTTCTACCATTGGAACACCAGTTACCTTGCTTATATAAGGTATTGTTCTTGAAGAACGCGGATTAACCTCAATTACATAAATTTCGTCCTCATATACAAGATACTGGATGTTGATAAGGCCCTTTGTTTTAAGTGCCAGTGCAAGTTCTTTTGTATGGTCGATTAGTTTTTCTCTTATTCTGTTACTGATATTCCACGCAGGATATACTGCAATAGAGTCGCCCGAATGAATACCTGCTCTTTCAATATGTTCCATAATACCGGGAACAAGAACATCTTCCCCATCACTTATTGCATCTACTTCAAGTTCTGTACCCATTAAATATTTGTCAATCAAAACAGGGTTTTCAATGTTGTTAGAAAGAATTATCTTCATATATTCTTTAACATCCGCTTCGCTAAATGCAATAATCATATTTTGTCCGCCTAATACATAAGACGGTCTTAAAAGCACAGGATAGCCGATACGCTGTGCAACTTCCAACGCTTCCTCCATTGTCATTACGGTATCGCCTACAGGACGCTTGATTTTTAATCTTTCCAAAAGTGCGTCAAAACGCTCTCTGTCTTCTGCAGCGTCAATACTGTCTGCTTGAGTACCAAGTATTTTAACACCTTTTTCTGTTAAGAAGTTGGTTAGTTTTATTGCTGTTTGTCCGCCAAATGCAACTACCACACCATAAGGTTTTTCAACTTCTAATATATTCATAACATCTTCGGGTGTCAACGGCTCAAAGTAAAGTCTGTTTGCGGTGTCAAAGTCTGTTGAAACAGTTTCGGGATTGTTGTTTACAATTACAACATCGTAGCCCATTTTCTTAAGTGTCCACACACATTGTACGCATGAGTAGTCAAACTCAATACCTTGTCCTATTCTTATAGGCCCTGAACCAAATACAACAACAGTCTGTTTGTCGCCTTTTTTATCAATAAATCTTTGTGCATCATTTTCGCAGTCTATTGCAGAATAGAAATACGGTGTGTCTGCAGAGAATTCTTTTGCACAGGTGTCAACCATTCTGTAAGACAACGGAATACGGCAAGGCACCTGACTTTTTGATATATTCGTTATAGACTTGTCGGTATAACCGAGTTTTTTTGCTTTATAATACAGTTCTTTTGATAGTTGGTTATTTTCAAGTTCGTGTTCCATTTCCGCAAGGTTTTTAAGTTTTTGTAAAAACCATGTGTCAATTTTTGTAATGTCATAAATATCTGAAAGTTCAATTCCTCTTTTAATTGCTTCAAAAACTGCAAATATTCTCTGGTCGTCGCAAGTTGCAACACGGTCCATAATTTCTTTGTCAGTAAGGGGTTTGAAAACTTTGTAATTCATATCGTCAAGACCTATTTCTGCACCTCTTACCGCTTTTAAAAGGGCTTGTTCAAAACTCATACCTATTGCCAT
Source organism: Clostridia bacterium (assembly GCA_017397315.1). Classification (GTDB taxonomy): domain Bacteria; phylum Bacillota; class Clostridia; order Monoglobales; family Firm-18; genus RGIG1864. Next base: position 3,805 of record JAFQJA010000019.1, on the reverse strand, counting down.
TACTTCGCCTGTGGCTTTCATCTGTGTACCCAAAAGTCTTTTAGCATACACAAATTTATCGAAAGGCCATTTAGGGAATTTTACAACTACATAGTCAACTTGTGGCTCAAAAAATGCAGAAGATGTACCATTTGCATCATTTTTAATTTCATCTAATGAATAACCGATTGCGACTTTTGCGGCAATTTTAGCAATAGGATAACCTGTTGCTTTTGATGCAAGAGCAGAAGAACGGCTAACTCGTGGGTTAACTTCTATAACTGCATATTCGTGGCTTGTGGGGTGCAAAGCAAACTGACAGTTGCAACCACCCTCAACGCCTAACGAATTAACTATTTTTATAGCGGCAGTTTTAAGCATTGTATATTCTTCTTTTGACAAAGTCATACAAGGTGCAACAACAATACTGTCTCCTGTGTGTACACCAACAGGGTCCACATTTTCCATATCGCACACAATAATTGCATTTCCTTTTCTGTCGCGCATTACTTCAAATTCTATTTCTTTCCAGCCGGAGACACATTTTTCAATCAAAACCTGAGTAATAGGCGACAGTCTTAAACCGTTTGTACCTATTTCGTAAAGTTCTTCGTCGTTATAAACTATACCGCCGCCTGTACCGCCCAATGTAAAAGCAGGTCTGACTACAACGGGGTATTTTATCTCATTTGCAAATTCCAACGCGCTTTCAATGTCTGTTACAACTTTTGACGGAATAACCGGAATGTCTATGCCCATCATAGCATCCTTGAACAACTGTCTGTCCTCTGCTTTGTCAATAGTTTCGGGGTTGGCACCTAACAATTTAACGCCATGCTTTTCCAAAAAACCTTCCTTTGCCAACTGCATCGATAATGTAAGACCTGTTTGTCCTCCTAAAGTTGACAAAAGGCTGTCCGGCTTTTCCTTTTCTATAATTCTTTTAACCGTATCTAAATTTAAAGGTTCGATATAAATTTCATCAGCCATTACACTGTCTGTCATAATAGTAGCAGGGTTAGAGTTAACCAATACCACTTCTATTCCATCTTCTTTCAAAGCCCTGCACGCTTGTGTTCCGGCATAGTCAAATTCAGCAGCCTGACCGATAATAATAGGGCCCGAGCCTATTACCATTACTTTTTTAATATCCTTGTTACGCGGCATACTTTTTTCCCTCCTGTTAATAAAAATACACAATAAAAAAGCGTCTCACAATTAAAAAATCGTGAACGCTAAAATGAAAATAAAAATAGTGGGGTTGTAAGGAAATAAATAACTTTCTTTAGCATTTTTTTCATTATCCTTAACCTCCCATTTCGCAAATATCAATATATTATACCATAGGAGTTTTAAAAACACAAGAGTTTTTTATAAATTATTTTAAAATATATGCCCCCTCGGTATATTCCTGTAAAGACAAAGAGACATCTTTGTTTTTGTATCCCAGAGCGTATACCGACGAACGCTTTATCTCATTATCTAATTGCGGGAAATTATTAGCATCTGCCGTTTTTATAATCACAGGCAAATCGCACCTGTCTTTTAACTCTTTTAACATTGCAAAGCCTTTTTTGTCTGCACCAAGTACTCTGATGTACGACGGACTTTTAGCCACTTCCTCTTTTGTGATACCAAGAAGAATGTTCATCAAAATTCGTCTTATTCTTGCGTTGGAATATCGTTTTGTTGCTATAGCCGACACAAGATTTTCAAAGTCGTTTTGTTTTGCACCCTCAAATGTAATTCTGTTTTCCAGGCCTTCCGCCATATCAGCAATGCTTTTGAGTTCATCAGAAGACACTGTTCTTAACTTGTATAAAAGTGCCTGCGAAAATGTTGTGTCAAAAACAGGCATTGTTCCTTTTTCAGTTTCTCGTTTCACAATTTCCATAACTGATTTAGGCACTAAACCAGAAAAATCCTTGCCGTCTCTAATAAGTTCACGGATATAAGAGGCGCTTCCCTTTTGGTCGTGAAAACTTCCTTTTCTTTTTATTGGCACTATATCAATATTACTCCCTAGTTTTTGCAGTTGTCTTACATATTCTACTGCCAAAATATTGTTGGGGCTGTCTGTCAAATCAATGCCATAAACCTTTTTTAATGCCATTTGTCTTGCTTTGGGGTAACCTGTACCCATAGCAAGTTTCTTTGCCAATTCGTCTTTAAATTGTGTTGTTTCATTATTCAAAACTGTAGCGGTCTTTATTATTTCTTCTTTGTTATCATTTTCCACACCAAAAGAAATGCCGTCAATAATATTTAAGGCATTAAAAATTTCCACAGCACCTCTCGCGAATATTTCAGCGGTCTGGCAACTGTAAACCGATGGCAATTCTATAACAAGATTAACTCCGTTTTTAACCGCCATTTCCGCTCTCGCCCATTTGTTGCAAACAGCCACCGACCCACGCTGAACATAGTTACCGCTCATTACAGCAACTATGTTCTCGCAATTCGTGATTTCTTTTGTCTTTTCTATCTGATACAAATGTCCGTTATGAAAAATGTTGTATTCCGAAACAATTCCTACAGTTTTAATAATTATCGCCTCTTCATATTAAAAACAGATTTTTCCGGGATTAAGTATATTCTTTTCATCAAAAACCTTTTTAATTCCCTGCATAAGAGAAATTGGTGTTTCTCCAAGCAGTTCTTTTAAATACTCTTTTTTTGCAAAACCAATGCCGTGTTCTCCCGATACCAGACCGCCTAATTCTTTAGCTTTAAGGTACATCTTGTCAAAGCATTTTGAAAGCACATCTTCCCAGTCTTCCGAACCAAGTTGGTCTCGGCATATATAAACATGTAGATTTCCATCACCTGCATGACCAAAACTTGGTATCCTCACATTCATTTCTTCAGCCAGTCCGTGAGTGAATTTTATAAAATCGTCAACCTTGTCAACAGGTACTACAACATCACATTCGTCCATCTCGGTTGTAGATGCTTTTATAGCCTCTAGAAACGCTCCCCTTGCAGACCATACCGCTTTTTTTCGTTCCTCAGTATCTACAATGTATGCATCAAGCGCACCTATACGGAGACATAATTCCGCCACATTTTTCATATCTTCTTCTACTTGTTCATCAGTGTTTCCGTCAAAAGTCAGCAAAATGTATGCATCATTTTTAGTGTCAGGGAATTTCTTGCCCAGATAACTTTCAGAGAACAAAATTGTGTCGCGGGACATATATTCTATTGCTGTAGGTGTTACCTTTGACCGTATTATCTGCGGTACTGCCTCAATGGCACTTTTCATATCCGGGAAAGGTACTAATAAACTAATAGAAACCTTTGGCAACGGCACAAGTTTCAAAACCGCCTCTGTAATAATGCAAAGTGTGCCCTCTGAGCCTATAACCAAATCCTTCAAACTGTATCCTGAACTATTTTTCGCCACTTTTCCGCCCAGAACTAAGACTTCGCCCTCTGGGGTAACAATGGTAAGTTGTCTTACATAATCTCTTGTAACGCCATATTTTACAGCCCTCATTCCGCCTGCATTGGTTGAAATGTTGCCACCAATAGTTGCGGATTTTTCTCCCGGGTCAGGCGGATACAAAAAGTCATTTTCTTCCGCAAAAGCCGATAACTCCATCAACAAAACACCTGGTTCTACAGTAACAGTTAAATTGTTTTTGTCCAATTCAATTATCTTGTTCATCTGGGTTGTTTCAAGAAGAATACCTCCCTCTACGGGAACTGCCGAACCCACAAGACCGGTTCCGCTTCCTCTTATTGTTACAGGTATAGTCTTGTCCCAGGCGAGTTTCATTATCTGTGATATTTCTTCCGTTGTATGAACACGCACCAACACATC
>JAFQJA010000018.1 GCA_017397315.1 Clostridia bacterium | reverse complement strand
TTGATGGTGTAACAAGTGGAGGATAGCCAAAATCTGCTCTTACCCTCGGAATTTCCTTCAATACTTCATCAAATTTATCTTCAGCATTTTGCTGTTTCAACTGAGATACAAGGTTGGAAAGCATACCGCCGGGAACCTGATATTTTAAAGTATTAATATCAACACCTGTTACTTTGGAATTTAGTAGACCATCTTCAACAAATTTATCTTTAATTGTTTTGAAATAATCTGCAATTTCTGACAATTTTTCTAGAGACAAACCCGTGTCATATTCAGTTCCTGCCAAAGTTGCAACAAGTGGCTCTGTAGGGGGTTGTGAAGTGCCAAGCGCCAAAGGTGAAATAGCACAGTCAACAATGTCGCATCCAGCTTCTATAGCTTTCAAATATGTCATTGAAGCAACACCACTTGTATAATGAGTATGCAATTCAACAGGGATTTTAACTGCTCCTTTGATACCTTTTACCAAATCGTAAGCAACATAAGGTGTCAAAAGACCTGCCATATCTTTAATACAAATAGAGTCTGCACCCATTACTTCAAGCTCTTTTGCAAGTTTTACAAATGATTCGTTTGAATGAACAGGACTGATTGTATAAGATAATGCGGCCTGCACATGTCCTTTTTCTTTTTTTGTTGCGCTTATAGCAGTTTTTAAATTTCTTACATCATTCAAAGCATCAAAAATTCTGATAATATCGATACCGTTAGCAATACTTTTCTGAACAAAATATTCGACTACATCATCAGCATAATGTCTGTACCCTAAGATATTTTGACCTCTGAACAGCATTTGTAATGGTGTTTTTTTTGCTTTATCTTTAAATTTTCTCAGGCGTTCCCAAGGGTCCTCATTCAAAAATCTAAGACAAGCATCAAAAGTCGCACCGCCCCAAGCCTCTAAAGCATTATATCCAACATCATCAAGTTTTTCTATTATGGGAAGCATATCTTCAGTCGTCATTCTTGTTGCTACCAATGACTGATGAGCATCTCTTAATACGGTTTCAGTAATTTTTACCTTTGCCATAACTGTTTCCTCCTTCTAAATAATTCCAAGAATTCTGGCAAATGTCAGGAATACACCTGCTGCAACAGCAGAGGCGATAACACCTGCAACATTTGGTCCCATAGCATGCATTAACAGATAGTTTGAGGGATTTTCTTTCTGTCCTACAACCTGCGAAACACGCGCTGCCATCGGAACTGCAGATACACCTGCGGACCCAATTAACGGATTTACTTTTCCTTTAGTTAAGAAATACATAACCTGACCGCCAATTAAACCGCCGGCTGTACTTATTGAAAATGCAACAAGACCTAAAACAACAATAAGTAGTGTTTTTGGATTTAAAAATAACTGTGCAGAAGCCGTTGCACCAACTGTAACACCTAAAAATATTGTAACAATATTAATCAATTCATTTTGTGCAGTTTTTGACAGTCTTTCGGTTACACCGCTTTCTTTAAACAAGTTACCAAGCATTAACATTCCAATAAGAGGCGCTGCGTCGGGAATAATTAATATAACTACAGTAGCAGTAACAATCGGGAACAATATCTTTTCCTTTTGAGATACTGTACGAAGTTGTTCCATTTTAATAGCCCTTTGTTTTTTTGTAGTTAAAAGTTTCATGATTGGTGGCTGAATAATAGGTATCAATGCCATGTATGAATATGCCGCAATTGCAATCGCAGGCAACAATGACGGAGCCAGATGTTTTGTAACCAAAATAGCAGTTGGGCCGTCAGCACCACCAATGATACCAATTGACATACCTTCACCAAGACCAAATGAACCTGATATTATAGCACCTAAAAACGCTACAAATACACCAAGTTGAGCCGCAGCACCGAGCATGAGACTTTTTGGGTTTGAAATAAGCGGGCTAAAATCAGTCATAGCACCTATTCCCAAGAAAATCAGTGAGGGATAAATACCAAGTTTAACGCCCAGATACAACAGGTCAAACAATCCTCCCTCATGAAGTATCTTGCTGTAGTCGATTACAAAATGTTCTTCCTGACCTGTACCAACAAAAAATTCGTTGTGCATAATGTTTGCACCTGGTATGTTTGCAAGCAACATACCAAACGCCATAGGTAAAAGCAATAATGGTTCAAAGCCTTTTCCGATAGCAAGATAGATAAGCACACATGCAATGCCTATCATAATAATAGAACCTAAATCCGCAGTCCCAAGAGAAACAAAACTGTCTGCACCTTGTGCAAATATTTTATATACACTTGTACTTTGGAAAAAACTAATCAATCCATCTATAAACAGTTGCAAATGTAATCACCCTTTCCTAATAATGATTTAATATATATTAGTTAAGAGTAATCAACAAATCGCCTGTATTTACAGTTGCACCCTGAGTAACATTAATTGATGCAACAACACCATCTGAAGGAGATGCAATTTCATTTTCCATTTTCATTGCTTCTAATATTACAACAGCCTGACCGCTTGTTACTTTATCACCAACATTAACATTTACTTTTATAATGTTACCAGGCATAGGTGCTGATACAGATACGCTTCCTGCACTTCCGCTTGTTGCAGGTGCAGGAGTTGTAACGGGAGCAGGAGCAGAAACTGCTGTCGGAGCAGATGCTGGTGCAGGTGAAGGTACTGGTGATGCAACACCGCCTAACTCTTCTACTTCCACTTCGTATGATTTACCATTTACATTTATTCTGAACTTTTTCATTACAGTTACCTCCAAGTTATAATTTGTTGACTAAATTTTCATTAACTGATGCTGTACCCCATCTGGAAAGCCCTGATGGTAATCTTTTGAAAGATTTAATTTTCAAATGACTAACGGATGTATTAAGTGATGCAGCAACCGCAGCAGTTAATACCGCAATTAATTCATCATCATTATTTTCGACTGCAACCTTTACTTCCGGTTGTGGTTTTACTTCAGGAACTACGGCAGGTTTTTCGCTAGTTTCCATTAGTTTTCTCATTAATGCCAAAACTGCCCAGATTACTGCTAAAACCGCAAAGCAAAGAAAGTATCCGATTACAGAAATAACAATTGCCTGTGTTATCATAACTATTCACTTCCCTATTTTATAAATTGCTGTGCTTTTTAGCAATATTCGATACTCTTTTGCTTGCTAAAAGTTCAAGAGCACTGATTAAACGCTGTCTTGTTGTTTCAGGAACAATTATATCATCAACATAACCTTTTTTAGCAGCTTCATAAGGTGATGCATCTTTATCTCTGAATTCCTGAATTATATTTGGTCTTGACTTCATAGGATTAGCTGAACCGGCAATTTTATCGTTATATAAAATATTAGCAGCAGTTTCAGCGCTTAATACCGCAATTTCAGCAGTAGGATAAGCAAATACAAAGTCAGCACCAACAGATTTCGAACCCATTGCAAGATAAGCACTTCCGTACGCTTTTCTTACAACCACAGTTATCTTTGGAACTGTTGCACCGGCATAAGCGCCCAATAATTTTGTAACCGCTTTGCTGATGCCTTTGTTTTCGTACTGTTCTCCGATTGCAAAACCGTCTGTGTCAACAAAAGTTACAACAGGTATATTAAAACTATCACATTTTAAAATAAACGAAGCGGCTTTTGAAGCAGCGTCAATGTCAATAATACCATTGTCAACATCGGGTTGGTTGGCAACAACACCAACAGTAACTCCATTTAATTTAACAAACGCCGTTATAATAGATTTTGCAAAATCTTTTTTGTTTTCAATAACAATGTTGTTGTCAGCAATTTCTGCAATAATACCTTTCATATTGTATGGTTTGCCTTCATCAGCAACAGCATAGTTAAGATTTTCGGAAATTCTGTTAATATCGTCAGTTGACAAATCAACTGCAACTTCCAAATTATTTGAAGGCAAGAAATTAATAAGATTTCTTACTTCAGCAAAACAAATTTCTTCACTGTCGCAAACAAAATCAGCAATTCCATTTTTGCCAAGAACGACAGCACCGCCTAATTTTTCAGAATCAGTATCTTTACCGGTAATTCCTCTTGTAACGGAAGGACCTGTCAGGTACATTCCTGAAACATTTTTAATTGTAAAGACAAAATCAGAAGCAGATGGAACAAAAACTGAACCGCCTGCACATGGTCCTGAAATTACAGAAATTTGAGGAACAACACCAGAAAGAGATGCAGTTTTTGCAAAAAGTTCACCTAGTGAATTAAGCACATCAATGCCCTCTTCAATTTTAACGCCTTTAGAATCAACAATGCTTACTACAGGAGCACCGGTCTTCTCGGCAAGTTTTAAAACATTTAAAATTTTTTCGGCTTCAATGGTACCGATAGCACCGCCTAAAACACTGCTGTTCTGAACATAGGCATATACAAGCCTGTCATTAACTGCACCATAACCTGTAACTACACCTTGTCCTTCTTCACTGTCAAAACAGTTAAGTTCAACAAATGAACCTTCGTCAAACAATAACATCATTTTACTTCTTGCACTCATTTTGTCTGTGGAGTTTTTAGAAGTAATCTTTTCAGCAGCAGTCTTAATTTTTTTCAACTGAAGTAATTTATCGCTATTATTCAACATTATGCCTCCTTACTTTTTTGTATTTAAATATTTTATTTATATATAATCATTTTAACAACCGGCATTAAAGTAACCATTAAGATTTAAAACATATTTATTTCCGGCATTTTTGAACTTCAAAGCCTTCAAAATATCTTTAAGATTATCATCTTTACAAAAGACTTCTTTAATTCCCATTAAATCAATGGCATTAAGCAACGCTTTTCCCATGTCATAACCATTACCGAAAGATATAATCTCCGCTGTACCATCTATGTTTGAAATTGCTTTTGCCTGACAAACACATTTCCCATTCTCAGTCATTTCCATAATTATTTCATTATTAAATGTATTAAGTCTGTGAATTTCAATCATTACATTCTTCCCTTTATTATTCGCAAATTTTATTTAAATAATCTACTTCAGCGGGTGTTAAATGACGCCACCTTCCCAATGGTACATTACCAAGTTTTAAATTACCCATAGAAACACGGCACAAATATTTAACTTTATAACCTACCGCTTCGCACATTTTTCTGATTTGTCTGTTCCTGCCTTCGTGAATAGAAATATACAATGTATTGTCTTTTAACCACTCAACTTTTGCAGGGTATGTCTTTATCTTATCAATAACGACACCGTTTCTAAGCATAGAAACAGCAGAAGGCGAGGGTACAAGATTTAAAACAACTTTATAAGTTTTATCAAAATTATGTTTAGGATGAGTTAGTTTGTACGCCAAATCTCCGTCATTTGTCAAAAGCAGTAAACCCTCAGTTTCAAAATCAAGTCTTCCAACAGGGAAAATTCTTTCGTTAATTTCACCGGATACAAGGTCCATAACTGTTTTTCTACCTCTGTCATCGGTAACTGTCGTAAGATAACCCGAAGGTTTATTAAGCATAATATAAATTTTTTTATTGTTAACTTTAATTAACTTGTTATCTAGCATAACTGTGTCCCTGTCGGAAACCTTTGTTCCGAGTTCGGTAACAACATTTCCGTTTACCGAAACTCTGCCCGAAGTTATAATTTCTTCGCACTTCCTTCGTCCGGCAATACCACAGTCTGCCATATATTTTTGCAGTCTAATTTCCATATATACTCCAAAAAATCCAAAAATTCTTCATTTTATCATAATTATAACATTAAAGATATTTGATGTCAACTACATTTACTTATTTTTTGATATTGCAAAACCTTAAAAAATGTGATATAATTTGATTATCTTTGCGGAAAGGTGTTGACAAATAATGAAAATTGCAATAATTATGGGCAGCGATTCTGATTTACCTGTTATTAAAAAGGGGATTTCTGTTCTTAAGAAGTTTGATGTACCCTTTGAAATCAGAGTAATCTCAGCTCACCGCACCCCGTCTGAAGCTGAAGATTTTGCTGTAAATGCAAAGGACAGAGGTTTTGGTGTTATTATCGGTGCTGCCGGCAAAGCTGCGCACTTAGCAGGCGTACTTGCGGCTTATACTACTTTGCCGGTAATAGGATTACCTATCAAATCTTCCACTATGGACGGACTTGATTCTTTGTTGTCAATGGTTCAAATGCCAAAAGGTATTCCGGTGGCTACTGTTGCAATAGACGGTGCTGAAAACGCAGCTCTTCTTGCTATTCAGATTTTAGCGTTATCTGACAAAGTTCTAGCTGACAAATTGTTACAATATAAAATTGATATAGCAAACGAAGTAATCGAAAAAGATAAAAAATTACAAGCCGAAATAGATAATTTGTAAAAGGAGACTGAAATATTATGCAAAACAGTTACAAAGATGCAGGCGTTGATGTTCACGCAGGTTACGAAGCCGTAAGACTTATGAAAGAACATATTGCTAAAACAGTTACAAATGGCGTTCTTTCAGGAATAGGCGGTTTTGGCGGTTTATTTGAAATTGATGCAAGAAACTACAATGAACTTGTACTTGTTTCCGGCACAGATGGTGTAGGGACAAAGTTAAAGGTTGCTATGCTTATGGATAAGCATGATACAATCGGACAAGACTGTGTTGCAATGTGCGTTAATGATATTATATGTTCAGGAGCAAAGCCTCTTTTCTTTTTAGACTACATAGCAGTTGGAAAAAACTATCCTGAAAAGGTTGCCGAAATTGTCAAAGGCGTTGCCGACGGATGTGTTCTTTCCGGCAGTGCATTAATTGGCGGTGAAACGGCTGAAATGCCAGGCTTATATGAAATTGACGAGTATGATTTAGCGGGGTTTGCTGTAGGTGCAGTCGAAAAATCAGACATTATCGATGGCTCAAAACTAAAGGCAGGAGATATTTTAGTAGGAATTTCTTCATCAGGCATTCACAGTAACGGATATTCTTTAGTAAGAAAAATATTTGACCTAAACAGCGATAAGGGTGCAGAAAATCTAAAAGAGTATTATGAATGTTTAGGCGCAACTTTAGGCGAGGCTCTTCTTACTCCAACGAAGATTTATGCAAAACAAATGCTTGAAATAATTTCAAAATATAATGTAAAAGCAATTTCGCACATTACAGGCGGAGGTTTTTATGAAAACATTCCAAGAATGTTGCCCGATAATATGAAAGCAGTAATTAAAACTGACAGTTATGAAATTCCTGCAATATTTAAACTTATGATGGACAAAGGCAATGTATCATTACAAAATATGTATAACACCTTTAATATGGGTATCGGAATGATATTTGCAATTTCTAAAGAACAGGCTAACGATGCCGTTAATACTCTTAAAGAAATGGGCGAAACTGCATATATTTTAGGCACTGTTGAAAAAGGTGAGAATGGGGTAGAGTTATGCTAAATATTGCTGTCCTTGTATCAGGGAGCGGAAGTAATCTTCAAGCTATAATTGACAGTGTTGAAAAAGGTGAAATCAACGGCAAAATTGTTACCGTTGTTTCAAACAAGCCAGGCGTTTATGCTTTAGAAAGAGCAAAAATACACAACATTCCCTCTTGTGTAATCGAAAGCAAAGGCAATCTGCATTTCACATCTCAGTTATTGAAACATTTAAAAGAAAACAATGTTGATTTAATAGTTCTCGCGGGTTTTTTATGTATCCTAAAAGAAGAAATACTCAATCAATATAAAAACAAAATTATTAATGTGCACCCTTCTCTTATTCCTTCGTTTTGCGGCGATGGTTTCTATGGACTTAAAGTACACGAAGCAGCACTTAACTATGGTGTTAAAGTAACCGGTGCAACAGTACATTTTGTAAATGAGGTTACAGACGGAGGAAAAATCATTCTTCAAAAAGCAGTTGAAATCAAAGATGGAGACACTCCCCAAATCCTGCAAAAGAGAGTTATGGAGCAGGCTGAATGGATAATACTTCCTAAAGCGATAAAAATGATTTGCGACAACGAAATTAAGGAGGATTAATATGGAAATTTTAGATATATCAAAGTTACTGAGTGAAAATACCTATCCCGGAAGAGGTATCATTCTGGGCAGAAGTGCTGATGGCACAAAAAACATTATTGCATATTTCATTATGGGCAGAAGTGAAAACAGCAGAAACAGAATATTTGAGGTTGACGGTGAAGGTATTAAAACCAAAGCCTTTGACGAGTCTAAACTTACTGACCCAAGTCTTATAATTTATTCGCCTGTTAAGGTTATTAACAAAACAACGATTGTTACAAACGGCGACCAGACAGATACAATTTTCGATTATATGGTTAACGGTGATACATTTGAAAACGCTTTAAGAACTCGTACTTTTGAACCAGACCCGCCAAACTTTACACCGAGAATATCAGGTATAATTGATAATGGCGGTTATAAATTATCTATTTTAAAAAGTTCTTGCGGTAACGAAAATTCAGCACAAAGGTTTTTCTATGAATATTCCCAACCTCAAAATGGTATCGGGCACTTTATTCACACATACAAATGTGATGGCAGTCCCATTCCTTCATTCGAAGGTGAACCTGAAATGATTTATTTAGACAAAGACATTGATGAATTAACAGAATTACTTTGGAATAATTTGAACGAACAAAACAAAGTATCCTTATTTGTCAGATACATAGATATTAAATCAAATAATACTGAAACAAGAATAGTTAACAAGAATAAATAGGAGGCAAAATTATGAACGAATTACTGTTAAAATACGGTTGTAATCCAAATCAGGTTCCGTCAAAGATTTACATGAAAAACGGCAATGATTTACCAATAAAAGTATTAAACGGCAGACCCGGATATATCAATTTTTTAGATGCATTTAACAGTTATCAACTTGTTAAAGAATTGAAAGAGGCTACCGGTTTACCTGCTGCAGCATCATTTAAACATGTAAGTCCGGCGGGTGCTGCTGTGTATAAAGAACTATCAGAAACTATGAAAAAAATCTACTTTGTAGAAGATTTGGAACTCTCTCCAATTGCCTCTGCCTACGCCCGAGCAAGAGGTGCTGACAGAATGTCGTCTTATGGAGATTTCATTGCTTTGTCAGAAACTTGTGATGTTCAAACTGCAAATCTCATTGCCAGAGAGGTTTCAGATGGAATTATTGCCCCCTCCTACACTGACGAAGCGTTGGAAGTATTAAAAACAAAAAGAAAAGGAAACTACACAGTAATTCAGATTGATGAAAATTATATTCCTGATGAAATTGAACATAAAGACTGTTACGGCATTACTTTTGAGCAAGGAAGAAATAATTTGAAAATTGACAAATCAATGCTTAAAGATATTGTAACTAAAAACAAAGACATTCCGGAAAGTGCAAAAATCGACCTTTTAATTTCATTAATCACACTAAAATACACACAGTCTAACTCTGTTTGCTATGCGAAGGACGGTCAGGCTATCGGCATAGGAGCCGGACAACAGTCCAGAGTACACTGCACAAGACTAGCAGGAAACAAAGCAGACAACTGGTATATGCGTCAGCATCCGAAGGTACTTTCTCTTCCATTCAGAGACGATATAAGACGACCTGACAGAGATAACACTATAGATGTATATATTTCGGATTTTTCTGAAGATGTATTAAACGACGGAGAATGGCAAAATTACTTCACTGTAAAACCAGAACCATTAACATTACAAGAGAAAAAAGAATGGTTAAAAACTCTAACAGATGTTGCACTTGGTTCTGACGCATTTTTCCCATTTGGCGACAATATTCACAGAGCAAGTAAAACAGGTGTTAAATATGTTGCACAACCTGGTGGCTCAATTAGAGATGACAATGTTATAGAAACTTGCGATAAATACAACATGGCAATGGCGTTTACTAAAAACCGCCTATTCCATCACTAAAAGAAAGGAATAATATATGAAAATATTAGTTGTGGGCGGCGGCGGCCGTGAACATGCAATAATTCACAAAATTGCTCAAAATCCAAAAGTCAAAAAAATATACTGTGCACCGGGTAACGGTGGTATTTCTCAACTTGCACAGTGTATTGATATCAAAGCAACAGATATAGACGGAATTGTTAAGTTTGCAAAACAAAATCAGATAGATATGACTATAGTTGCTCCCGATGATCCATTAGTAATGGGTATGGTAGATAAACTAAACGAAAACGGATTGAATGCTTTTGGTCCTGTCAGCAAAGCGGCAATAATTGAAGGAAGTAAAGTGTTTTCTAAGAATCTTATGAAAAAGTATAATATTCCAACAGCACAGTATGAAACATTTGATAATTCCGCCGATGCTATTACATATTTGAAAACTCAAAAAATGCCTATAGTGGTTAAAGCAGACGGTCTTGCTCTCGGGAAAGGCGTAATTATTGCCGAAAACTTTGACGAAGCCGTAAAAGCAGTTCACGAAATAATGGATGACAAAGCGTTTGGTACTGCGGGCAACAAAGTTGTTATCGAGGAATTTCTGATTGGTCAGGAAGTTTCGGTGCTTGCATTTACTGATGGTAAAACCCTTATACCTATGGTTTCCGCACAGGATCATAAACGAGTGTATGATAACGATAAAGGATTAAACACTGGTGGTATGGGTGCATTTTCACCAAGCAGAATTTACACAGACAGTGTTGCAAAATATTGTTATGACAATATTTTTATTCCAACTATGAACGCTATGAACAGCGAAAACAGAACATTTAAAGGTGTACTTTATTTTGGTCTTATAGTAACAGAAGATGGCGTTAAAGTAATAGAATACAACTGCAGATTTGGTGATCCGGAAACACAGGCGGT